>JBCCQK010000380.1:0-8577 GCA_039024375.1 Bacteroidota bacterium
AATTGAAATCATTTATGTTTTAAATCATTGTCTTTAAGGACTAAATGCGGATAAGTGATTTCCATAGCTAACACTCTATCTTATACTTAGTCACCTAGCAACATGGCATGGTGATTTATTCCCCCCACTTATGAGAATAGGTTAATCTCTCCTCCACAAAGTGAATCATTATGGAATACTATATTCCTAGTAATATAGTTGGCTTTAGTTTTTTGATGGAGTAGTAAGCACATCCATTGCCATAATGGTAAATCTATTATTCCTGCTCCCTGAATATTTGAAGGGTTCTTGGAATAAGCTATTCCCTTTACCTTACATAAAGGCGATAACTTGCTCAAAGAATTTTGCATATTAGCGAAAAGTATCAAAATGTCAAAGAGCGCAAATTTATTTTCATGAATAGGCAATTAAAGTGTAAATTCATTTTACCCACATCTAATTTTTTTGGATTATTCCTGATGTTATTGTTAGGTCTAAGCTTCGTCTCTAAAATGCAAGCCCAGTCGCTCCAATGGTCGCAATTCACCACTCAAAATGAGTTCAGAGAAGGGGCAACTTGGACCATGGCCATAGAAAAAGAGCAAGGTGGAGCCATTTATGGTTTCTCGATAGGAACAGCAGATAACGTGGCTCCAACTTTTCCTACCACAGATATTGAATACTACGGTAATTTTAAGCCTGGATCCCAGCAGTATTCATACCTTAGTAAATACTCCGCAGATGGTAGTACCTTGGAATGGGTACGGGTGTTTACCGGCGGTGATAACGCAGCATCAGGAAACGGTGCCTTCCGCCCTACAGAAATGGAACTTAGCCCTACGGGCGAAATTGTTTGTATTTTTGAAGGTGTTGGCGTTGGTGCCGCACCCGAGCTCATCACCCCTGATGCTCAGCATCCGAACGCTCCTCCTTTTAATACAAATGGAGACGTTACCCCAATTATCGCGAAGTTTGATACCAATGGAGACTTGCTCTATGGTTCGTACTTGTTTGATGCGGGTTTGGGTCGGGTAAGGTCCTTGGCTCAGTACGGTGCTACCACCTTCGGTCAACATTTAGAAATTGGGGCGGATGGCACGGTTTATTGGGATGGTTATTTCCAGCGAAACGACGGACAACCCATGAATTTTCCGACCTCGCCCAATGCCTTAGCTACCTCTTTAGATCAAGCCCCCACCCCTAATGGCGTCACTCCGCAAGCTACTTATTTTACCATTATCAATCCGGATAATACCACCCGGTTTGCTACCTGGATAGACGTTGCCAACGTCAATAATTCTGGATCTGTGATTGATACCAGAGTTGCTCCCAACGGCGATCTCTACATGATTTTACTCAACTACACAACAGAGTCCGTAGTTGGCGTTGACGTACCCGCCAATGCTTATGTTCCATCAGTTGATCTTTCAGTGGCGAACCAAGTAATCCGTTTCGATGCCAACGGTAACGTGTTAGGTTCTACTTTCTTACCAATCATTAGTGATTTCAATCCAACTGCCGCTGCGTTGACCCTCCGCCCGAATGGAAACGTCATTGCTACCCAAGGCGGTGGACAGGTCTTTGAATTAAGCCCTGATTTGACCACGCTCGTTCAAACGGCTAATCCTTTTGGGATTAATGCCTCTGAAGGTGCCTTTCAAACCTACACCGATGTTGAATTGGACGATTACGGTCGTATTCACTTTACCGCTGTCCGAAGCCTGGTTGTTAAACCCACCACCCCTGGGGCATTGAGCAGTGCTTCTGACCCAGGCAGACCGAAGGCTTACTATGGCATTTTGGACTGTAATTTGGAATTGGTTTATGGTACGGAAATGACTTTTGGTGAAAAAAGTAATGCAGCACTAAATAATCAAGAGAATTATTTATTTGAATTAGAAGTAGAAGGATGTAACGCTTATATGTCTGGGTTTGTACGAGGGTCAAATGAATATCCCGTTACTCCCACAGCATTTAGTAATGACGGAACGCAGGTTTTATCTGGCTATGATATTACACCAATGGGTAGAAGTTCGAATGCGGCTAGTGTTCACCGTAATGGCGTCTTAATGGCGTTCAACTACCCCGTCATGGAAACGGGTACAAATACCATTACAACGCCTGCGGTGACTAATTTCTGCCTGAACTCTGTTGCATTGCCTATTGAAGGAACACCTACCAATTACATCACACCAGAAGTGTTAGGACCTGCCGATGATAGCCCCGCACCCACGCCGACTTATTATCAATGGCAAATTGGTACTTCTGCCACGGGACCTTGGACGGATATTGCGGATTCTAATGTAGAAACCTTAGTCCCTGAGGCATCTGCTACGGCAGGTACCTATTTTTATCGACGCCTAGTGCGCCAAACGCCTTATGGTCAAGGTCTTTGTGTGCCAGGTTGTGATATTGAAAATGAATCCAATGTAATTTCACTTACTTTCTCTGATGATATAACGCATGCCACTGATATTCCAGAGGGCGTCTATGGCATTTGTGCAGGTAGTACGACTATCAATTTGAATGTTAATATCACTATCAGCCCCGACGGAGAATCAGGACCCTATGATTATAAACTCACTACGCAGAATGATTTAGAAACTACCATCTTTGGTATTCAAGGACAAGTAGCGAATAGCAGTACGCCGATTGCTTTATCCGTCGGAGAGGCAGGTGATTATATTCTACAAGTCACCGATAGCCGTGGTTGCGTGAGCTTTGATACTTTGGTGATAGAAAACTTAGCCTTAAATATAGAATCAGACTCCAAATTTACTTGTGGTGAAGCCACCATAGAAATTGGTCCCTCTTCTCTGCCACTAGATTACATCAACTTTCCAACCAATAGCTTCCTATGGTCACCTGCTACGGGACTGAGTAATCCCAATGCGGTGCGACCTACTTTTACGCATGGGCTAACGGTAGGGGATTCTACGATGAAATACCTGAGCTTCAACGGCTGTTTGGTAGATAGCATAGAAATTTTCAACGATGTAGTTGATCCATTGCCCGTCTTACCAACCATAGAGCTTTGCCAAGGCGAAACGGCTAAATTGGGAACAGATTTATCCGTAGATACTTCACTTATCATAACCGAGTCGGGCGTAACCTATGAATGGGCACCTGGCTTAGGATTGGTTGATGATACAGATGTCAATACGAATGTCACTTCCGCTGGCGCACCTGCTGGCGTAAACGTCCGAAATTATACGCTTCTAGCTACTACGGGAAATACAGGTTGTGTAGCAACGACGACGCAACAAGTCATTATCTATCGCCAACCCAATCAATCCTTTGAGTCTAACCGATGTTTAGCCAATGGCTGTGATAATAGCCTCACGCTGATGGCTGGACCTTATGGAACTGACCCTGAACCCGGTATTAGTTATAGTTGGACAGCTACGGTGGAAGATGACCCTGGCAATGTAGGTAATACAGGTGTCCCTACGGATGCCGAAGCCTTATCTTGGATTGTTTATCCAGATTCTTCCCATTTAATAGTTAATGCAGGTACACCTGGTAATGGCTATGCTGCACAATATGGTTATACGATTACTTACGTTAGAACGAGCTTCAATACTGCTGACCCTAGTTGTATGCGCACGGATACCGCAAGATTGGATTATTGCTGTGGTTCGGGACCAGCCTGTGATTTGGCTTTGGGTAATGTGCCAACTGTATTCTGTGGAGGAGTAGAAAATGATATTGGACCCGCAGATGTGCGTATAGATGGTAGATATTATTGGTCTCGGTTAGATGGCTCACCTTTGAATAATGAACTCTTCGATGCTGTTACTGGAGATACTTTATCAGGCACAGGACCACATCCTGCCAAAGTGCATGCTGACCCTTCTGGGAATGTAGCGGTAGATTATGTATTGACCTTTATTTACGAAAATCCAACGGTTGGAGATACTTGTAATATTGATATTCGAGTATTTCCAGCAGCGATTTCTACGCCTAGTATAGATTACACAAGTCCTCAAGCGGTTTGCCAAGGCGTAGAATATACTATTTTGGGTGACCCAGAGCAGCCAGCGTTGGACTATGCCTGGTCGCCTAGCGAGGCATTTGCTACGCTAGCCGATACGAGTAAAGGATTACCCACTGTAGCAGGTCTAAGTACGGATACAGAATTATACGTTCAAGTAACTGACCCGTCGACGGGATGTTTTGCCCTAGATACCGTTCAACTAGTCATCACCCCAGTGGCAGTAAATGCAGGTGCAGATGATACTTTCTGCGACCAAGGGGCAACTGTTGATATTGGCGCAAACCAAGCTACACCAGGATATACCTATCAGTGGACAGCAGTTCCACCTACGGGCGTAAGTTTTGGCGATAATACTGCCGCGATGACTACTGCTACTTTACCCGCAACTACGGCAGGGCAAACCATTATTTTATATTTAGAAGCTACTAATGGCTTGACGGCAGCCAATTGTCAATTGGTAGATTCTGTTATCTACACAGCTAGCAGTAGTCCAACGATTGGCTTCCCTCCAATTACTACTTTATGTTCAGGCGGGCAGATTACCATAGGACCTATTACGCCCAATGATCCAAATAATACCTATACGTGGTCAGGTCCTAGCATTGTATCAGGTCAAGGGACAAGCTCGATTGTGGTCGATGATATTGGTTCGTATAGCGTAACGGTCACACAGGGTACGTGTACCAGTAATGCTTCTATAACGGTTAGTGCACCCACAGAACCTACAGTTGATTTAGCTCCTGCTGTACCCTGTGCTGGAGATGTTACTATCGGAATAAACAATTTAACGGATACGGAAAAAAGAGAGTGGGCGTTTAGTTGGGATAATTATACTAATCTTATTGCCAATGAATCGGATTTTTCTACCATTACTGTTCGTCCAACAATTGCTACGACTTATACGCTAACCGCAACGCATACTTCAGGATGCGTTCGTACTTATGCTGTAAATGTACCCGCCGCGGCTTACGCTGCCGATTTGCCCACCACGCTTAATTTTTGCGAGGGGGATGATACCACACTACCCTTAAATGATTTCTCATCTGTAAGTGGAAGTGTCGTCTGGACTGCTGACCCTGCCTCGGCGACGAGCTATTTGAGTAGTACTACTGCGAGTCAACCGACCATAGATATTTCTGCCGCGCCAGCGGGGCAATATACCTACACGGCGACTGTGAGTTACACGGGAGGCTGTACGTCTTCAGCAAGCACTACGGTCAATATTGGCAAAGCCTTAGAAAATATAGCTGGATTTGATAAAGAAATCTGTGAAGGGGAATGTGTAGAACTCGGAACATCCAGAGTTTCGGGCATATCCTATCAATGGTCAGCCGACCCAGCAGATGCTACATTAGTATCGACTAATTTCAATCAACCTACGGTTTGCCCTACTCAAAATACGGTTTATACGCTTACTTATACTGACTTAGCAGGCTGTACGCATACAGATGAGGTAGCAGTCCAAGTTAATAACAGCCCAACTTTAGTCGTTCAAGATATTAAAGCCTGTCAAAATGCAACGGGCACCGCAACGGTAGATTTAAATACGGCAATAGTAAGCAATGATGGCACGACGACTACTTTTTGGCAAGATGAACGCGCTTTGGTCGCTGCGAACAATCCCGTTTCAGGAAGTACGACTTATTATATTAAATCGGAAAATAATGAGGGCTGTTCAACTATTTTGCCAGTAGAAGTAGTCATTTATGAAAACCCAATTGGAACCGTAACGGCATCCTATACTTGTGGAGCAGATGGAGTATTAACCATTGCGAGTTCAGCAGCAGGGGGACGCTATGATTATAGTGTGGGCGCTAATTATATCGGCAATACCACTTATGTTACTGCTACGCCGATTAGTGGAGGCGTAGCGTTAGTAACTGGATTACCCGTAGGTTTCCCAAATCAAGATTATACCGTAAGACTTTTTGGGGCGGATAGTACTTGCACGACGGATATTACCGTCAATATTGTGCAAAATGCTAGTCCAGATGTAGCTGCCTTTGCTATTCAGCCTTCCTGTGTAAATGGAGTAGCTCTAAGTAATGGTTATCTACAAATCTCGGAGGCTAATAATGCGGACCGCTATCATTGGTCAGTAGGCAGTACTTTCGATGATGATGGCGGAACGGATACTTATACTAATGCCACAGCATTAGGTAGCTTTCCTGATACCATTGCAATGAACTTACCCAATCCAAGTGGTTCACAGGATTATACCATTCGGGTATATAATACCTCCAACGAATGCTTCCGAGATGTAGTCGTGAGGATGAACGAACAAGATTGCGCCTTTAGTTGCGAATGTACAGAATATCTTTATGTTAACGACGTAGATGAAGATGTCACCCATAAATTTCGTATCGACCCTACTACAGGTGGCGTGACGGAAATTGGAAGTCCGTGGCTGGATAATCCAGATGTGTTTTTCCAGCATGGTATCGGGCAAGATGTAAATGGGAATATCTACATTGCGGATAGCTTCCGCGATGGTCCTTTCAACCGCATAGATGCTTTTGGTAATTTAATGGACAATGATGTTTTCAGTGCTGAAAATCGAAGCATTGTTTCTAATATCGTAATTGAGAATAATGTATTGTATGCCATTAGAGAAACAGAGCCTGTTATCTTTGCCTATGATGTATGTACAGGAATGAAAATTGGCGAAATGAATTGGGCGCCAACAGGTCCTGCTACCACAAATGCCTGGGGTTTATTCACGACTAATGATGGCAATTGGTACATTGCCAGTCGGGAAGGCCCACCTATGATTTACAGTGGCTCTTTAGATATTTCGTTGTACACCGAGCCAGCAACAAATAGTGGAACGCCCTTATTTATGCCCGTCAACCCAGTTACTGGAACCGGAGGCCTTGATATCAACGTGATGGGGATGACCAGAGATATGGACGGTAATTTCTATATCATTGAAAATCAGACTGGAACAGGGAATAATGCAGACCTAATTGTAGCTAAGTATGCCCCTGATGGTACCTTCCTTAAGCAAGTGCAAGCAGATAATACCTTTGCGGCTAATACCACGAATGGACAACTCGGCTTTTCGGGCGCCAGAGCAATCGTCTATAGTGGATCGTCCAATAAACTATATTTAGGCAGTTTTGATAACTGTGTGACGGTCTTAGATACAGCGTTAAATGAGTTAAGTGCCCTTAATATTGGTAATCCACAGCAAGGGTCTCCTAAAGCCATTGGAATTGTCAAGGAGTGCTGCCCAACGAATAATAATGTTACCATAGATACCACACTTTGCGCCGCATCAATCAATGATGAGCTTTTCTTACAAGACATCATTAGCTGTGCGGGACCAATAGCAGAAGGGACATGGCAAGCAGGAAATGCCAATACTGGACTATCCTACGATACTTGTCATAACAGAATTACGATTACTGCTCAGAATGCTTGTGGTACATTTACCCTATCGTCAACAGGAGTAAACAATAATGCACAATGTGGCGCTTTTACTATCACGGTCAATATAGAAGTAGGCAGCATTACTGCTCCTGTTTTCACGCTTGAGAGCAATCAGACGGTTTGCGTTGGTGGAGACCCTGCCGCCTTTACGGTAGCGACACCCGCTTCAGGCAGCAATACTATTACTTACCAATGGCAGAGTAGCACAGATTCCATTACGTTTACAGATATTCTAAGTGCGACGGATTCTACCTATAACCCACCTGCAGGTATTACCGATACGACTTATTACCGAGTGATTACCGCCGTAGGAGGTGGTTGCAGTAGTGGCAATTGTTACGATACTGCTTACGTAGTAGTGCGGACGGTTCCTTGTGATTGGGGTGATTTACCAGATGTGACCAACGCTACAGGTATGGATGATTACCAAACTCTAAGGGCAAATGATGGACCTGTTCATCAAATCATCGATGGTTTATCATTAGGAATGGCCATAGATGGTGAATTGGATGGGATACCTAGTAATAATGCCTTAGGAGATGGAGTGGATGAAGATGGCCTAACAATGTTTGCTAGCCTTAATTTAGTTCCTGATTTAACGTTTAGGTTGCCTTTCAATTACGTAAACACTACGGGTAACACGGCTCATGTAGAAGCATGGATTGATTGGAATGCGGATGGTGCTTTTAATGGCGTAGATGAAATGGTCCTTGATTGGAATGATGGTGCTGGCGCTTTACCAGATATAGTGGAAATCACCATCCCACAAAGCGCCATAACTGGTAGGCAATTAGGGTGGCGTATCCGCATTAGCAATCAAGACAATATGACGCCTTATGGTTTTCAACCTAATGGTGAAGTGGAGGATTATTTAATTGGCATTGATTGTGCGCAAATATGTTTGCCGATAAACGTATCGGTCCTTCGAAAATAATGGAAACCTAAATACAGATTAAGGGACGACGAAATAAATAACCACGTCATTTTGCGTAGTTTATTTAATTCCTCGTCCCTAACCTAAAATCTATGGAACTCTGAAAAAATAAATTGACCAATTTTGAAATGGATACTTTTTTGTATGCTTTGGAAAAGTATAGAAAAAAGATTCAACCCGCCCGCCCGAGGCATTCGGGCTGGTTCAAAATTCTTCTAGTCAATTTATTTTTTCA
>JBCCQK010000381.1:0-8503 GCA_039024375.1 Bacteroidota bacterium
TTAAGTTCTATTTTTGCAAATTTTGAAGCATTTATTTTTTTACCCAAAATCTGGAGTTTTGCACAGAATTTTCCCCCTTCGAAGGGGGCTAGGGGGATGTTAAGCGGTAATTTCGCACGAAACATCCCCCTCCCCCCTTCAAAAGGGGGAATTACACCGTGCTATCTCCGAGCATTGGGAAAAACCTGCCCGACAAGCGGGAGCAGGCGGGCTTTAACATTTTCCCGCTTGTCAAACAGAACTTAACAGCCCTGCCCGTGGGGTGGTCTGACCTCTGACTTCTCAACTACTTGACAACTTTTAGACTCAAATCCAAACTCGTTGCCGAATGGGTCAGTGCCCCAACGGAGACATACTGTACGCCTGTTTTGGCAATTTCTCGAACGGTGTAAATGTTGACACCACCCGATGCTTCCGTCTCAAAGCGAGCACCAATAGTCTCAACGGCTTCTTGTAGTAAGGGTATCTCGAAATTGTCCAACATAATTCTATCGACTTTCCCAATGTCCAATACCTTGTGCAGTTCCACCAAATTCCGAACTTCGACGGTAATGGGTAAAGCTAGCTTGTTCGCCGTTAGATATTGATTAACTTCTTTAATAGCTTCTTTAATACCTCCGCAAGCGTCAATGTGGTTATCTTTTATCATAATGCGGTCGTATAGACCGTAGCGATAGTTGGAACAGCCACCTACTTTGACGGCCCATTTTTCTAAAAAGCGCAGTAAGGGCGTCGTTTTTCGAGTATCCAGAATCTGGACGGGCAAATCCTCTACTTCAAATTTAAACCGATTCGATAGCGTAGCAATGCCACTCATTCGCTGCATAGTATTTAGGACCAATCGCTCTGCCATTAATAGGGCTCTAGAGTTGCATTCTACCTCGAAAGCGATGTCGCCGTAGCGAATGGCATCTCCATCTTTCTTATAAATTTCTAAAGATGATTGGGCATCCACCTTTTGGAAAATACGTTGGGCCAATTCAATTCCTGCAATTACTCCGTCGTCCTTAACCAATAATTTGGCTTTGGTTCGGTCATCGACAGGAATACAAGCCAGAGAAGTATGGTCTCCATCTTGAATATCTTCTTCAAGTGCTCGGTCAATAAAGGTATTAATGTAATCTTCTGTGATAAGTCCGCCAGTCATTTTTTCGCTGTCTTTTGTGAATAGTAGTGTAGTGACTTGTGATTACGAGTTGATTAGTGACTCGCTAGGCAAAATACTAATTTTTCAACCTTTGTTTTACTCGGAAACTATCGCTTATTTTTTTGTTAATCCTTAGTATTTAATTTGACAAAAGCCACCATTTTCAAAAATTCGCACGAAGATACGGATTTTAGGAGTTATTTGCTTAAATGATTTAATTAGCTGTGTAATTTAGCAGAGCCTACAGAAAATAAAAAAGACCGTTTTCAAATTAATGAAAACGGTCTTTTTTATCGTACATAATAAGTATTGGTTGATTAAGCAATCAACTAACAACCAAATAATTACTGAGCAGCTTCTGGCTTGTTGACGATACCTTTGATAGTCAAAAACGTTTGCGCAGGGTTCGTATTCGCTGTAATCGTTACACGCTTAGATTGGTTACCGCTCTTGTTGCTAGAATCAAATTGTACTAGAATCTCGCTAGATTCTCCTGGTGCAATCGGTTCTCTTGGCCATTCTGGAACCGTACATCCACAGCTACCTTTGGCGTTACTGATAATTAATGGCTCAGAACCAGTGTTGGTAAACTTGTAGCCGTACTGTACTTTTTCACCAGCAGTTACGGTACCATAATCGTACTCTAGTTCGTCAAAAGACATAGTTGTAGTCGGTCCAGCAGGAACAGCGGGTGTAGCAGGTGTTGCCGGAGCAGCGGGTGCTGGTGCGGCTGGTGCAGCAGGTGTAATAGCCTTCTTGGCTTCATCTCTAACGGAAGCGTCGCCACCACCACAAGATACCATAAACAAAGCAGCAGCCATTAAACTCAAAAAAGAAATTCTTAATTTCATTTTAATTTTAATTTGTGTGATTATAAAAAGGATGAAATCTAGAGGATAAAATGCGAGCCTGACAAAAACAGGCATAATACAAAACGTAAAAAACTTGAAATAGTTATTATTTACCATTTTGAATCTGTGCAAATTATTACTCAAATCTCACCAGTATAAGTATTCGTTAACTTATTTTTCCCTTTGTCCATTGGTCAAAAAGCAGCGCAAAAATAAGGCTTTTTCTATATCTCTAAAACGCTGCGTTTGTATTCTTTATTACAAAGGTAGTACCAACAGAAAGGATTTGCGTCTTATGAAATTTGAATTTTTGTTAATCAGATGTTAAACGTTTGATATGAACGAATACATACTACTTTAATAGATAATAAGAGATACCTGTAAAAATTGCCAGAGGTGAGTATAGAACAGAAACTTGCCAGCTATCCCTCTATGCTGACACAGGATAAAAGGATATTGATTTTTGGTGAAAAAATCGCTAGAATAAAGAAAATAGGGTTAGAGGCTACCTTGTAATCAATTTAGTTGACAACTGATTATCAGTAGCTTATATTTATTAAGGGTAAGTTCTCAATGAAGTTATTCGTGTACAACTCGGGGAGTGGTATTACAAGCAACGGCACCATGTAAAACAACTTTTCAAGTTGTGCTAAAGTATGCCGATTAAGAACTTACAATTAAGGTATAATAGAAAAACGTTACACTAGCGGGAAAGTAAAACAAGCCCCTCTAATCCGTAATCTCAAGAGATGGGTTGGTTATTCATCTACGTATTCGAACGCCGTAATATTGGTGGCACAAATTTGGCCTCGGTCGTTTTCAATAATTTCAAACTCTACTTCTTCTTTTTCGTAGAGCGTTTTATAGCCTGAGTCTAGAACTTCATTGATATGAACGAAGACATCTTTTCCGCCTCCTTTTCGCTTGATGAATCCATATCCCTTTTCTAAACTAAACCATTTAACAGTACCTTCTAACATAAATTATGAATGTGTTTTTTTAGAACTTATATTTTAGCTTATTTCACAAAACCATCGTTCTTCCAAGGGAAGAGAGTGCTTTGTAAAGTGTACCAAAAATCTAAGTCTTATGATAAAAAATTGCAAATATAAACGTAAATAAAGATTTGTTGGGAAGTATTGAATTGTATTGATTTTTAGGCTAACCAGGATTTGTAATAGCTTACGCTGGCTAAGCTCTTGCGAGGTCTAATCTTTTGAAAAAATCCTACCTTATTTCTGACGCTAAGGTTGCAAAATAGTAACGTAAATAGCAATAGCTTGTTCAGTTTTTTTACAGAAAAGTAGCGTCAAATGAAAAAGGTAATATTTCCTTAACAGAATCGAACAAATAGATGGGACCAACCTCTCCTCTAATGACCAATTCGACGGGTTTTTTCTGTCGATTTTCCAACTCACACAAGGCTTGTCGGCACGCCCCACAGGGCATTGCGGGGCGCTCAATTATTTGTCTCGGTGCTTTCACCGTGATGGCCATACTGGTGATTAGTACGTTTGGATAGGCCGATGCGGCCGCAGAAATCGCCACACGTTCTGCACATAGGCACATTGGATAAGCCGCATTTTCTTGGTTACTACCGCCTAGCATTACTCCATTTTCCAATAGAACGGCTGCACCGACCAAAAAGTTGGAATAGGGAGCGTAAGCATTTTGCAAACTTTGAGTGGCCATTGCTAATAAAGTAGCTTTGGAAGCAGGTATTTGGGCTATTTCAGTGGCTTCTCGCCACGATATTTGTAAAGTTCTCTTTTTCATCTATCTTTTCTTTTACTTTCTTTTGACACTAACGAGACCAAACTTTCGCTCAACTACCAAACGAAATTTTGCTATTTCCTTTAAATATTCCATATATTTGGCGCAACTGAGTTTCTTTCATATCTTTCTAGTAAATATAGTTCTACATTCTGTCAATCGAATAGTAATTTTATAAAAATGAATAATATTCTTATCATCGGTGCGGGTCGTTCTTCTTACGCGCTAATTGATTACGTTATCAAAGAAGCCGCTAAAAGTAATTGGTTCGTAACCGTCGCGGATGCGAATCCAGATGTCGCCAAAGCGAAAATTAAAGATTATAAAAACGCCCGAGCCATTTGGTTAGATGTCTCTAAGAATAATGACCGCAAAGACCATTTGATGCGTACGGATGCGGTAGTCTCCTTGCTGCCTGCTCACTTGCATTTGGAAGTAGCGCACGATTGCATCAAATTCCAAAAACCCTGTATCACTTCTTCCTACGTCTCTCGTGAAATGTACCGACTGGGAGACGAAGCCAGAGACCGAGAATTGGTTTTCACGGGAGAACGAAGTTTGGACCCTGGACTAGAACACATCGCCGCCAAGAAAAGATTGGATGATATTCGAGCGCAGGGAGGGAAATTAACTGCTTTTCGCTCCTACGGTGGAGGACTCGTCACGCCCGATTCGTTACAAGACAATCCTTGGAAATTTAAGTTCACTTGGAATCCTCGAAACTTAGTTTTAATGGGACAGGGAACGGCGCAATATTTAGAAAAAGGTAAAAAGAAATATATCCCCTACCACCGACTATTCCAATCTTACAAAACTGTCAACATTGAGGGCGTCGGAGAATTCGAAGCCTACGCTAATCGAGACTCTTTATTGTACAAAGATATTTACGGCTTACAAGATATTCCTTCTATCTATCGAGCGACCTTGCGCTACCCTGGTTTTTGCGACGGCTGGAACGCATTGGTACAAATCGGCTTAACAGACGGTTCTTATCCTATTTTAGACTCCGAAAAAATGTCCTTCCACGAATGGATGGAAGCCTATTTGGTCAACGAGTCGGGCGGGTCCGTCAAGGAACGAATGGCCAATAAGCTAGGCGTCACGCCATTTTCTAAGGTGATGAAGCAACTAGAATGGTTAGGCCTATTTAGCAAACGGCGGATTAAATTTTCGAGAGCCACCCCTGCATTACTGCTCGAGACGGTCTTGATGGATAAATGGAGTTTGACAAAAAAGGACCGAGATGTTGTTCTGATGCAACACGAGTACGATTATATCTTAGAAGGGGAACGAAAAACCCTTATTTCTACTTTGGAGGTAAAGGGAGAAGACCATACTAACACCGCTTTGGCTAAAGTGGTAGGCCTACCCATGGCGATTATGCTGAGAAAGGTACTGAACGGTGAAGTCAACGGATTGGGTATGGGCGTTCCTATGGAAAAATATGTTTATGACCCTCTATTGGCAGAGTTGGAAGAATACGGTATTGTTTTCAAAGATAAACACATTTAGAACATAAGTAGAGACTATATAGATACCGAACTAATAATATGATATTACAGGTTTAGCTAAAGACTAATTCTTGGCTGTTTTCGTTTGTACTCCTATACAGTTTAACTGCGCTTTTGCAAACGCTAGATTTTACGAATGAAATTATCGATATTTCTGTTTCTATTCCTTTGTCTTTTTATTGGCCCGACGGATAACTTTGCTCAAAAGTACTCTAACGAATTCTTGTCTATTGGTATTGGTGCGCGTGCGCGAGGAATGGGGAACGCAACGGTCGCTAGTACTAATTCTGTGATGGCGGGCTACTGGAATCCTGCGGCTTTGGCCGCATTGGATTTACAGGGGCCACAGTTCGGCGCTATGCACACAGAACAATTTGCGGGCGTTGCCAAATTTGACTACCTCGGTGCCGTTTTACCCTTGTCCAAACCCAATCAAAAATTCGGCATCTCACTTATCCGTTTTGGCATCGACGACATTCCAAATACTTTAAGTTTGTTTGAATCGGACGGTAGTATTAATTACGATAACATTGTCCCGTTCTCCTCCGCCGATTACGCTTTTCTAGGAAGTTATGCCCAGAAAATTAACACCCAAAAAGGGAACTTATACATTGGCGGAAATGCCAAAATTATCTACCGGCAAATCGGCCCTTTTGCGCAATCTTGGGGATTCGGACTCGACGCTTCGGCGCTCTACGTGGGCAAAAAATGGAAATTGGGATTAGTGGTCCGAGATGCGACGAACACTTTTAATGCTTGGTCATTCAGCTTGACGGAGGCTGAACAATCCGTTTTGTCCCTTACGGGAAATGACCTACCGATTAATTCCGTGGAGCAGACAAAGCCTCAAATTATTTTAGGAGCAGCCTATCCTTTTGAACTTAACGAAAATTGGGACTTATTGGTAGAATTGGATGCTATTGCAACGACCGACGGACAACGCAACACCCTTGTGAGTGCCGACCCAGTGAGTTTAGATGCGGCCTTGGGAGCGGAATTAGATTTCAAGGACTTGATTTATGTGAGGTTTGGCGTTAATAATTTCCAACGAGAAAGTAATTTTGACACGGAGGACTTTCTAACCCTCCAACCAAACTTAGGTATTGGTCTGCAAATTCAACAATTCAAAGTGGACTATGCTTTCACGGACGTGGGAGAACAGAGAAACCAAACGTACTCGCACGTGATTTCGCTGATATTTACCTTGAGAAAATAGTATTTTTGGGAAAATTGCTTGTTCCATGTCCTCACCACTACTATCTGTTCAATCTCTATCCCTTCATTTTAAAAATGATTCCTCCACAGTCAATGCAATTGATAACAGTAGCTTTGATTTGCAAAAAGGAGAAACTATTGGTATTGTGGGCGAATCGGGTTCGGGAAAAAGCGTTACGGCCCTATCCATCCTTCAATTGTTACCCAAAGCGGCGAAGATGTCAAATGGTCATATTCTTTTTGACAATGAGCAAGCAACACCAACCGATTTAACGCAGTTATCGTTAAACCAAATTCAGCAACTTCGAGGGCGGCAAATCGCTATGATTTTTCAAGAACCGATGACGGCTTTAAACCCCGTTATTAGTTGTGGGCAGCAAGTAGTAGAGGCCATCCAGTTACATCAAAAAAAGTCTGTAGCAGAAGCAAAGAAAGAGACACTCCAACTCTTTGAAAAAGTGCAATTGCCTGACGTTGAGCGAATCTTTGACGCTTTTCCGCACCAATTATCGGGTGGCCAAAAGCAACGAATCATGATTGCGATGGCCTTGTCTTGTCGCCCAAAATTACTCATCGCCGACGAACCGACAACAGCTTTAGACGTCACAGTACAAAAGGAAATTCTACAGCTACTCCAACAACTCAAGGAGGAGTACCAACTCTCTATCCTTTTTATTTCCCACGATTTGGGGGTCATTCGTGCGATTGCTGACCGAGTATTGATAATGAAAAAAGGAGTAATCGTAGAAAGAGGACAAACCGCTGATATTTTTAATCGGCCGCAACATCTTTACACGAAAGGACTTTTGAATTGTCGCCCGCAGTTAAATCAACATTTGAGTCGTTTGCCCACGGTCGAAGATTTTGAAAAAGGAAATGTTTTAAAAAGCACTATTTCAAAAGAAAATCCAGACAGCAGAAAAGAAAAATTATACCAACAAGCCCCTTTACTGTCCGTGCAACAACTAGCTACGTGGTATCCTGTCAAACGGAATTTTTGGGGACAGCCTACTCAATATGTGAAGGCCGTAAATAATGTTAGTTTCGATGTTTTTAAAGGAGAAACTTTGGGGCTAGTGGGGGAATCGGGTTGTGGAAAATCAACGCTGGGACGGACTCTACTCGGTTTGGAAAAAGCGCAATCGGGGGAAATTTTCTATAAAAAAGAAAATATTTTAATCGCTTCCTCCGAAAGATGGAAGACACTGCGTCGAAAAATGCAGATTATCTTCCAAGACCCTTACAGTTCGCTCAATCCTACGCAGCCTATCGGTCTGGCCATTATGGAACCGATGAAGGTGCATCGACTCTGGAAAAATGAGCAGCAATATCGCCAAAAGGCTACCGAGTTATTAGAAACAGTTGGTTTGGAGGCAGCGCATTTTATGCGTTTCCCGCACGAATTTTCGGGTGGACAACGCCAACGGATTTGTATTGCCCGTGCTTTGGCCGTACAACCCGAATTTATAATCTGCGACGAATGTGTTTCGGCCCTCGACGTATCAATTCAAGCCCAAATTCTTAATCTGCTTCTCGATTTAAGAGAACAGTTCGACTTGACCTATATTTTTATTTCCCACGATTTATCCGTTGTCCAATTTATTAGTGACCGAATCATGGTGATGCAGTCTGGAAAGATTGTAGAGATAGGAGATGCCGACAGTATTTATCACCAACCTAAATCACCCTACACACAATCTTTAATCAATGCGATTTTATAGGCTAAACGAAAAATAGGTTGTCACAAACTTATATGACAACCTATTTTATATATTCTTTAAAAACAAAAACTTTAAGCAATTTTAAGCAACCGCTCCTCAGAGTTTTCGTCGTTTAATTGTTCAAATGTGAAACCCAGTGCAGAAAAATGGTCAAGTACTTCGGGTAAGGCATACTGTAAGTTCTGCATCGCTTTGGCACTGTCGTGAAAAACCACAATAGAACCCGCCTCCGTATTTTTGAGGACATTTCTCAAACACTGTTCGGCAGAAATATTTTGGTCAAAA
>JBCCQK010000382.1:0-8464 GCA_039024375.1 Bacteroidota bacterium
AAACGATAAAATCGAAAAAGATAACGGTTTGAAGATGCAATCTTCAAACATCGACATCCGTTTTTAAAAGGGGCGACGTACTAAAAAACAACCGTTTACCTCTTATCGGTGAACGACTTTTGATATTCTTAGGACATCGGGTCATGTTGACCGCAATCTTTATGCGACTCGCCTCTGGCGAAAGTTAGCAACTACCAACTGACCAAAAATGAAAAGTGATAAAGCATAGCTACTTTACCACTCTTACTAATCCAATATTTAATTTCGCCAGAGGCGAAAATCATAAAGCTGGCGCATCGCAGATGCTGACTAGCAACCCTTTTTTAATTTACAACTGCTAGCCAAACGGGTGTACTACGACTCCAAAGAGCAACGAAAGGCCAGCCCACAGCAACTTGAACTTTTTACATCCCCTGAGGCGGACTTTTAAGGGTACATAAAAACTCCAAGTTGCCTACTAACCCTCTCCCACTCACTTCGAGTCAAAGAGGAAAATTTTAACGAAAATCTTGGAAGAATGAGCAGATTCTGAAAGAAATGTAGGCAAATTGTTTGTCAACTATTTTTAAGACGATACAGGTACAGGTCTAACCAATTGAAGAGAAAATGACAAGTTTGAGGAAAAGAATACCCCTAAATAAAATTAGCATTATTGAGCCTAAAGCTAAGCTTACACCAGCATTTTTATATTGCCTTTTGATTAATTGATTTATGAAAATAATGAAATAGTATAATACTAGTATTATAGAAATAGGGGTTAGCAAGTAGAACAATATTTTGTTATACAAATGACTTTTAATTATGAATAAGTTCAAGTATCCAGTGAATACTAGTATTCCTAAAATAATGACCAAGAAAGTATGCCTTATAATATTATTTTTAAAACTTAAGATAGTTAATTTCTCATCCATTCTTTTAACTTTTCTTTAAATGCTGCTGCTCTTTTCAAGCTTTTATACTTATAATAAGGCTCTCCTCTCTGAGTTGGTGAAATATCTAGTGTCCCCCTTATTCGAGAACCACCAGAGTTTCTGAGAGCATGTACAAAAATTGTAGCAATTTCTACTGATGCTCCTTTTAAATGGGAGGATGCTTCATACAAATCTATATCACTTCCGTCGAAACCTCTAATTATGAGATAATTTTCTGCAAAGTCTTCAATCTTATTTGCTAAGTAATCTATTGAAGGCTGTATATCCCTTCCTTGAGTAATCATCCTGTAGAATAAGGGACCTCTTTTTCTCCAATCTTCGTTATTATTCTCACTTAGATAACTTTCTAGTGCTTCAGCAATAAAATCATCGTCATTTAGATTTAAGCTTGGTGCACCTAATAAATTTTCGTCTCTCGCCACTAAATATCCACCTATATCCCCTTCTAAATTAATCCATCCTCCGAAGTGTGATGTGTTAAACTTAGAAATTGCTCTTCTACCAGGATTATTTACTCTCTCCCAAGCTAATTTTCCTGCTCCACCTCCCAAGTCTCCTACCCAAGTACATATTTCAAGTCCCGTTTCTTCATGCAAAGGAAAGTTAATAGAACGCGAACGACTACTTAGTCTAGCATCCATTCCAATTATTACATGTCCCCAATCTACCCCCTTGTTACCGTCTCTAACTTCTGGACTATTAAACAATTTATTAAAAAGCTGACTCCCAAGGATAGCCTCGGGGTTAATAGGCCCAGAATCGCTAGCAGTATAGGCGTTGAATCCTGCATTACGATTATGGCTTTGCATTTGTGAAAAATCCATACTCCACTCGGTACCATAATATATACCTCTAATCGTTTTTATTCTGTCTTCAATACTATTCATTCCACTTTGAATTAGTAATTCTTCTGCACGTCTTACGGTATTGATTAAATCTTGAAAACTTGTAGCACCTCCTTGATAGCTTTCTATCAAGTCTCCAATCGCAAAATTATTTGTCATTTCGTCTGAATATCCTCCTAGTACAAATAAATATATCTCGTCATCAAGAGACTCGTCTACTAAGTCTTGGATAAAAATTATCCCTCCTAGATGCGGAAGATTTCTTAAGAGACTGTTAAACATTTCATCAAATGAAAAATCAATACCACATATATCATTATTACTTACAACAAAGAAATGGGGGGTTGTATTTTCAGGTAAGTCTTTAGGTAAGTTATGTTCAATCAATGATTTTATGTCAAATGGTCTTCCCTCATGAGTTAATTCCAATTTAGCTAAATCGGTGACAATTTCAAGCGTTCGACGATTTGCATCGACATTATCTCTAAATGAAATCGGACCATTTACTTTTACAGGTATATCTATTTTTTCGAATTCTAGTGATGTCAAAATTTCTAGTATTTGATTCTTTCCTTTTACACTAACAGAAGCAGTTTCCGTACATCCATTTTCGTCTGTCACAGTAACATAGTAAGTGCCTATTTTATTTACTATTATTTCCTTAGTATTAGACTGTGATTCGTCTGACCACAAATAGGTGACTGCTCCGATATTATTGGAAACAATAGCATTTAGCTGAATTGGTTCCTCACATAAAATAGCGGTATTAGGGGTGATTTTCAGTTCCATTACACAATCTGAACACTCAAAATCCACCCCAACCACATCACTCACCACAGTCCCTTGCCCCCAAGCAACCACAGGCAACAATCCAAAAATCAAATGTAATAGTAAGGCTCTCATGACGTTGAAATTAAAATGAAGTTGAGCGGTGTGCCGTACAGTCCTATTTCAAACCCATAGGCATACCTCCTCCAGTTTGGTGGCGGAGCGGTTCTCCACCACCCAAAAGGAAGATGGTCTCAACAAATGATTATGTTATTGATTAAATCAAATTACTTTATGCGAATAATTTTATGCGAACTTTGTCGCTTTTCTGCTTCTCGGTTGACTGAGATGTAGTAGATACCCCCCGGAGCATCCTTTAATGCCTCGATGACAACTTCGTTGGTGCCTATTTGCGTATCGTGATGGAGCGTATGTACTTCTTTGCCCATCATATCGGTGATAATAAGTTGCGTATTGCCCATCTGCCAAGCATCAAAACGAACCGTAAACGTATGGCTAAATGGATTGGGGAAGACTTCCACTTCGGAGTTGATTGAACTTGATAGGGGGGGATTGGGGGTCGGCGTGTTTCGAGCGGTTGCTGTATTTGTAGGGATTTCGTCGAAGACGTATGAGATGTAGGCGCGTTGACGAGCATTGGTTAAATTAACGAACTTATAATTACCAATCGTCCTCATTGTTTCTAATCCATCAAATTCACCTGCAAAATAAACAATAGGACTATTGAGCATGAGGTTAGATACGTTTTCATTATCTGCCGTCCCGTAGGTTCGATGCCACTCCAGATTACCTAATCTGTTTATCTTAAATATTGCAATATCTTCTAGGCCTTGACTTGTCAAAGATGCTCCAAATAAATCTAGTTGATTGGAAAAGGTCAGTCCTACAAATAAATTATCATCTGTATCATAAGCTATATCAAACTTCTGAGCATTGATATTCGCAGCAACTAAATTCTTAATTCGAAATAAGCTATCATCTGTTGATTGATTGTCAAAAGATAAAAATGATAGTTGCGCAATAGACTCGTTGATAAGAGTATCTCCCGCTATGGTAAGCTGCTTAGCATTATTAACCGCAAGTGTGTACTGATTCTTGGACTTAGCGTAAGCTAATCCTATTATTTCAGCCATTGTATTTTTTCCTAACACTTGGTTAATAGTAATTTGATTATCATCCTTGATGTTTCCAATGATAACTCCATTACTTACCTCCAAACCCAAAGGTATATCGTCAATAATAATAGAATCATTTGTATATCCACTAGCAAACAATATTTCTCCATCTACATTATCAGAAAAGATGATATTACTATCTAACTGTTCAATAATCAAAGAAGACTGAAGAAAGCCAAAAGTATCGTATCTCAGTACAAAAGCTCCTCCGATGGTCGAAATAGCTAATAAGCTATCTTCTAAAAATAAGCTATCAGAGAAACTTCCAGCTACCGTAATTGTATTACTTTTTATCGACAGATGTTTTATATCTACGAAGCTATCTGATTTTACTATCTCTTGCCACTCGTACAATTCATTTCCGTAATAGATTAAATCTTCGGGTAATGTATCGTTAGTTTCGACTATTAGGGTATAGCCAGCGTCTATATTTTCAATAGAGTG
The DNA here is from genome assembly GCA_039024375.1 of Bacteroidota bacterium. Classification (GTDB taxonomy): domain Bacteria; phylum Bacteroidota; class Bacteroidia; order Chitinophagales; family Saprospiraceae; genus JAFMDF01. The sequence continues at coordinate 4,186 of JBCCQK010000382.1, forward strand.
TTTGGTATGATTAATCCTAAGTTTTTTCAGTTCAACATTATCGTGGGAGTAATTGTAATAATGGTAGCTACTATCTGTTTTGATTAGACCATGCGGAGTAGTTAAGTTGTCAAAGTAAGAAATCCCCAAATTGGTTAATGACTCGTTGGGTAGGAAGTCGGCAACTACCTTTAAGGGAATTTCATTTTCTTCCATTAATCCATCATATCTTTCATTTTCATACGTGTACTGAACCCAAACTGGTGGAGGCAGAAAGGGGTCACTATGTGGTACGGTAGTGGATTCTCCATTATAACAAAGGCTGGCTTTCAAACCAATTGATGATTCCTCATAGAATGGCTCACAAGTAGCATCTAAATTTAAACCTGTGTTATACACGTACTTATCAATAAAATCTTCTAAATCTAAATCTCTTGCCTTGTAAGGTGGACTAAAACGAAAACATTGAACTGTTTCGATATTCGTTTCCGCCAAATGGGTATCGGGGCAGTAAACGATTGTTGCACAGTATCTTCTATCATCCTCTCTATATTCCTCACTTGTTAATAATTGATGAAGCACAGAACCGTCGATTGGTTGAAACGAACCATTTTGGTAATAGGCATAAAGTTGGTAAAAGTTAATTCGTTGCCACTCTCCACTACATTGCCCCCTTGGGATAACGGTACCAGGCGTATTATTAATTTCAGAAACGTCAAAATAGTTAAGTCGATAGTTACCATTTGGCTTACGGCAAACTCCAATCTCCAAATCTCCATCAATTTTAAAAAGTTGACACGTATTTTGAACAGGAGGGATTGAATTACCTTTAACCTTCAAATTTGTTTGTTCAGGAAATGGTAAAGGGCTACAAGGGTTTAAGAATAAGTCCGTACTAATCACCTCGAAGTTATCTTCACAATAGATAATATAGGAACAATATATACTATTATTACTCAGATACTGGTCTCCCATTAAATAATCCTCGTATAACCGAGACGAAAAGAAATTTTGATTTCCGTCAAACTTACCTCTCTTATAATCTAATATCACTTGATAAAAATTCTCTTTCACAATTGGGCACCCATTTTGACTAGCGTTCGGGTCGTTGAATCCGGGTATTCCTAAATCATAAAAATCACTTCTGCAAGCGAGGTAGTCACCTACGGTCGCTGCATCACATCTTATTACCGTGCAACCGTTACTAGACATCCCTGTTCCTCCACTAGTATTTCCTAAGCTATACCAAGGGTCAGTTATCTTAACCCCAGTGAAGGTAGCAGGACAAAATCTTACGTTATGGCAAGGCTCATCGAATAACGGTAGTACATCAGTGAACAAACCATTTCTCTGTGCTTCGAATAGCATAGCATTGTACTGTTCTAATTTAACTGTCTTTTTCTTAATTGTTATATCTGGGAAAACTCTTTGACTCCCACAAAAAACGGGCACACCACAGCCTTTAAGCCAACCTCCATATCCGTTTGTAGCATCAACATCTGGCGCTTTCCAAATATCTTCTAAGTAAAGATTATCACAATGCTTTTCGAATTGGCATCCTTGCTCTTCGTCATAGTCAACAAACTCCAAGTCAAAGTCTTTTGCCTCTAGCTTAAAACTTGTCTCAAAATAGCAATCATTCACATTCACTCTAACCCAAACTGGCCCAGAATCTAAATTAGTTGCCTCGGCGGTAGTAAACCCATTTGATGTCTGAGAACTTAACTCATAATTTATCCCATCACCCTCTCCTTCGTGGTTGTGTTGAATGGTGATGGTTACTAAATCGTGATTTGGATTCGGAACTTCTACGGTAAAGCCACCGTCAAAAAAACCAAGACAAGGATTGTTAACTTCCTTAATGAAGGCTTCGGCTTCCTCAGGATTTTGAAAATCACCACAACCAAGAAGAGATGCTTCCTCAGATTTGTTTACACAGCCATTACTAACACGAACAAAAAAATTGTCACTACCACATTCATCCTTATGTACTTTAAAAGAGTTTGGTGGGACAAATTCACCATTAACAAACCAATTAACGTCATAATTTTCATCTGGTACTTTAAACTCCGTTTCGTTCCATTCTTTTACTAACACTTTCAGATAAGCGAAATCTTCTCCTCCGGTAGGGCAAATCGCACTTTGTGTTTTTATATCAAAGTCCATCATTTCGTTAATGACTACTCTTTGTTCAAATCTAGGAAGCGGTGAAGATTGCACCTGTACTAGTTGTGAAGTGGAACAACTTTTAACTGTAAAATAGTCAAATTTACTACACCCTTCGTGGGTAACGGTTACTTGATAAATCCCAGCGGTAATATCTTCTAAGACTAGCCCAGTAGCTCCATTACTCCATTCGTAAGAAAACTCTTGTGCATCTTCCGAAAGGGACTCAATAACTAATTTACCATCTCTACTATCCTCTCTACCTGGTATCGGGAATAAGGCATTACCCTTGTAAGTCGCAGGTTGCATTTCAACAATTTTTAGTTGTGGGTCAAAATTACTACAACCTAAAGTCACTGAAATCGCAGATTCACAACCGTAGGCATTTGTAATGATGAAGTCATACCGTGCGTTACATAACCCTTCTATCTTGATGGGCGCTATTCCTTGGTAGTCATCGGTGACTTCGGATTTAATGATTGGCCCTATGGTTGAAATTTGGAAGTAATTTATTGAAAATGGCTCTGCTAGTTCGAAGCCTTCATCGGCGATAATCTGTAATTCTATAAAACCATTACAATCCCAAGGATTCGTAGAAGGGCTTTCACCAATTACTCGTATCTCGGCACGAGCAAAATTGCCGAACAGTGACGCCCAACAAAACAGGACGCATAATTTTAATAAGGTGGAGCGGTTATTTCTTTCCATTTTATCTAGATTTTAGGCATACCTATGTTAGTCATAGATATACACCTATGTTCACGATTGTTGTAGCCAATCGATTATCTTAATATTTTATTGACATCTTATTTTTGCCTTACCTATCGCACCACAAGTACTTATTTACTGCGTTATTGAACAGTTACACTTTCTAAAGGTATCGACAATACATAGGTAAATCGAAAATAATTAGTAGTCGATAGTTTCATATCTTGTAAAAAATTATCATCATAAGCAACGAGGACACAGAAAAGTAGCATAATAATAGACCTTGTAGTTTCATGTAGTGGATTAATTTTTTTGAGTTCTTACTGACTTATTTACCCGAGCGTTAGGCGACTTTACTGTAAACCACATTGGACTCAGGGTGCTTAAACCGTCTCACCGTAACGTAACCAACCACTGCAGCAATTAATAACCCAACAACAGTTACCCCAACAGGCCCGACCAAATCGTAAATGACTCTGAGCAGAGCGGCCCCACCTTTAGACCTGCTCGACCCCGAACTATTCAATTCGCTGCTATCTTCCATAGAGGCAATGTAGTACGTCATCCCCAAAGTGAATAGGATAATAGCTACATTTTTAAGTAAGGGCATCCATTGTTGCTCTTGCTCTATGGTCTTTTTTAGGTTCAGTTGGCCACCGAGATACTCCATAAATTGGAGCGATTGGCTAGTGGCTCCGAACGCAAATTTTACGGATTTCTTTTTATTTTGGTAGTTGAAATAGCCCAAGTGAATAGCTGCTGACCCCGTGTTCATTTTCATCGACGACAGTTTTTCTAGCAGCATATAGTCGCCATCGGCTTGACTAGGATTTTGGCATCTTTTTTCCAACTCTGCAAAGCTTTTTTCTCTTTGCTTACTGAGGTAAAGCCTTTCTTTGGTTAGGCCTAAACTTTTGTATTGCTCCCCGTTGAGGGGAATAAGTTGATTTTCCATGAGTTGTTGGTTTGCAGTTTACAATCAAAGTGAAACGGCCTAATCAAGAATTAATAATTGTTGAAAGTTCTGTATCAAACTTCTCAAATATACTAGTCCAATCAAAATCTGATTCAAGTGACTCTGTAGCCCTATTATATGCAAGCTGCATTCTGAAATTAAACAATTCCTTTTTGACAGATAAGGCTCTATTTTTTATTCTAACTAAATTATTATCATTAAAATCTTCCGTAATACTTCTAACATTCTCTGCAATTCGATTTTTTTTAGCATCAATTGACTCAATTCCGCAATCTTTCATTTTGGTATTCTTTAATCTAAAATCGGGAAGTTTTAACCCGATGTTGTAAAATTACACAACTGCGATATTGGAAGATTGCATCTTCCAATCAATATCTTCCATCAATTTTTGATGTCTTTCTTTAGAAAAAGGACGAAAGCTAGAAACGATAAAATCGAAAAAGATAACGG
>JBCCQK010000383.1:0-8451 GCA_039024375.1 Bacteroidota bacterium
TTTAAAAGTGTCCGTTAAAAATTGCGTGGACAGGTCTCTAAAAGCTATGTATTCTGTTGTTGTTTCCTCAGTTTTTTCTTCTACGGCAATCATAATGCTTATTTATTGACCAAAAAATGTAAGGAAGTGTGTAGTTTTAGTTTTTAGTAAAAATACAAAATTTCTGAAAAAGTTACCGTTCTTCTTTATTTCGCTGCTTTATTCGATACTTTTACAGGTCTGACGACTCGTTCTCCGAATGTGCGTAAATTTTTTTGTCTTTCCTTAGAACTAAATAGCAATGAAAAATCTACTGCTTACTTCTACGATATTCACCTTGGTTTCCATGCTACTTTTCTCTTGCCAATCCGATAAAGTCTCTCCGATTGCTTCGGGGGTCTCCAAACAACTCGCTGACCAACGCAAGGCGCAACTGAGCAATGTCCAATACGACCTCGCTTTTACCATTCCAACAGAAAAAGATAGCGCTATTTTGGGTAAGGTGACCACTATCTTCGAGTTGGACAATATAGATTTAGACCTCATTTTTGATTTTGAAAATCTGCAGACGCAACTGCAAAAAGTGATGATAGAAGGAAAGGAAACAACAGCGTTCCAATTGGCCAACAACCACATTATTATCCCCAAAAATCAACTAACAACGGGTCAAAATACGGTTAGCTTCGAATTCATAACGGGGGAACAGGCGCTAAATCGAAACGACGAATTTCTCTACACGCTTTTCGTTCCCAATAAGGCAGCAACGGCCTTTCCTTGCTTTGACCAACCTAATATAAAAGCGACGTACAAATTAACCTTAACGATTCCCGAAACTTGGAAAGCACTGGCCAATTATCCGCTAATAGATAAGCAGGCGAAAGGAAAAAGTGTTCAATATCAATTTGAGGAAACCTTACCCATTAGCACCTATTTGTTTGCCTTCACGGCGGGAGCATTTTCAACCATCACGGACACCTTAGACGGCATCGAAATGACCTTGTACCATCGAGAAACGGACGAGGCGAAAGTAGCTAGAAATGCCCCCGAAGTCTTCGATTTGCACCTAAAGTCTATTCGCTGGTTAGAGGGTTATACAGGAATTCCGCAGCCGTTCAAAAAGTTTGATTTTGCGCTGATTCCCGCTTTTCAGTTCGGGGGTATGGAACACGCAGGCGCTATCTTTTACAAAGACCGTTCGCTCTTTTTAGAAGAAAATGCAACGGTCAATCAGAAGATGAGTCGCAATTCGCTTATCGCCCACGAAACGGCACACATGTGGTTTGGGAATTTGGTAACGATGGATTGGTTCAACGACGTTTGGCTAAAGGAAGTTTTTGCCAATTTCATGGCGGCCAAAATGGTCAACCCTAATTTTACGGACATCAACCACGACCTCCGATTTTTACAACGCCACCATCCGAGTGCCTACGGCGAAGACCGTTCGGCGGGTAGTCATCCTATCCAACAACAACTAGACAATCTAAACCAAGCGAGTTTACTCTACGGTCGCCTTATTTACCAAAAGGCACCCGTAGTTATGAAGCAATTGGAGGCTATCATGGGCGAAGAAAATTTCCAGCAGGGCTTACAGGAATACCTGACTGCCTTTTCTTTTGACAACGCCACTTGGGATGACTTAATCGCTATTTTGGACAAAAGAACCGATTTAGATTTAAAAACGTGGAGTCAAGCGTGGGTGAAGGAATCGGGGATGCCTCATCTAAAAGCGACGTTGGCGACGCAGAATGGAGCGATTCAAAGTTATGAATTGAGTTTACAAAACACCACTTCGGGTGGTAGTCGTTGGCAACAAAACAGTGTGCTCATTACATCCAAGGATGGGCAAATCTCGACTCTTCCGATTGCCCTTTTAGAAGAAGAAAATACCATTGGAGAACTTTCAGGTCAGCCCCTGCCCGATTTCATTCTGCCGCACGCCACTGAGATGGCCTACGGGTACTTTGAATTAGATAAACTGAGTCAACAGTACTTATTGGCGAATATTCAAGCAGTTGATAACGACTTAGTTAAATCGGCCGCTTGGTTTTCGTTGTGGGAAAGTATGCTGCACGGAAAAATTGAGCCTGAAACATTGCTGACCACCCTACTCCAAAGTTTGCCTGCCGAACAGGAAATGCTCGGTTTGTCGAGTCGATTGGGCTACTTACGAACGTTATTTTGGGGCTATTTAACCCCCGAAAAGCAACTGGCCAAAGCAGCAACTATTGAAAATCAACTGTGGCAATTACTGCAATCCGCCGAACAAGCCGACCGTCGAAAATTGCTTTTTGATACCTATGTGTCTATTGTTCGTTCGGAAAAAGGGACAGCGAAACTCAAGGACTTATGGTCTAAAAAATTAGTGGTTAATAATTTTGAGTTATCCGAAAACGAATTAACTACTCTAGCTTATGAGTTGGCCGTTAGAAACGCTCCGAACAGTGAACAAACGCTACAAGACCAATTAGCAAGTATCAATAATCCCGATAGAAAGGCAGCGATGGCGTTCATCATGCCTGCCTTGTCCAATGACGAAGCAGTCCGTACCCAATTTTTTGAAAGCCTTAAGTTGGCCCAAAATCGCCAAAAAGAACCTTGGGTCGGCAAAGCCTTACAGTATTTACACCACCCACTTCGTGCGGAAAGTGCTGAACAATATCTAGTCCTTAGTTTAGCATTGGTCGAAGAAATCCAGCAAACGGGCGGTATTTTTTTTCCAAAACGTTGGATTGCTACTATCTTGAACGGACATCAATCCGTTTCGGCCGCTAAGACCGTTCATGAGTTTGTGGAGCAATTGCCTGAGACTTATTCGCCCAAATTGAAGAATAAGATTTTACAAGCGGCCGACCCGCTGGAAAGAAAAGCGATGTTGGTTCAGTGATTGGTTATTCGTTATTTGTAGTGAGCTAATAATCAATAGTAGCAACTGATTGCAATCAAGTTGAGCAAGTTCTTCGATGGATACAAGAGTAGTAGAGACGATTAATCGTAAAACAACAAATATTTTGATTTTATTCACATTTATCAATACCATAAATCTCTACTCTCGCTTCCCTGCTCTCTACTCTAAAAAAGATAACCAATAACAACTATGACCTGCATAATCACCGACGACGAACCCCTAGCCCGTGAAGGCTTAGCCCAATACGTGGCGGATATTGATTTCTTACAATTACAAGGCATTGCCGAAAATCCTTTAGAGACCTTAGCCATCATGGAATCCAAATCCGTCGATTTATTATTTTTAGACATACAAATGCCCAAACTCAACGGCTTGGACTTTTTGAAATCGTTGGACCACCCACCACTCGTTATCATCACGACGGCGTATCCTAGTTTTGCACTAGAAGGTTATCAATTAGATGTATTAGATTATTTGGTCAAACCCATCACTTTTCAGCGTTTTCTCAAAGCCTGTATGAAAGCTAAAAAGCAATTCGATTTGATGCAAAAAAGCAGTAGTACACCAGCGTCACCTACCCCGAAAACTACCTCAAAAGAACACTTCTTCATCAAATGCGACGGCAAGATTGAACGCATTCGTTTCGACGAATTACTCTACGTGGAGAGTATGCAAAACTACGTTTCGTTGCAAACGGAAACTCGAAAATTTACTACACTACTTACTCTAAAAAATACCCTCGCCGAGTTACCTACTGACCGTTTTTTACAAGTACACAAGTCATTCATTATCAATTTAGACAAAGTACAAACCTTAGGCGAAGGTCACATTAAAATTAAGGAACGCTTGATTCCAATTAGTCGGAGTCGATTGGCGGAAGTGACCCAACGAATTTTGGGGGATGATTTGATAAACTAACGAGTTTGGAATTATGGATTAAATTTGTGGGCACAAGTCAAACTAACAAATGGCTCGACTTGGCCTCCAAACAAAATGACTCATTTAGCTTAAATTTTGAACATTGCACTATTGTTAAAACCGCTCCCTAAAATCCAACCTCTGTGCTAGTGTTCACGTCTAAAGGCGCCACTTTGGGAGAACGGTTCATTCATCATCATAAATTCGAACACTCGCACGTCCGTTACGTATCTCTTAACTCCGTTCTTATCATCGTAACTGCGTTGTAATAATCTGCCTTGAACGGCATGTGGTGGTCTTCCAATGGGGCGCAGAATATGATGGATATGAGGGCGGTCAAACTCAATGGAGATTTGCCCGAGTTCATTAATTTCATCGAAAGGAAAAATAGGAAAATTGAGCTATCAAAAGCCGCTTGATATAGATTTTCCACTAATTTTTAACACACTCAAAAGAAAAGGGCTAACATCTTGGAAATGTTAGCCCTTTCTCATTTAGACATCAAATCAAGTAATCAATAATCAATTACTTTTATAATTAGAATATTCTTTTTTAATAAACCGCTGTAATTCGTCAACGCTATTAAATTGTTCAAATATCTCTTTGAACTTATTATTTTGGTGACTACTCGAAGGAACGACGTAGCTGAAGACATCTTTGTCCGTGATTTCTTCGCCACTCAAAATAATCAACCGTTCTACGACGTTGCGCAATTCTCGTATATTTCCCGTCCAATTGACATTCTGCAATGCAATAATGGCCTCTTTCGACGCTTTTTTTACGGCAATGCCGTATTCGTCACAAATGATATTGATGAAGTGTTGTACTAGTCCAGGGATGTCCTCTCGTCGATGATTCAACGGTGGGACGTCAATGATAATGACCGCTAATCGATGGTATAAATCTTCTCTAAATCGGCCCGCCGCAATTTCCGCTCTCAAATCTTTATTCGTCGCTGCTAGCACTCGGACATCGACCTTGATTTCCTTATCGCCACCGACTCGGGTAATCTTACTTTCTTGTAGCGCCCGTAGCACTTTTGCCTGAGCTTTGAGGCTCATATCTCCAATTTCATCTAAGAAAATAGAACCGCCATTCGCCTGCTCAAATTTTCCTACTCGGTTTTTGTGTGCACCGGTAAAAGAACCTTTCTCGTGTCCAAATAATTCACTCTCGATTAATTCGGAGGGTATGGCCGCACAGTTCACTTCAATAATGGGTCGGTCAGCTCGATGACTTTTTTGATGAATCCATCGAGCTACTAATTCTTTACCCGAGCCGTTAGGGCCAATCACCAATACTCTCGCATCGGTTGGGGCTACTTTTTCTATATCTTCTTTTACCTTAGCAATCTTCGCTGATTCGCCGATGATTTCTTGCGTTTTACTTCTAGAGACTTTCTTTCTCAACACTTTAGTCTCCGAAATCAAACTCGATTTATCCATGGCGTTGCGCAAAGTAATCAACATCCTATTCAAATCTGGTGGCTTAGAGATAAAGTCAAAGGCTCCTTTTTTGACGGCATCTACGGCGGTGTCAATGTTGGCGTGTCCCGATATCATTACAACGGGCGTGTCGGGTGCCAATAGTTGAATACGCTCTAGGGCGTCCATACCATCCATTTTAGGCATCTTGATATCCATAACAACGACGTCAAACTTTGCCCGCTTGAGTTTTACTAGGCACTCTAATCCATCAGATGCTTCTTCTACATCATATTTTTCAAATTCTAAAATTTCTCGGAGGGTTCTTCTAATACTTTGTTCGTCATCGACGATTAATACTTTTGCCATTGGCGAAAATTATTTTTTATGTTGAATAGTGTTTCAAATTCCTGTGTGTATCAGTAAGAAAAGTGGCAAGGATAAACTATTTGGGAGCTAAAATTCAGAAAAGTTTGTCTGCCTTCTTATTGCTACACTATTGAATAAGTTTTTCAAAAAATGGGTATAGATTTTTCTACTATTATACCGTGAAATGTCCTAGTGTAGCCTGTAAAATGAGAGTAGTCAATTTTGTAAGATTCTGGTACATTATACCACGAATTGCCTCTGCTATAACGCCAAAATCTTTAATAAAGTTACCATTAATTGCCCTAAAGTTAAATATGTTTTCCGAAGAAAAATGGCCTCGTAGTAACTTTTTGAGAATTAGCTATGGTCAATAGAGGATAGTGTTCACATTTGCTGATATTTGGAAAAGAGAAGTTTATTTATCGTTTTCCCAGTTTACTGGACGGCGTCGCAATTTTTAAAAAACTATCCACATTGTCATTCGGTACGGTTACTGATAAATGGTAATGACTAATTTTCCAACCACTGGCCGTGTTTTCTAATACCCCCGAACTCCGACAAACACCCATCCAAGTGTCCAAAGATTCTTCGAACCACGCTACGTTTTTGTCATCCGAAAGGTAAATTTCACGGTCAATAGTAGTGAAATCCCAAGCCTTGTCTCGGTCAAAATATTGCTTTGACCATTCTCGCATTTCGTCTCGTTCCCATTTTTCCGTAGCATCAGTACCGATATAAATGCCCCCTTTGGTCATGCTGCCAAAGAAAACATCTTCGTCGGCCGTCGCTGCCGCTTTGTGCCAAGCGTCCATGAACTGGTTCAGTTGTTGGGACAAGTTAGGCATTTCCGTGAGGCAATTTTCTTTTCTTCTTGTGTCCGTAATGTGCGTAATTTTCCAGCCATCCGCCGTATTTACCAAGTGAAATGCGTTAACCCCGCAGTGGCTCATTTTATCCCCTACGTAAAACGTATAATCCGTCCAAGCCGAGGCTAGGTTATCGTCGATTCTAATTTTATAAGACCATATTTTCTCATCATAAACAGCTTCGTGAGGCGTTCCAACGGATTGCACCCAAGCATCAATACTTCCATTGCTCAAGACGGGAACTCCTTCTTTGTTCACAAAAGACGTTTGTAAACTCGCCGAAGGATGTAGAACAGCACGCAGCATCGTCGAATCACCCGCACGCATACCGTCAAAAAGGGTTTGGATGGTTTTAATAACTGCTTGCTTTTTTTCTAGGTCTGGTGACTGAGCTGCTAATTGGGTAGCCACACTCAACATAAAGATTATCAGAAGAGTTAAATTTCGCATGATTTAATTTTTAGCATAAAAAAAGCCACATTGAACTACACTCCGCAAAATAGGAAATAATAAAGACTATTTGCGAAAATCGAGTTCGATGTGGCTTTAAATTGATAGAAAGGCATAAGAAGTACCAGACTTCATAGACTCATTAGCTGCCGAATAACTGACTGAGTACTTGTTCTAATTGAACGGCTCTCAACTTACGAGCAATAATTCTGCCCTCGGGGTCCAACAATACCGTGTAAGGAATAGAACTAACGGAGTAAAGTTTCGCTACTTCGTTTTTCCACCCTTTTAAATCACTCACGTGGAACCAATCCATCCCATCCTGTTCGATGGCTCGCTTCCACGAAGCCTCTTGTCGGTCTAAACTAACGCTAAGTATTTCAAACCCCTTATCACTGTACTTTTCGTAGAGTGCTTTGACGTGCGGATTTTCTCGCCGACAAGGACCACACCAGCTCGCCCAAAAGTCCACCAAAACAACTTTTCCTCTTAAATCGCTTAGTTTCAAATCCGTACCGTGCGGTGTTTTTTGCGTAAAATCGGGTGCCAATTCGCCGTCGGAAATAGGGCCAACACCGTTGATTCGCTGCTTCAACCCTGCGGTCAATTCTGGATAGGCATCCCCATATTTTTTCAACAATCGCTTACCGTATATGACGTAGTTTTTCTGTCGCTTTTCATCTAGACCCATCACAACGCCCGTCAAAGCCAACTGATGGGCCTTGGAATTGGCAGGAACTTTTGCCAACGCTTCGTTTAAATAAGACTGTTGCAGCTCCAATTCAATTCCTACGGACGCTAGTGTCGCAGCGTACTCTTTAAAGTTTTCGTACACCCAAGGATTATGTTCGTAAACTGGGTTGGAAAAATCGGCAAACCGAAAAAATTCGCTGGCAAAATAATCAACTTCGCTGTAGTAATCGCCGCCGTTGTTTTGGAAAGAAAGATAGGTATTGATGGCGGCTACTTCAGCTAATATGTCTCCACGGTTTTTGAATTCATTGAGTACAGCCATTCGTTTATCGTCGATTTCGCTCATTTCAAAAATGGCCATCCGCTGCGCACTTTCATCGTTTTGTGCCTGTTGCACTTCTTGGATTTTTTTGGCCATTTCTTGTTTGAGACCATTCAGCCGAGCGACTAATTTTTCATAATCTTGGTTGAGTTTTGACCCAATTAAAGCTTTTGATAGGTCACCGCAGGTTCCCTTTACTTTTACATCTGGTTCGGTACCTAGTAGAATCGGTTTTACTTGCTGGGGATTTTTTCCTATAAAATAGAATTTGGCCTCGCCTGTGGGCAATCTAAATTCGTAATTCCCCGCTTTTTTACTTGCTGCTGTTTGTAATTTACTGAAACCGAAACCTTCGAATTGATACAAAAACAGAGAATCCGTAGCGGAACAATCTCTCAATTCTACGGAAAGTTTAACTTTTTTTGCCACCTCTGCTGGTAGAAAGGCCATCAAACACAGCGTTGCAAATGCCAATAGATAGATATAATTTTTTTTCATTGTATGGGATATTTTTCTTTCAAAAAA
>JBCCQK010000384.1:0-8451 GCA_039024375.1 Bacteroidota bacterium
GAAAACTACTACAAATCCCATTTAAAGGGTTTTCTGGTTTATTCAAAACGATTCAAGGACTTAGCTTATTGATTATGGATAAGATAGGGTTCTTGAACTATCAAAAAAAATTGGACCGCTATTGCTAGCACTCCAATCGAATTATTAAAATCAGCTTAAAATTTCACGTATTTAGCAATCTGATTATCATATACCCAAACCCGATAATTCGGGCTTGCGGAGCATCGTTCCAACGTATAAAAGTGTCGCCAATACAATTCCTACAATCGGCATTTCTCCCCTAACGAGTTCCCCGACTATCACTCCACCCATATAACTACACAAAAGAAAAAAGCCAATATTGGAAGTTTTTGGAATCAGATATAGCACTAATGAACCCAACAAAACGACGCCCAATAATTGAGGGTGAATGTTATACTGGGCTAAATTTTCTACGATTTCTTCACTAGCGGTTAATTTGCCCAAACAAGCGGCGGTCAAGGCCATTAGAGGAATACCGCTTAAAACCCAGCCAATGATTTTTCTAGTTTTACTGATTTGCATACGTTTACAGTTTAATATTATTTTGGTCTTTGATAATTTTTCCATCCATCATTTCTACGGTTCGGTCGCTAGCTTTGGCGAAGTCCGTATCGTGGGTGACGGCAATAATGGACTGTCCGTACTCCTGCGCTAATTGCTTAAAAATATCGAATACAATGGCGGTATTTTTGCTATCAAGATTACCCGTTGGTTCGTCCCCCATGATGATGGCGGGGTCGTTGATTAAGGCACGGGCGATGGCTACTCTTTGCTGCTGTCCACCGCTTAGTTTGGAGGCATTTTTGAGTGCTTGGTCTTGGATACCGAGTATTTTTAATTTTTGGTAGGCGCTTTCTTCAATTTCTTGGTAGGTGTATTTGCCTAGTTTTAATGCAGGAATCATTACATTTTTTAGGCACGTAAATTCTGGAAGTAAGTAGTGAAATTGAAAGACAAACCCAATGCTTTTATTCCTTATTTTGGCAAGTTGGTTTTTACTTTTTCCACTCACCAACTCATTGTCAATGTATAGTTCCCCGCTGTAATCGGTGTCCATCGTACTCAAACAGTATAATAGGGTTGATTTGCCCGAACCACTTTTTCCGATAATTGTCAGAAATTCTCCTTTACTCACTTCAAAACTGATGTCTTTTAACACCTCAAATTGGATGGGATTGTAGAAAAACTTTCCTACATTTTTGGTAGCTAAAATTTGTTCTTTCCGCATGCTGATTAATGTTAAATCTAGTCCTAATCTAATCCCTAAAAATATCCACAGGGTCCATTTTCGCTGCTTTTCTCGCTGGGAAGTATCCCGCAAACAAAGACACAAATAGCCCGAAGAAAATAGCCGATATAAATATAGAACGGTCATAATCTATCGGAAAATAACCAACGGGTGGCCCTACGTAAATACCTTTGGCAATAGATACTAAAGCACCCCCGATGAGGACTCCCAAAAAAGTTCCGATGATGCCCATGACGAGCGATTCGACTAGAAAAATTTGTAGAATATTTCGGCTATTAAAACCCGTTGCTTGCAAGATGGCAATGTCATTCATTTTTTGGGAAATAATCATATTGATGATGTTGTAAATTCCAAAGGCAGCCACTAGTAAAATTGAATAGGCAATCATCGGAGTCATCGTGCCCATTAACTTACTTTGGGCCAATTGGTCGGCGTGCGCTACTTTCCAATCTTCCACCATATAGTCGGTCACAGGCTGCAATTGAGCCGCATAGAAAGCAGACGAATCGGGATTGGCCAATTGGACATTAATATCCGTAATAGAGTTGGGTTCTTTTTTGATGAGTTGTTGCGCAGTTTTGATGTTAATATAAGATTTTGTATCATCCACCGCTTTGTTGTCGGTCGCAAAAACGCCAATGACTTGTAATATTTTATTGACTCCGAGCGCGGAAAGGATGCTGATGTTATCTCCCAGTCGTAAATTCAATTTTTCGGCAACGCCTCTACCAATAATGATACCATTCAAGTCAGTCGAGAGTTGTTGAATATTTCCCGTCAGCATCGTCTCTTGAATCTTGAACATCGCATCCGCCTCTACTACACTAATGCCGCTCGCCATGCCATTTATTTGGGTTACACCGCTGACATAAAACAAGTCCACGTCCACTTGTGGGGCGACATTGAGGACAAAAGGAAACTGTCGAACTTTTTCGGCCAAGCCGTAGGGATTATTGATGGTTTTATCTAGTGTGGTAATTTTTGGGTTGCTGATTAGATAAGCATGGGCCTTTGTTTCCTTTCTAATGGGCGCACTCAATTTATCTTCCTTATGGATTCTCAAATGCGGTATCGTTTTGAACATATTGGCCGTTGTAAAACTGTTGACTCCTACTACAATAGAATTCGAAAAAATGTACAACGCAATGCCTACGGTGACCCCCAAAGAGGCGATAAATGTTTGCCGTTTGTTGCTAACCAAATGCGTTAGTGCTATGCTATTATTAACATTGGACCTCATATACTCGGTACTTTTTGGGTCATTAAAACGGTACTCGTATCAATCCCTGATAAAACTTGCACCCACTCGTTGCTAATCAATTTGGTTGCTATTTGTCTAGGTTTTTCTTCTCCTTTCACTCTAACTTCATTAGCAAAATTTAAAAACCGACGAGGGATTAAAAGGGCATTTTGCACAGAATCTACCACAATATTTACCTGCAATTGGGTACCGATATAATTAAAATCTAACGAGTCTTCGAATTCTACTTTTCCAATAAAGGACTGGGTCGTATTATCAAAAGTGGGGAGTATTTCTTGCACAAAACCCGTATAATCTTTTTCCTTGTCCACGTTGAGTTGGATAAATACTTTTTGGTTCAGTCGCACTTTTTTGATACTACTTTCGTCAATATTTATTGTAGCGTAAAGGTCTTGGACTTCGCCGATAGTGGCGATAATCTCTCCCGGTCGGACGTATTCTCCCGTATATTTATACTTTTTCAGTACGCTACCCGATTGAAGAGCGATGACCCGATTAAAATTTTTGACAGTCGAAGTGAGGTCTTTTTGTGCCTTTTGATTGAGCACTTGTTCTTCTGCCTGTCGTTTCAGTTGGTCATAATATTGCGTAGCGTTTTCGTGGGCAATTTTAGAATTTTGATATTTTAACTCCACGTTTTCGTAAGCAATTTTAGCAATAGTATTGGCCTCCAATAAGGCTTTATATCGCTCAAGTTGTTTTAAATCGTACTCCATCGTTTGTTTGGCTTGAGCAATTGCGTTGCGGGCTTGCTGTAGTTGCGGGGCGTTGGTCGCCAAGTTCTCTTTCGCAAACTCATAAAGTTCCGTCCCACTTCTTGCATTTAGATTGTTTTGGTCATTATCGACAACGGCGACAACTGCTCCTTTTTGAACAAAATCGTTTTCTTCAAAAGCTATTTCTTGCAAATACCCTTCGGTGCGTGCGGTCAACTGATAGGTAGTCCTTGTGGCCAAGGTGCCCGATGCAAAAACGGTTTCAGTGATGTCTTTTAGAATGGGTTTGGTTTCGTCCACTGCTACGCCGCCGCCACAAGAAAGTAGTAGCCAAAAAATGGGAATGCCCAGTATAATTCTAATTTTCTTCATGTTTATTGCTGATTATTAAGCTTAATTTTTGTTTTAGCCAACTGGATTTTTACGTTAGCCGCAATGTAATTGTATTGACTAGTCAACATGGCGTTATAACTATCAATCGTCTCACTCAAATCCAATAGCCCCGCCTGATAGTTAATGAAATTTTTGGTGTAGCTATCTTTTCTAATTTCGTAGATTTCTTGGTCGTATAATGCTTGTACACTAGCTTTTTCGTATTCATTTTTTAACTGGACCATTGTCAAATCGGTCTGTTGTTTGGCTTGGAGCGCTTGGTTTTTGGCCAACTCTATTTGAAACTCCGCCTGCGTTCGTTGTCTAAATTGACTCGCACTTGGAATGGGTACATTCAATTTTAGTCCAATGGCATTGCTATTAATCCACGTAGCGTTGTCATTAAAAACGTTGAACCGATTGGCATTGCCCTGCAAAGAATAATTGCCAAAAAAGGAAATCGTTGGCAGAAAACTCCGTTTGGCCAATTGATAATTAGCAGCCTGTACATCTACGTTGACCAAAGCGTTTTCAACCAAAAGGGTATTTTTTTTAACCGATATAGGGCTAACTTCCCGAATACTATCCAAAGGTTGCCGAATCAATATATTCATCGTTTCGGGCAAATCACACAATATCTTTAACGCTACGTACTGTTGCTCAATCAAGTAGCCGATTCGGTCAATTGAGGCAGCTATTTCTATTTGATTGACCCTACTTTGGTTAAGATTTTGTTGGTTAATTAAGCCGTTATCATATTTCGCTTGGGTAAGTTGATAGAGCGTATCCGCTACTCCTAAATTAACTTTAGCTGCCTTTAATTGCTTCTGTAAATTGACAATATTGAAGTACGTAATGGCTATGTTTTCTTTCAATGCTTGCAGGGAAAGCCGCATCTCCGATTCCTGTAATTGAATGGTTAGGTCGGCTAAATTCAAATTTTCCCAGCCCGCTAAATTCAGTAGCTGGACTTCTGCGTACAAATTGACATCCGAAACGTATTGTAAGCCAAATTCTACTTCTTCGTATGTTCCAGCTGGACCGCCCACGATTTCTGCGGGCAGAAGACTCACAGGTAACTGTGTATTGTTCGTAAAAGACCCCGTTAGCCCCCCTCTAGGATTCAAAACACCATAAACTGCCGCCAATCGCTCCTTTTTCACTTGACTTAACAACACTTCGTTGTTTTGATACCGGAAAGTATTGGTCAATACTTGATTAATTAGTTCGTCGAACGACTGAACGGTCGTTTGTGCTAGGGCGATATTCAAGTTGCCAACAATAAAAAATAGGCAGAGGTATGTTTTAAATTTCATCTAATTTGCTTTTCTAACCTTTTCTTTTAGGCTATACGGAGAAAACTGTGGGTGAAGGTTAATCCATACGACTCTGATTGACATTTAGAAAATAGTCGGCGCTTTTAGATGTATTTTTCCTATTTTAGACGGTGCCATTTCCCCCTTTGGAGGGGGCTAGGGGGAGGATATTCTACTGATTTATAGTTTATTAGTCAAAATCCCTCCCCCCGCCCCCTCCAAAGGGGGAGACCGCTCGAACAGAAAACCACCGATTAAATAATGAATCCCAATGAGAGTCGTGTTACGTTTATTTGGTCATGGAGAACGTAACTCGACTCTTCCGAGTCGAAACCTATTTTTAGATAGCCACACTTTTTACCGTAGTGCCTTCTTTTGTACAAAAGAAACGGTCTAAGCAGTTAAAAAAAGTAAATTAGACATGAAGGGGACAAATAGGCGGGTGAACGAGACAAGCGGTACTTCATCGGGTTTAAGTTACTTCCCTGTTTCTAACCAATCAATAAAAGCAGTAGTTTTCCGCTTACCCACAACAATTTCTTCCGAAAAAGGGATGGTCAGTCGCACAATCAACGTTCTATTAAAGTAATGAGCGGCCTCTTTGACGGCTATACGGTTTAATAATATTTGGCGACTGGTTCTAAAGAAAGTAGGAAATTTAGCCGTTAATGTTTCCATTTTTTCTTGTATAGGATATTGCTTTTGCGCAAAGGTATAAACGTGTGTTTTTTGGTTATCCACAAAAAACAAGGCAATATCGTCACTCTGGAGTGGAATGATTTTTTCGGCTTGTCGAACGATAATGGCAGATTTATTCGTGGTATGATTTCTTTGAAGTTGATTTAAAAGGTTGGCCAGATTTGACGGGGTGCTACTAAATTGAGCTTTTAATGATTGGTACTTTTCGATAGTCTTCTTAATTTTTTGCTCATTAAAGGGTTTGAGTACGTAATCTATACTGTGCGCTTGGAAGGCAGCTAGAGAATACTCCTCAAAAGCGGTGCAAAAAATAACGGGAACGGCAATAGAAACTTGTTTGAAAATATCAAAACTTAGTCCGTCTCCGAGTTGAATGTCGGAGAAAATGAGGTCTATTTTAGGGCTTTGTGACAAGAAATCTACGGCATTCTCCACCGAACAAAGAATAGGTAAAATTTCCACTGATGGCTCCACCGAACGAATGGTTCGAGCTAAATCTTTTGCAGTTAGTGGTTCGTCTTCAATGATTACGATTCTCATCAGTCGATAGGGTTAAATAGACGGAAAAATGGTCGGCCGTGTCAATTATTTCGATTGCTTGATTGAAGGTTAACTGATAACGTTCATTCAGGTTTTTTAGGCCAATGCCGTGACCCGTAGATAAGGGTTTAGGGTTTTTATTATTTTTGACCATTAAGCGTTGATTGGTAGATTTTAATTCGATATTCAGCGGCTTTTTTATAGTAAAAAAATTGTGCTTTAGGGCATTTTCCACCAACGTTTGTAAAGCAAAGGCCGGTATTTTATAGTTTAAATAATGTTCTTCGACATCCACCTCCCAATTTAGAGCTTTCCCAAACCTTACTTTTTGTAAATTGATAAAATCATTGGTAAACTGTAGCTCTTCTCGCAATTTGACGACTCCATTACGCTGAATATTAATGGAATATCGCAGGAACTCGGACAATTGCACAACATATTTGACGGAGCGGTCTCTATTTTCTACAATCAAAGATTTCAGCGTGCTTAGCGCATTGAATAGGAAGTGCGGTTGTAATTGCTGTGTAAGCACTTTCTGCTGCGCCTCCAAATTAACAACTTTTAGTTGTTGCAATTGGGACTCGGCGATATTCTTTTTTGATTTTATCGATTCAAAATTAATAATTATCAGCGTCAGCGTATTAACAGCAAAGGCTACCAAAAAAACGTAAATAAAAAAGATAGCTGTCCCTACCATTTCATTGGGACCGTTCACAGAATAGACATTGCCAATATGTAGTAAAAAAGTAAAAGTATAACTTAATACATATTTTAGTCTGTAGTCTAATTCTTTGCTGAATAAAAAAATATTGAATAGCCAAAATAAAAGAATAACAAATGCTAGCACTACAAAACTAATAATAAAATGTATCCAATCAATTCGACTGTAAAGTAAAATTGGCGCCAATCCATAAATGGCAAAAATCGGGGAAGTGATTAGTGCAAGATTGATTAACTTTCTGCTCATATTGCAAAATTAGTAAATATGGATTAGAAGGGTCGTCCGTAAATGATTCTAAGCAAAAACATCAACAAAATACTTATAGTAAAACCACTTACTAAGCATAGTAAAGACCATCGAAACCAACTGTATTTTTTCTTTAACTGCAAACCAAAGTGGTATATTGCTATTTCAGAGCCTAATTTTGGACAAAAAGCAGAACTATTAGCAGATATAAACCAAGGAGAAAAATCCTCAATAGTTGTAGGTAGAGCCAATAATATTTTCACCTTCAATAATGTTTTGATTTTTTCTGCTTATAGCAAAGATTATGGTGTTGAGCCTTGGGTCTTCAATGGAGATTCTACCTTCCTACTAAAGGATATTAACCTGGGAACAATAGAATCTGCTGCTCAGAATTATTTTCTGATTAATGATAAGGTCATTTTCACCGCATATACTAATGATTATGGAGCTGAATGGTGGGAAACAGACGGGACACCACAAGGAACTAAAATGATTGTTGATATTTTTGAAGGTTCTGGTGATGGAGTTTTTCTAATGAATGCTAACTATAAAGCCTATCACCAAATTGAAAATATCGTCTATTTTGCTGGACAAAATAAGGAACAAAACTATGAGCTTTGGAAAACTGATGGTACAAGCGAAGGTACAGCACTAGTGAAAAATATCGTACCTGATAATGAAAACTTCAATATTCCTAGTTTCCCAACTAATTTCGTCACGTTTAAAAACGAAGTTTACTTTACTGCCGCTAATCAACTTTGGAAAACAAATGGTAATGAAGAAGGAACGCAATTAATTTATGATATGCCATTTCAGGAAATAATAGTTATGGAAAATTATATGCTGCTTATTTCTGATTATAATTTATGGTTTAGTGATGGAACAAGTGATGGTACTTATCTATTGAGAGAGTCTCAAAGCTTTTTTGGACGAGATGATAAAACAATAATTGCATTAGAAAATATAGCTCTTTTTCCAAGTAGAGATTCAGAATATGGAATTGAACTTTACCTTTTATACGCAATGGGCAAACAACCCCAATATCAACCTCAATGCTATCTTAGCTTCCAACAATACTTAGCCTATGGGACATTTTTGACTTTTGTTCGATAATACCCAATGTAGGCTCAGAAAAAGTGGTAATTGGTTTAAGCGACCTTCCTAACGGGCTTTATTTTTTAAACGTTCAGTCGGACGACAGTAGAGCGGTTTCCAAGAAGTTGATTGTAAATCGGTTGTATTAAGATAAGAAGGTAGCTTAGTGGCTTCAGTTACCTAAAGACCTCTAGGTAAAATCTCTAAAAATTAGC
>JBCCQK010000385.1:0-8423 GCA_039024375.1 Bacteroidota bacterium
AATAATCGTGCGAAACGCTGGAATTATAGTATTAGCAATTATTTTTATTTTATATTTTCTAAAAAAATAAATAAACCAGCAGGCAGATTGTTAGAAAAGAAAAAAGATTCTTGTTATTTTAGAGGCTAGTTTAGGTAAAAACAAGAACACTACAAAACATGAATAAACTTCTGCTTCCGCTAATTCTGCTAGCAGCGTGGTTAATTTTTGGTTCCCTCTATCTACGAAATAGATTTTGTGGAGCAACGCCCGCCGCTGCCCCCGCCGTCATTACGGCTCCTACTAGCACCAATCGACTCTTAATCGAAGACGGTACCTCTTTCAAGACCGCCGCCGCCGAACACTTCGATTTCTCCTCCACTAATTTCAACTACCAAACACCTTTGGGAACGGGCGTCGATGCCTCACTGCAACAAACCGCTACCTATTTGACCGATAATCCGAATCGCAGTTTGATGATTACGGGGCTGTACAAAGAATCGGAAGGTAACGAAAGTGTTTTCCCAACGCTCGGTGTGGCTAGGGCCAATGAAGTAAAAAAAGCCTTTATAGAGTTGGGCGTTTCGGGCAAACAACTATTGACCAACGATAAGCGGCTACCCGAGTCCAGCGAACTCAACGGTGGAATTTTAGAGAGCGGTGTCGATTTCAGCTTCACTGAAACCACCATGGATATTTCCGAAAGATTAGCTGCCATCAAAGCGAGATTCGATGCTAATCCGGTCACGATTTACTTTCCAACGGGCGAACAAATTGTGGCACTTACGCCCGAACAAAAACAAGATTTTACGGACTTGGTATTCTATCTAGACAACGTAAAAGGTAGTCGATTGGAAGTGGGGGGACATACGGATAACAAAGGAGAATTGAAGATTAACACTCGCCTGTCCAGAAAAAGAGCGGAATTCGTTCGAGATTATTTGACGGGAAGTGGTCTCGACCGAAGACGGCTAACCGCAAAGGGGTACGGCCCTGATGCCCCCATTGATTCTAATGATACTAAAGCAGGTCGGGCGAAAAATAGACTTGTGGAAGTGCTATTGAGGTAATTAGTTAGTTAAAAAAGCGACGGTATGCGCTAGTTGAATTCTCTTTGACAATCATCAAAACATCTATTATATCATGTCTGGTTTTTTATGTTTTTTATTACCCTTTCTTTTTGGTCTAGTGGCTTCCCTTCTCGGTGCTTGGCTATATCGCCAATGGATGCAATCGAAGGTTGAGCAACTGGAAAAAGACCTACAATTGCAGAAATCCAGTTATTTATCGTTGAAAGAAAATTACGACGGGCAGGTCAAACGTTACGACCAATTGCAACTGGATTACAAAGGTTTAGAACAAGAAAAGGTCGATTTGCATACCGAGTGGAATAACGAATTGGTAGGACTAAATTTAAAATGGGAGGACAAATACGGCATCGCTCATCAGCAGTTAAAAACCGCCGAAGCGGATAAATTGGCTTTGCACGAAGAGTGGAAAAACGAACTGACGGCGCTCAATTTGAAGTGGGAAAATAAATACGGTGCTTTAGAAAAAGAGTTGAGAAGAGTCGAAGCGGAAAAGCTAGCGCTACACGGAGAATGGCAAAAGGAAACTAGTAACCTTCAATTAAACTGGGAAGGCAAATACAATACATTGGTGGCTAATAATGACCTTGCTATTAATAAACTTAACGGCGACTGGGATTTGAAATGGAATAATTATACTTCCGAATGGGAGAGCAAATATAATGCTTTAGCCGAAGAAAAAGACGCTCAAATTGCTCAAATCAACGGCGATTGGGATTTGAAATGGAACAGCTATACCTCCGAATGGGAAGGCAAATACAATGCTTTAGCCGAAGAAAAAGACGCTCAAATTGCCCAGCTCAATGGTGATTGGGATTTAAAATGGAGCAGCTACACCTCCGAATGGGAAGGCAAGTACAACGCTTTAGCCGAAGAAAAAGACGCTCAAATTGCCCAGCTCAACGGCGATTGGGATTTAAAATGGAACAGCTATACCTCCGAATGGGAAGGCAAATACGGTTTATTGGTCCAAAAAGCGGAGTCTCAAAATGAAGCCGTAAAAAGTCTAGATGAGGAATGGAATAATAAGTGGGTAAATTACACGCTAGAATGGGAAACGAAACAGGATGCTTTACAAAAAGAACACGAAGAAGCAGTAGAAAAGATAAATAGCGACTGGCAGTTAAAATGGGATAACTACACTTCCGAGTGGGAAAGTAAGTATCAACAATTGGCTACCGAAAAAGATACCCTTATTGGGAAATGGTCGAATCGCTACAGTCAATTAGATACCTTCTATAAAGCATCGGAGGCAAAATTAGCCGAAAAGCCGACCGAAGTAGAAGTGATTAAGGAAGTAGAAGTCATCAAAGAAGTAGAGGTAATTAAAGAAGTTCCCGTTGAAATCATCAAAGAGGTAGAGGTGGTCAAGCAGATCGACATGAATATGCTCAAGCAAATGATGGCGAACATGGGGACTATCGAAGCCTCTCGACAAGTCGTCGGAGAAACTCGGACACAGGGCGAAAGTAAAATTGTCGAACGGCGAGAAGTAACCGAATTACGACGAATAACACCCGACGATTTGAAAAAAATTGAAGGCATCGGTCCAAAGATAGAAGGCTTATTGAACGATGCGGGCATTACGACTTGGCGACAACTCAGCCAAACGGCCGTATCGGATATTCAGCAAATATTAACCGCAGCGGGTAAACGCTACCAAATGCACGACCCGACCACTTGGCCTCAGCAGGCGGGCATGGCAGCCGACGGCGATTGGGATGCCTTGAAAAAATGGCAGGATGAGTTGGATGGAGGGCGTTGAGAAATCTTGCTACCAGCCGCCTACTCCACCGCCGCCACCACCACCGCCAGAAAATCCACCACCACCGCTACCACCACTACTGCTAGAAGGTGGAGGCGTTGCCGAACTCATTACGGAACGACTAAAATTAGACGAAAAGTGGTTCGTGGCGTAGATATGTCGATTGTTCGACCACGTGGGCGTGTAGGCTGCTTTTTCCAAAATAGATTTAAAAATGGCCGACCATTTGTGTTCTACGCCGAGGGCAAAGGCGTAAGGTAACATCGCTTCGAAATGTTCGGGTGTTCGGTCAGGCGGATTGAGCAAATTCATTCGGTTTTTTTCGGCCATTTCCAAATACATTTTAAACCCTTCGATGTCCGATTGAAGTTGCAGTTTTTCCACGGTCGGCTTCTTAATTAAATAACCGTAAAGGAATAACGAAATTAGTGCTAAGGGGACAAAAAGTCCTAACGCTACTATGTTGATACCAACGCCGTTGAAATTTTCCAGAATCATCCCTTTCAGTTCCGACAAGCCCATCACCATCGGCAAACCGCCCGAGAAAATGAAGATGAACATAAAGGGAATAATGAAAGCTTTGGCGACTTTGGAAATACTGGCCGCTCGAGAAGAAAATAGGGAAATGAGGGCGAAAATGGGCAAACCGATAAAGACCGCCGAGAACAAAATCAAACCCAATCCATCTAATTCCGTTCCATTCCGATTAAGCATATAGACCGCACCGATGACCGCTAGAAAACTGATGATAATGGGCAAGAACAAAAATTGACGGTTATTTCCCTCCTTAACAAAATGCTCGTGCTGCGCCAAGACACTATTTTGGTGCGCTTGGTAGGCGGACTTCACCGTTTTTTCGTATTGACCGTCAATGTTCACCGTACTACCACGAGCAAACAAACGTTCCATTAACGCAGCATCTTCGGGGTACAAATCGCTGTAATCTGATTTTAAACGGGTCAAAATGTAGTTTTTTCGGCTCGACAAAAAACCGCCACTATCTTTTTCGTCGATGCGCAAGTAGCCGTTGACGGCTAGGTTGATGATACTCGACGTTACCTTCTGCGATTGGTAAGATTCTTTGGCGATATAACTTAGGGAAGAGGGCGAATATCCTTTGGGAGAGGCGAACTGCGGATAAGGAGTCGGTTTTGGCGGGTCGATTCCGTATTTGTTCCAAGTGGTTACAAAATAAATAAGCAAACCTAAAGCCGACAAACCAAGTAGTAAAGCGGAACCGTATTTTTCTAAGAAAGAAGGCGCAGCTACGGCCCCCTTTTCGAAGCCGACGCCAACGGTTAGACCTTCTCCAGGTGCCAAAGATTGAGTAGTCTGAAAAAAGATTTCATTGCCGTTATTGAACTCTTTAACCGTACAATTACTAGCCGTCGAACCGAAACGCCCCGTATAACAGGCTTTTTGCAAATGGTTGACGCCATCGGGCAAACGAACTAAGCAAGAGGCTTGGTCAACGGGAAATTGGACACTATTACCAATAGCGTTCCAGTAGATTTCGTCCACTTCTTGCAGTTGCAGCACTTGGTTCGGCACTTCGTATTCAATGGTATAGTGGTATTCACCTGGTCGTAAAAAGACTTCTTTTCGACCAATGTACATCATTTCGTGTCCGCCTTCGTAGTCGGTATGATACCCTTCTTTCTGACCATCTCGAAGTACTTTGGTAATGTTATACCGAATGGGCTGCTTTTTGCCATTGGGCATGGTTTGGTAACGGGGTAAACTCCTCGTAATCCCCCGTTTAATCACACGCCCAGTAACGTTGACCGTTAAGTCTTCTTTTACTTTCAAAGAGCGGTCTTTTCGCACTTCTATCCGCACTTCGTAGTTCAAAATGCGCTCTTCTTGCCCTGACAAATTCAAGGTAAAGATAAAGCATAACGTGCTAATTAGTAGTTGATGAATATACTTTCTGGCCATCTTTTCTAGCAATTCCAATTTTTAAATATCACAAAATAGTGTGTATTTCAAATTTTGCATTCTTCTCACTCATGCCGCAACTTCCCCCAAGCTGTAAATAAAAAATATGTCCCGAGTCCTGTCACCACTCCTAATCCAGCGGCCAACCCCATTTTACCATAAATCAAATTGCCCATCGCAAACAGCACGCTATACACCGTCAAGCAACCAATGACGAAGCAAAGCAATTCCAACGGCAGTTGCCCCTGTTCTTTTGGAATGGGGTCACCGTCCGCTTTCGCTTTGTCTAAAACAACATCCCAACCGTTTCCACCGGGCTTGACCACTCGATAAAAATTACGCAATGTTTTATCGTCGGTCGGTTTCGTGAAGTACGTTCCTGCTACCCAAACAATAGTCGTCAACACCGCCCCTACAACAATTTTTTGCCAAGATGCCAGTACAAAAAGCCCCAAATCATCGTGATAAAAATTCAGATAGCCCGCAATGACGAGCGATGCCACCATCGCAATAATCTCCGTCATGGCATTGATGCGCCACCAAAACCAACGAAGGATGTAAATCAATCCCGTTCCAGCGCCCAGTAATAGCAGCATGTTGAAAGCCTGTGTTGCATCGGTTAATAGCAATCCTAAACCCAGTCCTAACAAAGCAGAAACAATGGTGAACAAGCGACCCGCCCACACCAGTTGCTGCTGCGTTGCGTCGGGCTTGATGAACCGTTGATAAAAGTCGTTGACCAAATAGGAAGCCCCCAAATTCAACTGCGTGGACATCGTAGACATAAAGGCAGCCACCAAAGAAGCGGCTACTAAACCTAGTAGTCCCGAGGGAAGTTTGGTTAACATCGCAGGATAGGCTACGTCTTGTCCCAATTTATCGGCCGAAAGCCCTGGAAAAGCCCGTTGAATATCACTCATTTCGGGAAAGACGATAATAGACGCCAAAGCGATTAATATCCATGGCCAAGGCCGTAGTGCGTAGTGCGCTACGTTGTACAGCAGCGTCGCACCGACCGCATTGCGTTCGTCCTTGGCCGAAAACATCCGCTGTGCAATGTATCCACCTCCTCCAGGTTCGGCCCCAGGATAATAAGACGCCCACCATTGAACAGCCAAAGGCACTAGCAGTACGGGCACCCACACATTAGGGTCCGCAAAATCGGGGAACATTGCCATTTTATCGACCACCTCTGGATGTTGAATTAAGTTGGTCAGACCACCAACCTCTTCCAAATTAACCAAATAGATGCAAGCCCAAATCGACCCAATCATTGCCAAAATAAATTGTACAAAGTCGGTGATAATCACCGCTTTCAATCCGCCAAAAGCACTGTAAGCCAACGTAATGGACCCTGCAATGGCCAACGTTTGCCAACCGGGCATATCCAATACTACCTCCCCAAACTTGACGGCGGCTAAAGAAACTGTCCCCATTACTAGTACATTGAAAATCAACCCTAGATACAAAGCTCTAAATCCTCGTAAAAAAGCGGCCGTCGGGCCGCTATACCGCAGTTCGTAAAATTCTACATCCGTCAAGACACCCGAGCGACGCCATAATTTGGCATAAACGAATACCGTCAGCATCCCCGTCAGTAAAAATGTCCACCATCCCCAATTGCCCGAAACGCCGTTTTCTCTCACTAAACCCGTGACCAAATTGGGGGTATCCGCCGAAAAAGTAGTCGCCACCATCGATACTCCCAATAACCACCAAGGCATATTTCTTCCCGATAGGAAAAAGTCACTGACGCTGGCCCCCGACTTACGAGAAACCATCAAGCCAACGGCCAAGACAAATAAAAAATAAAGTCCCATGATGGACCAGTCTAAAGTGGATAAAGTCATTTTTGAAAGGTTAGCTTTAATTTAATGTTAGGCTGATACAACATATCGGATATTCTGATACAACATATCGGATATTTTGAAAATATCCGATATGTTCAACCGTCATTCATAATAAGGGCCAAAAGGTAATGAATTTTTGTCAGATACCAAGTTCGAACGAATCTAAAATTAAAAACCGACCTTTACACCATGAAAGATACGATTCAAATAACGCAAGCGTGGATAGCAGATTTTGTGATTCGCTACAACCTCTGCCCCTTTGCCAAAAAGCCTTTTGTTCAGCAGCAGATTCGCTACGTGGCGTTCGAAGGCACCAATTTGAACGAATTAGTCCCCCTTTTGCAACGAGAGCTTGTTGCGCTCGCCACCAACGAGAACGCAGGCATTGACACCTCTTTCCTCATCCTAGAGAACGTTTTAATGGACTTTAACGACTATTTGGACTTCTTAGAAATCGCAAATGACCTTATCTTTGCGCTCCGTTTGGAGGGCGTTGTGCAATTAGCGAGTTTTCATCCACAGTATCAGTTCGCCGATACAACAGTTAACGAGGTGACTAATTTTACCAATCGTTCTCCGCTGCCGATGTTGCATTTACTGAAGGAATCAAGTATAGAAGAAACCCTCAAACATTATGAGACTCCAGAAAAGATTCCCGAACGGAATCAACGGGTGATGAGAGAACTCGCTAAGAAGGGTATTTTAGTAGGTAGTGGCAGTGAGCAGTAGGCAGTTGAACCATTAGAAAAAATACATTTTGACCTTACAAGAAAGAATAGCTTTATTAGTAAAACTGGGCGAATACTTATTATCCAACGATGAGTATTTAAAGGCAGTGATGCACCGTACGCAATATAATAACGCCTGGTTGACGGTCGAGAATTGTGAAAAAGCAGTGGAGGCGATTGGTACACATTTTTTACAAGAAGCTGCTCTGACCAATTGGACTAATAAATATCACGTCAGAGATAACGACTTACCTAAAACGGTCGGTATTGTCATGGCGGGTAATATCCCGTTAGTCGGTTTTCACGACTTTCTCTCTGTGTTTTTAGCAGGACATCGGGCACAGATAAAGTTATCGGAGAAGGATAAATATTTACTGCCTCAGCTATTGAAAAAGTTACAGGAATGGGATAACAGAGCGATGGATTATTTTAAGGTTGTTGAAAGATTGGCTGATTTCGATGCGGTAATTGCCACGGGAAGCAATAATTCAGCTCGATATTTTGAACAGTATTTTGGCAAATATCCGCACATTATCCGCCGCAATCGACACGCCGTTGCCGTACTGGATGGGACAGAATCCACCGAGGATTTATTAGCTTTGGGACAGGACGTTTTTGCGTACTACGGTTTAGGCTGTCGTAACGTATCGAAATTATACTTGCCCAAAGGCTACGAATTTAATCCGCTTTTGGAAGCACTACACGAATACAATCAAGTAGTTTTAAATAATAAATACAAAAATAACTTCGACTATAATTATGCGATGTTCCTACTGAACAAAGTGCCTTACAAAGCCAACGGCTGCATTATTTTAGTTGAAAATGAGGATATTACGTCGAGAATCGCTTCGTTACATTATGAATTCTACGACAAAGCCGATACTTTAGTAACGGCAATCAATCATCGGCAATCAGAAATTCAATGCGTGGTCACTAAAGTAAATCTTAATCAGCTGGCAACGGTCCCTTTCGGAAAAGCCCAGCAACCCAGCTTGACCGATTACGCCGACGGAGTAGATACGATGCAATTTTTAATGGGTTTGTGATTAGTGGAATAGTGACTAGTGACTAGTGA
>JBCCQK010000386.1:0-8363 GCA_039024375.1 Bacteroidota bacterium
GTATGGACAAAAAAACGGCCGTTCTTCTGCACAAAATTGACGAGAAGTTAGCAGCTTTACTTCGAGATTTAAAGAATTATAGCGATGCAAAATTAAATGAGCAACCTTCGGAATCAAGTTGGTCCGTACTACAGATAATGCAACATTTGATGGGCGCAGAAAAAGGGGCACTCGCCTATGTACAAAAGAAGTTGAGTTTTAATCCCGAACTAGAGAAGGCTAATGTCTTGTCTGGTCTTCGGTCCACATTTCTTAATCTATCACTCGCCGCTCCTTTTAAGATTCAAGCGCCCGCTGCCGTTAGCGGCGATTTTTTACGAACCGACTTGACTTTTTGGGAGGTCGCTAAACAATGGAAAAGTCAACGAAAAGCATTGGCACTTTACTTAGAAGAACTGCCCGAGGAATTCTTCGAAAAAGAGCTGTACAAACATCCATTAACGGGAAAGATGTCGCTCGCTGGAATGTTAAGTTTTTTTAGTACGCATATGGATAGGCATACGAGACAAATTAGACGAACTTTGAAAAAAGTTGATGCAGTGAAGCAGCTGTAATAAGAAAAGCTGTTCGCTGTGTACTGTTTACCGTGTACCAAACAATTTCTAATACTCAAAATCAATTTTGAACTGCACGACTTCTCGTTTCTTAGCGGGAATTTTCCATTGTCCGTCGTAAAAAACGGATTGGGGTAAATATTTTTCATCGACTTGTGTCAAGTTGACTTTCATCTTCACGTCGAAATCGAAAAGCCCGTCGTATTTCAAGTGGTAATTTCGAGCAACCACTTGAAAAGTTTCCTTATCAAAATAAGTTTCTAAATATTTAATGATAGTCTTGTTGGGGCGATAGTTGGGTTTTACGGCCGCCCGAAATACGTAGCAATCTCTACTGTCCGAGTAAGTTTTCTGTTGAATCGAAAAATTATAATAGCGTAGCATTTTTTGTTTAAAAATAGCCGTTTTTCCACCAATAAATGGCACATCTACTTCTCGGCCGGGCTGAAAAATGAGCTTTTTTAACTCGTTGATGTGTTTTTGAATACCACTTAAATTATCATTAGATATTGTTGGATTTTCGGGTTCGCCGCAAACTTTTCCCTTGGTCAAAAAAACCTGCTCGTGCATTTTGGCGGTGTAGTAGCGATGCTTTCGTTGTTTTTTTCGTTTGTAAAAATTACCTTTAATTTCTTCCGACAAATAGCGCATCGTTCGACAGTTTCCCTCCATCTGTTGCTCCACTCGATGATAATTAGCTGCTTTTACTGTTCTTTTTTTATCAAAAATCTCTACCGTATTGTTGGCAAAATGTGGTTGGAAACGCAAATTGTGAAAGGCTCGAAAAAAGGACTCGTCTTTTTGGACAATTTCAATGAAATCGGCCACGTCGAACCCCTTTTTGGAGGCGGTGACAACGAAAGAATCTAAAAAAACGACGGCTGAAATATCAAGGGAAACATCGCTGGGTATTTGCGAATAAAGCGTCGAATGGAATATTAAAAAAATAATTAGTACTAGTATTTTCATTTACTCATTCGTAGTTTTCTGATTAAATTTATTTTTGCCAAGCAAAAATACATCTACAAAACTACTCAAAGATTTTCTATAAAGTAGGCAGTGTACTACAAACACTTTCACCTTCGCAGTCAAACTGTGTATAAACTTCCGAACGAAGTGACCATTGACCGTCAATCTTATGCCATTTGGCGTAATAATCACCACCCACTTTGATGTTTTCGTCTTCAACTTTCCAGGTACCAACCCAATTGCCGTGTTCCGAAGCCATCGACCAATCGCTATTCACTTTGATGGCCGTTGGCGTCCGTACGAAAAGGACCTCTTCTCGGGAATCGAAGACACTTTGGTAAATTTGTTCCACTCGCTCTTTTCCTGTAAAAATTCCATTGGTGGAGGTCAAAATAAAAAATGTATCGACGTAAATGGCCGCTACGCCCGCAGCGTCGTGGTCTTTAATGGCTTGATTGTTACTTTGTCTGGCTGAGAAAATGGCCTGCTGGTCGGAAGTATTTAGTTCAATTTCTTCGGTGGTTGTTTTAGGGGCTTCGGGTTGAACATCGTTTTCTTTATCGCAACCGATAATGGCAAGAAATAGAAAGACCAAGGTTAACATACCTGCATTTTTCATAATGACTAGAGTTTTGTGAGATGAGAGAATAGTAAGTTTAAGTATCCTCGCAAATGTATCTAGTCGAAGGGTTTAGAGCGTCCGAAAAAAGAAAGCTGGACGTCCTATTTTCTTTTTTCGGAAAGATTTTGAAAAGGGGACTGTAAAAGTTCTCGAATCAACTGTGGCCTAACGCTCTGAGTTGTGTCAACCGCATAAAGAGTTGTTAACCCACACTTTTTACCGTAGTGCCGAAAATTTAGAATAGCTTTGTGGAAATATTGTTTGGATTCTTCAAAAGATACTTCACAACTTCCGAATAAAAAATGAGTTACCTACGTCCAAGTTTTTTCATTATCGGAGAGCGAAAATGTGGTACCTCTTCGCTCTATCGCTATTTAATTGCGCATCCCAACGTTCTGCCTTGCCAGTTGAAAGAGCCTAATTTTTTTGGTAAAGGAAAACCGTACGTTCAGCAGAACATTGATGAATACTGGGCAATGTTCCCGCAAAAAAATACCGCTGAGTCGATTAAATTCGATTGGCCCGAGTTGAACGAACGGGGCATTTTGTATCACGAAAAGGTGGAAATAAATCGTCTTACGGATGTTTCGTACATCACAGGGGAGGCGAGTGTCAATACCTTTTTCGAAGTAAACCCAACACTAGTCCACCAATACTTGCCCGATGTTCAATTAATTTTATTGTTTAGAAATCCAGTCGAACGAGCTTTTTCTCACCACCGAATGAACCAGCGATTTCAAGAAGAGGGTAGAAGTTTAGGTTTTCGAGTCCATACTTTTGAAGAAGACATAGAACGTGAATTAGCACTTTTTTACGCTGGCGAACCAACCATTTATTTATCCCCTGGCGTCTATTTAAACCAATTAAAAAAATGGCGTGCGGTTTATCCTTCCAGTAAGTTTCGAATTTATTTTACAGAAACGTTGAAAGAATCTAAAGGTGCGATAACTATTTTGAAAGATTTGCAGCAATTTCTAGGCCTTCCGCATTTTGATTATCAAAAAGAAGTTGAAGAACAGTACAACGTCGCTCCTCGAACTGAAATGTCCACAAAGATTCGACAAAAGCTTCGTGGTTTTTACAGAAAGTACAATTTGGCGCTTGCAGCGTATTTGAATATTGAATTGCCTAGGGAGTGGGAATAGTTAAAAAAGCGCTCCATCTTCTACTGCTCTTTTAATTACTTTTACTGCGTAGTCTTGTGGAAGGATTTTAACTGTCTTGTGTCGTGCGTAGATACAAGTAAAAACTTCATTGGCCTTACTAGACACTAGGTTGGCGTTCTCTTGGATAGTTCGTCGTGCTTCCTTCTCCAGTTTGGTATATCTTTTTTTAGCTTTTTTGGCCATTTTTCTACCTTTTTCTGTCTGCGTTAAGTAGTACGTGGCGCCCGCACCCGCGACGATTCCAAATGCTAAAGCCCAAAGGTTACTGTTGTTATTATTATGGTTACTCATGATAAATTAATTTTTAAGATAGATGGTACTTCGTTTAGACTTTTCGGTTTTGGGAAAACTTGTAAAAGCACTCATCAATCTAGTTATATAATAGAATGTATGGACCTTTCTCTTTTTCATAGTTAGGTGTTTTTGTGTTTTTCAAATGCCTTTTGCGGCTACTTTCTGCTTATTTTATAACACGGATTTTTGGGAACACGGAACTAGGCATTGGTTTTTTCGATTTTATTTGTTCTCTGCCTTACTGCCACTGCCACTGCTACTGCCATTGCTACTGCCATTGCCACTGCCATTGCCACTGCTACTGCCACCGCTTCTTCAAATCTCCTCCCTAGCTAGCTGCCAAAACTCTCAGAGCTTTCTTGTAGTCTTCGTCGTATTGCCCTTTCAAGTCAAGTACTTGTCCTTTGGTCATGATTCCGATGTCAAGGAGAACATGCTTCACTTTGGCTCTTTCTAATTTCAATTTATTTAATCTTTGGGCCGTTGCCGTTTGAGGTCTAATATCTGGTTGGTTTCTACTAACTTGGCTTACTTCGAGTATTTTCTTGTCAAATTTATCTATCAAAGCTTCGAAATTGGCTTTGATGTCTTCGTAGGTTCCTGATAATTGCGTTTGCATGGATGTGTTAATTTTTAGGTTGGTGTAATAGGAAGTGTTGTGCTGGTCTATTACCATCAATTATTACTAGCTACTCTTTGAATGTTACTTTGTCCATTTTTTATCGCATTATTCCCACTATTTCTAGACCTATTGAATACCTTGTTGGGGGGATAAACTTCATTAATGGGTAAACCGCCGACTACGCCAAAATCTAAAGTGGTTGATGGGGAAAGGGATAGTAATTCCATTCTTATCGAACGCTTTTTTGATGGCCATAATAGCCCTACTTTGAGCATCTAGGTAATCCAGTTGAGAAGTGATATTTTTCCAAAAACGCAGCGTAAAATCTATGGAACTATTGCCAAACCCCGTGTAGAAAAATTCGATGGGTTGGTTACCGCGAATGGAAATATTGCTATCTTCAATGGCTTTGATGGCTACTTCTTTTGCTTTTTCCAAATCGTCTCCGTAAGCCACTCCGCAGCTAATGTCCACTCTTCGTCGGCCATTGTGCGAATAGTTAATCAAGGCGTTTTGTAAAACATCTTTATTAGGAATGATAATCTCTTGTCCTTTGGGAGAAAGAATAATGGTGGAGCGTAGATTGATTTTCATAATTTTACCGAAATGGCCTTGGGTTTCCACCAAATCTCCCACTTTATAATAGTCCTTTACGCTCATCAAGACACCTGAGAATAGGTTTACCATTGGGTCTTGAAGCGCCAAACCGACGGCTAATCCCGCTACACCCGCAGTTCCTAGCAAGGCAGTCAAGGCATCGCTGAGGTCGAGAATATTTAGGATTAAAAACAAAGAAAACTACATAAAAACCGCTACCAAGATGTTGGATAAGAAGCCAGTAACGGTTCTGTTAGCACTCGTTCGTTGTAGTCCTTTCTCTGCTACTTTTTTCAAGTTCCTTGCAACAAAAAGGGAGATAGCCAATACCAAAGCTTGCTAGTACTAAATTGGGCAGTGCTAAGATAATAGCATCTATCCAACCTTGCATTTTATTCACTAACCCTTTAAAGGATTCGCTAAACTGGTCGAGCATAAAAATATTTGGTTTTAAATTGTTATTTAATTGTTTTTTCTAAAACGGACCAAGTATTCCTTTGTTCAATTGGGTTTAAAATTTGAAGGATAACCCTAAAATATAGTAATACTGAAAGGGGTTTTCGTCTAATTCCCGAGCTTTAGCTTCTTGTTGATTTTGCTTGATGGCGATATTCAAACCAACTCCTAGCGCACCAAATTTTTTACTAAGACCGTTTATCCAGAGCCAATTATTGAGTTCGCCGCTTTTGTAGCTGAAAAAGCTAGATAAATTGCTCGTCCAACTGATACCACTGGCAAATTTTTTGGAATATTCCCCGAGCATTTTCAGACCTAAAGAAGAACTAAGTTGCGCTTCCGAATTAGAAAATACTTGGTTGTAATTTAATGGATGTATGGAAATTGCCAAGTCTTTCTTAGGCGTCCAACTTAGCCCTATTCCTACATCTAAAAAACCTGGATTATTCCAGCGACCCTGCAACAAGGCACTACGATACTCTAATAGTGCAGAGGTAGCTAATTTTTCCGAAAATTTAAAACCCCAAAGCGAACTTCCGTTGAAGGCATCCGAAGCTACTTGGTAGCCACTATTTTCTTCTTCAATATCCTTATTGTCAAATCGAAGCCAACTTTGATTAATATTAATGGAATTTTTCCAAAAATATTTTTTTTGCTGTAGGTTGAAAAAGGCGTTGATGTTATATCCCAACGTACTAGCGGAAGTACTCGACTGATTTTTGGAAAGCCAGTTTTGAAAGCGGGTAAAATTGAAACCTAAAGTGCCCAAAACTCCTGTTGACCAAATAGGATAGACTTTCAAGCTATCCTCCAACACCTTGATTTCTCTTTTGATTTTTACTAGTTCTGCCTGTGCTTCTTTGATGTCCAACGTCCATTCTTCAACGTCCAATTTAAGGCTTTCTTTACGTTTTTTGAGCGCTTCCATATCTATTTCTTGCGCTAAGCAGATATGGAAACAGGTCAAGATAGCTAGTACCGTTAGGGTGATTTTATTAGGGTTCATTCCGCTAAATATTTCTTTTTATTGATGGAGTAGAGATACCTTCACTGGCAAATTTAGCACAACTCAGATTGTTGAACTACTGTTTTTTCTAAAAAGATTCGCTTGTTTTTTTGTTCATTACTAAGTAGTCTTTCCAGGTAATACTGACGGGTATCTTTTGATAAAATTTGCCGATAACTTCGTTAAAATTTATTTCCGTAGCGACGGCTATGCAAAGAAATTTTGCCTTGTTCTCGACAAATTTTATGACAAAATCTACCCGACACTATCAACTGGAAAGACTACTAAGCAGGAGAAGACTGAGGAAAACAGGAAAGCAAAATAAAAAATGCCCAACAATCGTAAGATTGCTGGACATTTTTTATTTATCGGTTTACTACTAACTAATAACGAGTCACTAATCACCAGCCACTAATCACTAACCTACTTCAAAGAAATCGGTAACTTCGCCATCAAATCGTCCCAAGCTACAATCAAGTCAACTGCATCCGAACCATTTTCCTGCAACAAGATAGTCATTGCTTCCACCGTTTCGGGTGTTTTCAACGTTTTTGCATTGACGGTTACTACGTTGTCTTTTTCGTCGTGATTAGGGTGTCCCCAAGACTGCACGTTTTTGTGGATAATGAAATCCCAACTATCATCGTTGATTTTGGCAAACAAACCGTATTTTCCTTTCTTTACTTTGGTACCACCGATGGTCACATCTTGGAAAAAAGTCACTTCCGTGGTTTCGTTCGCACCCACTCTCCACATATCACCAGTCTTTTTCATAGTTCCCCATACGTCTCGACCTTTCTTTTGGGGACGGCTGTAAACCACTCTTACCTTAGCTACTGCTTTGTCCAAATCTTCAGGCTTCTGGAAATTACGCAACCGAGAACTAGCAGGAAATTGCACCAAATCCATTGGACTCGCATCGTCGCCGCTCAACATCACAGGATTGAAACTAACGGGCATCGTTGCTCTAGTTTGGTCCCACTCGAATACCATGTTAACGTTTCCTTCGTCCACTTTTTGGAAACCGATGGTAAAGGCTTCTCTGCTTGTAGGTACTACGGAAACATTGGCCGTAGCCGTTGCAATAATTTTCGAAGGGTCTAAATTGGCCGTTCCCGCTACGAATCGCTCCGAAGAAATACGGATAATCCACTGGTTGGGGAAAACGTCGGCGTTCATGGTGTAAGTTCCAGCTGGAACATAGGTTCCGCCGATTTCTACAGCAGTAAAGAAAGTCACTTCCGTCGCTTCGTTGGCGCCCAATCTCCAAGTTTGACCGTAAGGAACAAGGTCTCCAAAGATAACTCTGTCCTTTTTATTGGGACGGCAGTATAAAACCTTGATTTTGGAGGTTCGGTCTGGGTCGTCGGCACTCAAATAATTCTTGTAGGCGGACCTTGCTGGATAGTGGGCCACGTCCATAGGGCTAGGGTCTAATTTGGGAAATTCCAAATCTTGTGCGGTTGCACTGAAAACGGTAAACATCGCTAAGCAAAGCAAGAAAAAAGTCTGCTTTAATTTCATAACGGCTAGGTTTAATTTATTGAATAATTGTCTGTTGATAAAAAATGATTCCTTGGTAAACTTTGTAAAAAAGGCGTCTCAATTTCAATGTTATTTTTGTCTTTTGAACATAGAAATTAAAACAGCTAGAGCGTCTATTAAGGAAAAATCGCAAATATAGCCTATTTTATGAATCTGACTGGTTTCGACCTTGTTACCGAGTTGTTAATCCAAAAAAACTGTTCTCAATTGTTGGCCTTTTGACATTTTAGGACAATAAGACGACAAACGGTGTAAGAACCACTTGACATTGCCAATAATGCTTATATTTACCCTGAGTCCAGCTATCCATCTTATTTTATGATATTTTTTAATTAATAACGTGGTCGCCAAATTAATGATGAATGATAAGTGATGAATGATATTAATATGTAGTAAATTGAAAATATTCGTCTTAAGAAGTGCAACAACTATCCCGTACCCATACGGGCAAGCTGGGCAAGCTATTTATCACTAATCAACTATCACTCACTGTGGTTAGCGAAGACGTTAAACTTAAACTACGATGAAGAAA
>JBCCQK010000387.1:0-8342 GCA_039024375.1 Bacteroidota bacterium
GGACTAGATTTACCAATGAATCAAACATATTTTGCTTTTTCAAGCAAAGTTATTCCCTATTTCAATGAACTTTAAATATTAATTTTCTTATATGTTAAATAATCGTGCGAAACGCTGCGCTCGAAAGGTTTGGGGACTGAACCCCGTATTGTTTTTAAAAAAGCGGCAAAAATAGGAAACATCCTTGAAACCTAGTTTGTAAGCCAGTATTTCTTTGGTCATCAATCAGAACTAGCCTCCAACCACGCCAAAAACTTAGTCGTATTCCCCTTGCTCACAATCAACTCCTCCGAAAAAGCAAAGTTGGCTTGAATAATCAGCTTGCGACCAAAATATTGGGAGACGTGTTTGACGCCTTTTCGATTAATCAGCCCTTGTCTATTGATGCGAAAAAAGGAAGTGCCCAATAGTTGCTGTAGGCGTTCCAAGTTATAATTAACAGCATATTTTTTACCAGCAAAAGTAAAGACATAGACAATCCCGTTGAGTAGAAAAGCGAGGGCAATATCAGTCGAGGAAAGGGGAATGATTTTATCTCCTTGGTGAATCAAAATGGAGGTCCGATTGCTTGCTTTTTGTTGCTGTTCGAGCAATTGTTGGAGTACTTGATAATCAATGGGGGGAGCGACGTTGGTTTGCACCAATTCCTGATATTTTTCTAAAGAAGCGGCTATTTTCTGATTATCGTAGGGTTTGAGCAGATAATCTATACCATAGACTTCAAAGGCCTCCAAAGCGTAATGGTTGTATGCCGTACAAAAAATAATCGGGACTTTATTATTAGTGCGTTTAAAGATTTCAAAAGAAAGCCCATCCAATAATTCTATATCCGAAAAAAACAAATCGGGCGATTCGTGGGTCGATAAATAGTCAATACTCACTTGAATGCTATCAAGTTGGGCGACCACTTGGATGGCGGGGTCGATGGTTGTTACCTTTTTGGCCAAAGCCTCCGCCATCAACGGCTCATCTTCAATAATAATTACCTTCATATACCAAGTAGTTTTAGTTTGACTTGAAAAGAACAGTCTGTTTGTGCAATAGTGGGAACCGTTTCTGTAAAATGAGCAAAGCGTTTTTTGAGATTTTGTAGTCCAATGCCCGATTTGGCGGTGGCGTGGAACTTAGGCGAGAGATTATTTTCTACGGTTACAAATCCATTTTCTACGTATTGAATAACTATTTTCAAAGGTTTGGCCGCCGAAAAAGTATTGTGCTTGATGGCATTTTCGGCTAATAACTGGAGGGAAAAAACGGGCAATTTGGTGGTCGTTAATAAGTCATCTGGAATATTTATCTCGTACTGAATGGCCTCGCCAAATCGCATTTTTTGTAACTCAATGTAATTGGTCAGAAAGGTAACTTCCTCTTTTATCGAAACAACATCGTTTTGCGCCAATGACAAAGACGACCGCAAATAATTAGCCAGCGTTGCGGTATAATCGGTCGCCATTTTCTGGTCTTTGTCAATCAAAATTTGCAGTGTTCCCAAAGAATTGAATAAAAAGTGCGGGTGAATTTGTTGTTTCAGTTGCTCTTGTTGGGTCTTTAGTTGATTGATTTCCAAGTTCGCTTTTTCCAATTGTAGCGTTGCTTTTTCGCTGCGGGTAATGATGAGATTGATTAATAGGAGGATGAAAAAATTAGCCGCCACCATAGAAATGACGGGGTAGATGTAGAAAAATAGATTAACATCTTTATAAAAAAGAAAGACAATCAGTCGAATAGTTACCTGTACTAAGATGACCCCAAAGGATAAACCGTACCTAAGCCATAATTTTTTTGAGCCGAATAAGCCATTGGGCGACTCCATTTTTTTTAATAGCCAAATATTAACCATCCAATGGATGTAAATCCATACGGCAACCACCAATATTAAAAGTGCCCGCTGAAAAAAATCATAATCAATAAAAGGGGCACTATTTTCTGGATTGGCATTCAAAAATAGGTAAACGGGGGTAGAACCGATTAGGGCTATTAATGGAGAAGTAAATAACGCCGCTTTGAATAATTCTGCACGGTAATTTTTGAATTCTGACATAGAAGAAATCCAACTATTCAACAAAATATGGACAAAATTGCTCTGCTGTTCAAGGTACTTCATTTTGATAATAGTCGTCGGATTATAGTTTAAATATTTTTTGTTTGGTGCGTAGCTCGCTCCTTTTGTCATCCTTTAAGAAGTGTTTCTTACGAATCTTTACAAATTTTGCCGTTCGATACGGCAAAATTTGCTAGGAACGTGTAGCTTGGAAAGTTGTACAAAAGCGCCCTTTTTTAAACACCCTTCAAATTTGCTAAGAATAAGTGTATTAATTGTGGAATAATTGACCGAAGTGGACAAATGGGGCAATGAAAAGACTATCTATAAAATAGATGTTTATGGAATCTTTAAAGCTCACTTGCCCTAGTTATAATTAGCTCATTTTTCGGCCACTTATCTGTCACTTTCATTTCTAATTTTGTCCAGTTCGTTCAATTTATTTGAATAAAAAGTAGGAATCCCTACTACTTTTGTGTTCGACAAGCCAACCATTCGGCTTGGTTCAAATCACCTAAACCTAAAATTATGGTACCTACCGTTATCACCGATGGGCTTAAGAAAAGTGAAGGTTATCTAAGAGCATTTTCTTTAAATCTGACGCAAGACCCGCAAGATGCTCAAGATTTGTATCAAGAAACCCTCATTCGCATCTGCAAGAACGCTGACAAATACGAACCTAATACTAATTTTAAAGCGTGGTCTTCTACCATTATGAAGAATGTCTTTATTAACGATTATCGAAAGAAGTCTCGGAGAAAACTCATTTTAGACCACTCCGTTTCCCATTACGTACTTAATCAGAACCGTAGAAATGATTGCAATGAGGGCGAACAAAATGTGCATTACAAAGAATTGTTGAAATTGGTCAATCAAGTGCCCAATGAGTTTCGCATCCCTTTTTGGATGGCCTATCAAGGGTACAGATACGAGGAAATTGCGGAATATTTGGGGGTGCCTTTAGGAACGATAAAAAGTCGAATTTACTTTGCTAAACGGAAAATTCGGCGATTGTATGAGTTGGAACATTTCGTGCGGGCTTAACCTACTTTTTTATTGTTGAGAAAAGAAAGATGTATCTAAAAATCAACTTCCTCCTACTTCTCACCCTGTGTGCTTTGTCAGCTTTTGCGCAAAGTGGTAGCGAAACGAAGGTGCCTGCTTTTAGCATGTACGGGGATAACTATTTTATTACGGGTACGGCCTTAGGGAGTACCCCCACCGTTGATAACAGCGATGTAAAGCTCCGATTTGGGTTCAAACATTCCTTGATAAGAAAAAATATGCCCTTCGATACGTATCTTTTTTTTACTTATCAGCAGCTCTCTTTCTGGGATTTTTACAAGGAATCTGCCCCTTTTAGAGAAACCAATTATAACCCTGGGCTTGGGTTGGGAAAATTGATACGAAAAGATGGTCAAACAAAAGGCGTACTTTTTTTAGAAATAGAACACGAATCAAATGGAAGGGACGAAGAAAACTCCAGAAGTTGGAATTCCGTCACTTTAGAAGGGCAATGGTTGTTGAGTCCTAGTTGGCAATTGGAGGCTGCGGCTTGGGCGCCTTTTAGTGTAGAAGAAGAAACAACGGGGGATTTATTGGATTATAGGGGCTACTTTTCAGTTGGCACTACTTGGAAAATGAGCCCAAGATGGTTCATGGATGCGGAAGTACATCCTGCATTTACGGACGGTATCAGAGGAAATGTTCAAGTGGGACTTTACTTTAAATACATTCGGAAAGAAAATAGATATTTGTATCTACAATTTTTTAATGGCTACGCCGAAGATTTGATTGATTTTCAAGCTAATAGAACTCGGTTACGGGTGGGCATCGCTTTTCGCCATTTGTTTGCTAATTTTCATTAAGTGGAAAATTTTAAATGGCCAATAAAGACCTTCATGGCTCGTTTTGTCCACTTCACACTATTTTTCTCCTAAGATGTGGAGGGTAAACCTAATTTTGACCTAACAACGGCAAAACAATTCAAACTTAAAATAAGATGATGGATAAAAATAGATGGATAGGCATTATTATCAGCCTATTTTTGATTCAAGGCTTGACCGCCCAGTCTGTGACCAACTTGACTTTGGAAGCGGCCTACCAGCTTTTAGAAGAACGCTATCCCACCTTACGTAACGGTAACCTGCTCAACGAAATTCACCAAAAAGAATTAGTGCAATTAGATAAAACGAAGCTGCCAAGTTTAACGTTGAATTCGAACCTTCAGGTGCAAACGGGAAGTACGCAATTAGACGCAGGAGATAACATAGATTTGCCATTTGAAATCAATCAGCCGCTTTATTCGGCTAGAACTTACGTGGAGGGACAATACATGATTAAAGATGGAGGACGCTTGGAGGCTGAAAAGGCCTTAAAAGCAGTCGAGTTGGAAGCGGAGCAGCAAGACATCGAAGTAGAGCGATTTGCGTTAAGAAAACGAGTGAATACTTTAGTGGTCAACATCCAATTATTGCAAGAGCAAGTAGGGGTATTTGATATTTCATTGAAGGACCTAGCGACTAGACAGGAACAAGTAGCGGCAAACGTTGAAAATGGCACCTTATTGCCTAGTGAATTAACCAAATTAAACGTCAAAGAACTAGAGCTGAAAGCGCAACAAAGTGATGTAAATTACCGATTGCGAGGATTAAAAAATTCCTTGGCGGACTTATTGGGGGTGACGCTATCGGATGATTTTGAGATGACGTTACCCAAAATGGCTAATCCAACAAGCATCCCTCCGCTCAACCGCCCCGAACAAAAATTATTCCAATTACAAAGAGCAGCCATCATGGCGAATTCGACCCTCATAGACGCTAGTAATCGACCCCAGTTGAGCGCTTTTGCTCAAGCTGGGGTAGGTTACCCTAATCCCTTGAATTTATTGGACAACGGTGCTGCCCCTTATGGACTGGTCGGACTCAAATTTAGCTGGAAATTTGTCGATTGGAAAAAGTCTAGTATTGATAAAGAACTCTTGTCCTTGCAATCTATGAAATTGCAAAATGTTGAAGATGCGTTTACTTTTAATATGAATACGCAAAAAGCCAACTATTTATCCGAAATCAATCGACTGCAAGCGCAAATAAAACTCGACCAAGAAATTGCTGCACTACAAACCAATATTCTAGCGGAACTCTCAGTACAATTGGAAGAAGGAATCATTACTTCGGCGGACTACGTCACTCAACTCAATTCGGAGTTATTGGCTCGACAAAATATCCTCATTCACCAGACCGAATTGGTTAAAACGCAATTGGAGTATTGGAATGAGCGGGGGGGATTCTGATGAGGATGCCCTGCTTATTACGCTTTGATTTTGACGCTGAAAACGCTGACTATTATGACTTTTTATGTTTGCTGCTCTAACGTGTTCCATGTCATAGCTAAGGAAAACATAATAAAAAACATAACTGAAACAGCGTCCTTCAGCATCAAAAAAAATTAACCTATCAAAATTGTCAACTAAAAATCATAACAAAAATGTATAAAATAACCATCCTTTTTGCCACTTTACTACTTTTTGCCGCCTGCGAAGAGGAAGTAGCCTTATCCGATGCTTACGGCAATTTTGAGGCAACGGCGACCACCGTTAGCTCGGAGGCAACGGGTCAATTATTATTCTTAAACGTAGAGGAAGGACGTAAAATCTCGGCAGACGATTTGATTGCTTTGGTCGATACCACACAATTGCATTTGCAGCGAAAGCAAATTGAGGCGACCATCAATACCTTACCCAAGAAATTGCGCAATTCGATTGCGGACATAGAGGTGCTGAAAAATCAAAAGGCCAATTTAATCAGAGAACGGGATAGAGTGCAGCGGTTGGTCGCCAAAAAAGCGGCGACAACCAAACAATTGGACGACTTGGTGGGGCAAATTGAGGTCGTTGATAAGCAAGTAAAAGCCCTAGAATCCACCACGCAAATCAATAATCGGTCAGTATTGGCGGAAAAGGGCCCTTTAATGGCGCAAATTGCCATTGTGAACGAGCAAATTCGGAATTGTTACATCTATAATCCAATCGACGGAACGGTATTGACCAAATTGACCGAACCTTACGAAATGGTCAGTATGGGCACACCGCTTTACCGAATTGGGCAACTAGATACGATGACCCTTCGATTTTATACCGATGCGGTGCAGCTACAACGAATTAGTTTGGGGACAGTCGTTCAAGTGTTGATAGATGATGGGGCAGAGGGCTACCAAGAACTGGAAGGAACGGTTAGCTGGATAGCCGAACAAGCAGAATTTACCCCCAAAACCATTCAAACCAAAGAAGACCGAGTGAACTTGGTGTATGCGGTCAAAGCCAAAGTACCCAACCCCGATGGCTTATTAAAAATTGGGATGCCCGCCGAGGTCAATTTGGAAAAAAGAGTATTGCAAGCACAACCTGATACGGAAACTGCGAAAATTCAATAAATTCATACTTATGGCAGCGATTCAAGTTAACGCAATCAATAAGTCTTTTGGTACAACCCAAGCCCTTTCCGACATCAATTTGGAGGTAGCCGAAGGAGAATTATTTGGTTTGATTGGACCAGATGGAGCGGGCAAAAGCACTTTGTTCAAAATACTAACTTCGCTCTTGATACCCGATGCGGGGGAGGCAAAAGTAGCTGGATTTCACACCGTCAAGGAATACAAAAAAATCCG
Organism: Bacteroidota bacterium; assembly: GCA_039024375.1. Classification (GTDB taxonomy): domain Bacteria; phylum Bacteroidota; class Bacteroidia; order Chitinophagales; family Saprospiraceae; genus JAFMDF01. The sequence goes on from JBCCQK010000387.1 coordinate 6,707, forward strand.
AAAAATTATTGGGTATATGCCTGGAAGATTTTCTTTGTACCAGGATTTATCGGTGGAAGAAAATTTGAATTTCTTCGCTACCATTTTCGGAACCACGGTGAAAGCGAATTACCACTTGATTGAAGAAATTTATACCCAATTAGAACCCTTCAAAAAACGTCGTGCGGGTAAACTATCGGGGGGGATGAAACAAAAGTTGGCCCTTTGTTGTGCGTTGGTACACCAGCCCGTAGTCCTTTTTTTGGACGAACCCACCACGGGCGTAGATTCGGTCAGTAGGGCAGAGTTTTGGGATATGCTCCAACGCTTGAAATCCAAAGGCATTACCATTTTGGTAAGTACGCCTTACATGGATGAGGCTTCGTTGTGCGAACGAGTAGCGTTGATTCAAGCGGGCAAAATTTTGACCATTGATACGCCGACTAACGTTGCTCAAAGTTACCAAAAACCGCTTTTTGCGGTGCGTTCTCAACAGCCTTATCAGCTATTGAAAGACCTACGAGCACAGTCGTTTACCGAAAAGGTAGAGCCTTTTGGCGAGTTTTTGCATTTGACGACCAATGGAAAAGTAACCGAAGCCAGCATTGCCGCTTTTTTGCGGAACGAAGGGCATCAAGACGTAGAAATTAAGCCAACTGAATCAACTATTGAGGACGTGTTTTTGGATTTGATGTAGTGTGTAAGTATGCGACGCTGGTGAGGACTTGCAGTCCGAAACCCTTATTCGTGTCGCCTTTGGCGACGTTAACTAACAAATTTTATATTCAACTATTTCAGCGTCGCCAGAGGCGACCTACATAGAGGTGTCGGACTAAAAGTCCTCACCAGCAACTATCAATAAATGGAAAATAATACTGTCATAAGTGCTACGAATTTAACCAAACGCTTCGGCGATTTTGCGGCGGTCAACGCCATCAATTTTGCAGTAAAAAAAGGGGAAATCTTCGGTTTTTTAGGAGCGAATGGAGCAGGAAAAACAACAGCCATCAAAATGCTAATTGGCTTGAGTCGGCCGACCGAAGGCACCGCTACCGTAGCTGGATTTGATGTGTATAAACAAACTGAACGCATCAAGGAAAATATTGGCTACATGAGTCAAAAATTTAGCTTGTACGAAGATTTGACGGTGCGGGAAAATATTAACTTTTACGGCGGTATTTACGGTCTGTCCAGAAAGCAAATCAAGCAAAAAACGACCGAAATTATTGAGGAGTTGGCCTTAGAAAATCACGCCCAAAAATTGGTGTCCAGTATTCCTTTAGGTTGGAAACAGCGGTTGGCTTTTGCAGTGGCTGGCGTACATAATCCCCAAATTATCTTCATGGACGAGCCAACGGGTGGGGTAGACCCCGCTACTCGGCGGCAATTTTGGGAAATGATTTACCAAGCCGCCGACCGAGGGGTGACGATTTTTGTGACCACCCACTACATGGACGAGGCGGAATATTGCGACCGCATTAGTATTATGGTTGCTGGAAAAATAGAGGCTTTAGATACACCAAGAGGACTAAAAACGCAATTTGCCGCCGAGACCATGGATGAAGTTTTTTTGAAATTGGTGCGGGGGTGATTTTATGGTTTTATTGTTATATGGCTTAATGGTTCTTACATGGCGTTGATCATCAAGCCATCAAAC
>JBCCQK010000388.1:0-8331 GCA_039024375.1 Bacteroidota bacterium
AGAACGACATCGTGGCGACTTTTGAGTACCATGCGTTTCTCTACTATGAACATTTAATTTATTTTCATTGTAATATCAATATGAAAAGATTATTTCTCCTCCTACTAATAGGTCTGTTGGGTACCACCGCCATAGTGGCTCAAACCATCCAACCTAGAATCCGTAGTTTTTCGAACCAAGGCATTGTCTATAATAAAGAACTAGCCTTTGATTTTCGAATTAATACCTTTCGTGGGTTTTCTTTTGCCGTCAATGTCGGCAAAATCATTTCCTACGATAAAACTCGCTTCTACCATTTCGAATTTGGCAACTTACGCCACCCAAAGGAATTTAAGCAAAATGACCAATTTTCTAGGCGATTTGGCGGGCAACGGTCTTTCTTTTTCGGTAAGCAAAATTCGATGTTTGCCCTTCGAGGGGGTTGGGGAACCAAGCGTTACCTTTCAGAAAAAGCGAGTACCAAAGGAGTCGCCGTGGGCATTAGCTACGAAATTGGCCCTTCCATCGGCATACTCAAACCTTATTATCTAGAGTTGATAACGGCCATTGATTCGCCACCCATTGAGCGAAAATACAGTCCCGAGATTCAAGATGTTTTCCTAGATGTCAACCGTGTGCAGGGAGCGGCACCGTTCGGTCGGGGTATTACTGAACTCTCTTTCTTGCCCGGAGCACAAGCGAAGTTTAGCTTCCATTTCGACTGGGGTGCTTTCGACGAATACGTTAAAGCAATGGATGTCGGGATTATGGGCGATTTTTATTTACAAAAAGCGGATATTTTGGTCGATGATGGCTTAGAAGGTGTACAAAATCGTCAATTCTTTATCAATCTATTCGTAAGTTTGCAATTGGGTAAACGAAGCTAGTCGGTACGGTTGACGGTACACGGTGTACGGTTAATAGTCTTGCTAATAAGACAATAATATGATGATAGAGCAGCCGTCTCTTTCAACTTTATGACAAGAAATAGGTTATTTATAGTGAAAGGTTTACCAAACATATAGTTGGTAAACCTTTTGTTTTACATTGTACTACCAATAGTAGATAATCTGAAGTTTTTCCATACGGCAAACCGTGTACCATTGGCCGTACACCGTCAACCGAATAAATTCCAGTAATCATGATAGAGCTACCAATCGTCAATAAACCAGCGAAAGAACCTCGAAAGCGAAAGCCTGATTGGCTACGAGTCAAACTGCCCATTGGACAAGAGTTTAAAAAGGTCAGAAATCTGGTGGACAAGTACAATCTGCATACTATCTGCCAAAGTGGTAACTGCCCCAATATGGGCGAATGTTGGGGCGCAGGAACGGCAACTTTTATGATTTTGGGAAATACCTGTACCCGTTCTTGTTCGTTCTGTGCCGTGAAAACGGGGCGACCGCCCGAATACGATACCGACGAACCGAGAAGAGTGGCCGAAGCCATCAAACTGATGGAAGTCAAACACGCCGTGATTACTTCCGTCAACCGAGACGAACTGAAAGACCGAGGCGCCGAAATTTGGTATCAAACAGTGGCGTTAACTAAAGAAATGTCGCCAACGACGACCATCGAAACGTTGATTCCCGATACAAAAGCGAACTGGGAAGCCCTCGAACGAATGATTAGTGGTGGACAAGAGGTGGTATCGCACAACATGGAAACCGTTGAGCGACTCTACCGAAAAGTGCGGCCACAAGCAAAATACAAAAGAAGTTTAGAGCAAATCCAACGAACAAAAGACTACGGTAAGAGAACGAAGTCGGGCATCATGGTAGGCCTCGGCGAAACGGACGAAGAAGTCTATCAAACGATGGACGACCTACTGGCACACGGCTGTGATGTCATTACCATTGGTCAATATCTACAACCTACCAAAATGCACTTAGCCGTTGAATCCTTTGTGCGACCCGAGAAATTTGCAGAGTACAAAGCTGTGGGATTGGAAAAAGGATTTGACTTTGTGGAAAGTGGGCCGTTAGTTCGGTCTTCTTATCACGCCGAACGGCATTTGTAAAGAAAAAACGGTTATGCGCAATCAACTTTCTTTAGTTACAGTCTTATTTATTTTGATTTTCTCCGCTTGTAGTGAACAGTCCTCTACTAAACAAGCCCCTCAACCTAATACCGCCGAACTCACCCAGAAAATTGGTCAAATGATAATGGTCGGAACGAGAGGAATGACCATCGACGAGGTGAGTCCACAGTTCCAACAACAAATTAAAGAGGGGAAAATTGGCGGTATCGTTTTGTTCGATTACGACGTAGTAAAAAAAGAATTTCACCGCAACATTCAGTCTCCCGAACAAGTACGAGGCTTAGTAAACGGACTGCAACAACTAGCCCCTACTCCACTCTTCATGGCCATTGACCAAGAAGGTGGACGGGTAAATCGGCTGAAACCGAAATACGGATTTCCAACCAGCGTTTCTGCCCAATATTTAGGAGATTTGGACAACGTCGATTCTACGCTTTATTACGCCAATCGAGCGGCTGAGACGGTTAGTGATTTGGGCTTCAACGTAAATTTTGCCCCCGCAGTGGATGTCAATGTTAATCCCGAAAGTCCCGCCATTGGGAAAATTGAACGTAGTTTTTCGGCCGAACCCGAAACGGTCGTTAAACACGCCAAAATCCTCATCGAAGCGCAAACGGACCAAGGTATTTTATCTACCCTCAAGCACTTTCCTGGACACGGCAGCGCCCAAGCCGATTCGCATTACGGCGTGACGGATGTTACTAAATATTGGCAGGAAAAAGAACTTCTACCTTTCGAAACGTTGGGAAAAATGGACGCACAAGTAGCGATTATGACGGCCCACGTGGTGAACCAAAATTTAGACCAAGACTATCCCGCAACGCTTTCGAAAAAAGTCATTACGGGAATTTTGAGAGAAAAATTAGGTTTTAAAGGCGTCATTTTCTCCGACGATATGCAGATGCAAGCAGTCAACGACCAATTTGGTTTTGAGACTTTACTGGAGAAATCCATTAACGCAGGCGTTGACGTGTTGGTATTCGGTAATAATTTGAAGTACGACGAGCAGATTCCTAGCAAAGCCATTGCGGCTATTCTTAAAATGGTCGAATCGGGCGCCATTTCCAAAGCTAGAATCGAGGCGTCTTACGAAAGGATTATGAATGCTAAGCGCCAAATGAAGTAGTTCTAAAAAGCCAACCAAATTGCAGTAATGCAACTTGATTGGCTAAGGTATTGAAAATCACATTTTTTAGTCAAACAACTTAACTACGCCATCCGCATCGTCCGCTTCAATCGTCGCTAGAAGCGTACGGGTTCCAATCTTACTCACTTTGTACACTTTACTTCCGACGGGCCAGTTTTTCCGCCGCTTTTGCAGTGGGTTTAAAGGAAATCCGTAACTAAATCTTTTTCCTTTTGGGCCTTTGACGTAGGCTTGAATTCTTTTGCCGCTATTATTAAAGATTTTAAAGTTAATGTAGGCGATTTCTTGGGCTACTTCTTGAGCAGCTTCGGCTTCCGTTTCGGATAAAATTTCGCCTTCGTCTCTCGTTTTTACTCGAACGGTAGCGGGCTTTTTAATATAAATCAACTGACCACCGCCGTCCACTTTTCCTTCAAGGGATTGTTGCGCATTCACGGTAGCTTTGCCAAAACTCCAAATACTAGCCACAACCTCTTGGGCGACCAAAGCTTTGGCGTTCACTTCTCCCGTTTCTACACCTAATCGAAACGTATTAGCTTTTCCCAAAAGGGTAACATTACCAACGGGGTTCGTCAATCTAAACTCGTCGGCGTCGATGTTTTTTACAATGTATTCCCCGTAGCCACTCGTTTCTAATCGCTTTAAATTGGGAACATTAATTTCCAGTGTTACCTCCGTTGCCTCAACCCAACCTTTCTGCTGAATGTACAGGATACCATCCTCAGCTTCTACCAAAATATGTTGAAATAAGTTGTCGTCGGTGGTCATCACTACGGAAGTGGAAGCACCGCAATTAATCGTGGCGGTGACGGGAAAGTTCGTTCGAATCTCGTGGAAATCGGCAACGGGAATGGTTCTAGTGGATAACTGCCCATTGCCGTTTTTTTGGGCGTTCAAAGAAAAAGAAAGTAAAACAAATAAGAAACAGAAAGGTGTGATTTTCATAACAGTGATAATTTTTAGATTTAAAAATTGAATAACTCTAAATGCTTCGTGTTGTTTATCGTTGCTACAAAAGTCACCTTAATGTCAGTGCAAATCGCCGCAAATTATAATTTGAGACGATTTAAACTGGGTTTTACAACGCTATTCTGCAAAAATTCCCCTCTTGACTCACCTGTTACAAAATTTTTGAGCAAAGTATAAAGCAAACGCAACTGATTACAAAAATCCCGCAATCGTTTAAAAATCATTATTATAATTTCAGCCCCATTTATATCACAAAACTAAAATAGAAAAACATGGCAAAAGGAAAATTACCCCTAGACGGGGCTAAGAGTATTCAAGATTTGGGACTTACACCCAAAGATTTGATTGTTTCTCCAGATTTTAAAATCCCTAAACATTTGCTTCCTTTTCTCAGAAGAGTCCGACTACGGATTGTGGGCATTTATTTTGATAAAACAGTGTTGGTCCCACTATTCACTATCAGTCCACTCACCGTAAAAGACGTATTAGATACTTACGTACAGACTAATTTCGATTTGAACGTTACTGGTGGTCTTTCGTACATTACGGAGACCCTACCGACAGGCCAGATTTCGTTACGCTCTTTTATATACAATTATGCGGGTGGAAGCAGCCTCAGTGGATTTAACCGACCCGCAGGTCTGTACAGCCTTACTGAAACCTCTTTAGATGATAATCGAGTGGGTTTGGGTTGGCAGTATTACGTGATAGATGGAAATACCAACATTAATAAGAGCAGGACTGCCATTAATGGAGAGTTCACGTACTTTGGAGAAGCGCCTGATTACACGATTGAAAACGGAGACACTATTATTTGGCGGCTAGTCACCATTGCCCGTAAACCCAATTTCCCTCCTAGGGTCAGCGTGAATTTAGCTTCTTAAGTAGCATCCACAATTAACAGAATAGTTGTTCTAGTACCGCTCTAGAGCAACTCTTCTACACTACAAATTGTCGAAGATAGTTGTAACTCTGCTTCAGAGAAGCAATTCGCTTTTCATAGCTGCCTTCGAAAGCACGGTCTTCCACTTCAACGCAAACGGGACCGTCGTAGCCCGCCGTCGTCAACGTCGCAAAAAACTTTCCCCAATTCACATCGCCCATACCGGGTAATTTGGGTGTGTGCCAGACATTCGGCGGTGTCATAATGCCGTGCTCGTCTAAAATATGTTGGTCAATTCGAACATCTTTGGCGTGAATGTGAAATAGTTTGTGGGCAAAGTCTCGCATGGGTTTTTCGTAGTCCATGTGCTGCCAAATCATGTGGGAAGGGTCGTAGTTCAATCCAAAATAGTCGCTCGGAATCGCTTCGTACATTCGTCGCCAAATAGCAGGGGTTGTACCCAAGTTTTGTCCACCTGGCCACTCGTTATCCGTAAAAATCATTGGACAGTTTTCAATACCAATTCGTACCTTCTGGCTTTCGGCAAATTGGATAATATCCGTCCATTTCTCCACGAAACGAGGCCAGTTGTCCTCCACCGATTTGCGATGGTCTCGACCAATAAAGGTATTTATTTGATGGACCCCTAAAGTAGCAGCGGCGCTAATCACTTTTTTGATATGTTCGATGTAAAACGTACTCGCTGCTTCATCGGCCACTAGCGGATTGGGATAATAGCCCAAAGCACTAATGGAGACACCGTATTTTTGAGTCAACTCTTGAGCGTTCGCCAATTCCGATTCACCAAAGTTCGCTACGTCGATATGTGTTACACCCGCATACCGTCGAGTGGCTTTTCCAACGGGCCAACACATGACTTCTACACAATCGTAGCCTATATCGGCCGCAATTTGTAGTACTTCTTCTAAACTTTGGTCGGGTAAAATGGCCGAACAGAATCCTAGCTGCATGATGTTTCCTAGTTAATTTATAAAATACCTCCCATACTTCCACCATCCACCTTAATCGCCGCACCGTTGGTGGCCGCCGCTAACGGACTTGATAGATAGACAATCGTACTGGCCACCTCCTCTACCGAAGCGAAGCGTTGTAATAAGGACGACGTTCGCACGTTCGTGAAAAACTCGGCTTCTACTTGCTCGGGCGTTTTATTTTCCTTTGCCGCTACGTCGGCCAAAAACTGTTCTGCTCCTTCCGATAAGGTGGACCCGGGAACGACCGTGTTAACCGTAACGTTGGTGCCTTTCGCCATTTGCGCCAAGCCTCTTGATACGGCTAGTATGGCTGCTTTAGTGGCACTATAAGCGATTAAATCTTCGGGGACTAAAGTAGCACATTCGCTGGAAATAAAGAGGATTCTTCCCCAGTTTTTTGCTACCATTTTAGGTAATACATGACGAGCTAGTCGGACACCACTCATCACGTTGACTTCGAACTGCTCCATCCAATCTGAGTCGGGCATTTCGTAGAAGTTAGTGCTTTTGTAAATCCCAACATTATTGACCAAAATATCAACTGGCGGTAACTGTCCCAATAAGTTATCCACATCTTTTTTACTAGAAAAATCGGCGTAAATGCCTGAAATATGGGCATTTGGCCACATTGCTTTTAGTTTATCCACAGCGTTATCCACACTCTGTTGAGTTCTGCCATTGAGCATAACATTCGCCCCTTCCTGTGCAAAAATTCTAGCGGTGGCAAAGCCAATTCCTGCGGTGGAGCCAGTGATAAAAACTGTTTTGTTCGTTAACTGTAAATCCATTTCTAGGAACGATAAATGATGAACAATGAATGATGATACGTTGAAAAGTGTGGACACCACACATACAGCACAACTCGGAGAGTTATGTTACGGTTGCAATGAACAAGGTAACATAGCTCTCTGAGTTGTGCTACACCCAATAAACCCACAATTTCCACCGTAGTGCTTATAATATATAGTTTTTAGTAAAAAATTCATCGTTCATCTTTCATCGTTAGAAAAAATCACCAATTCTTTAGCCCCAACAACTTCTCTCCCAACTCGGTCAACTCCGCCGTTTCGTACTTTGTCTGTTCCCAATTACGTGGGTCACCGGGAAAAGCATAGCCTTCGGGCGCAATGCGATTTTTCCACGAATTGACTCTCCATTCTCTTAGTCCTTCATTATCCTCTTCGGCGGGCATCATCGAAATGTATTGCGCCATTCTCATCTTATCGTTGGACAAATTGGGTCGGATGCCGTGTGGCTGCAAACTATTGAAAATGAGCAAATCGCCCGCTTCCATTGGCACTTTAACGATTTTATCTTCTAAGCCCGTCGTGTCGGGTTGAAAGTGATTGCGGTCGGCGGGTTGCGTTTGTTTCCACGTCTCGTAATTGCGGAATAGCCAAGGGATACATTGGAAACCGCCCATGTTTTCGTCCGTTTGGTCCCCTAAAGCCAATACGCCTTGCACGTTTTGGGGCTTTGTTTCGGGGTCGTAGTCCCAATGGATAAAACTTTTGTATTCGAAACCCGGGCGGATGGGAAAGTTCAAATTAGCGCGGTCGATGGTCACCCACAGTTTTTCGGTCCCCCAAATGTCGGCAAAGGCTTTATGTACTTTGGGCATTTGGCGGTTGTTCCACAAATGTTGATTGTTGTACACTTCTACCATGCCCGTTCCCGCCAATTCCTTCATTTTCATTTCTGCTCTAGCGGCAGTGTACCAAGTACTCGGGTCGTCGGCCTTTTTTTCTTCAAATTCCCATAAGAAATTAGCTGTTGCTAAAGCCTGTTCTCTCGGCACCGCATTCTTAATAACAATGTAACAATTATACTTCCAGAAAGCCCATTCGTCTTCGGTCAATATTCGGAGCGGGTCTCCAATATTTCTGTCCGCTAACTTTTGCTTACTCGTTTTGGCCGTTGACGGATTACCTGGAATGTCTTTGTGAGCGTTATTGGGAATCATGGTTGGAATCATCCCTTCTGCCGAATTGATTTCGGAATTTTTATTGGTCAAATTCATTATTTTTAAAATTTTATTTATCAAAAAAGAGCGTATCAACTATTTTCCCTGCAAAGATAACTAGCAAAACAAATCAAAGTCTATCTTAATGTTGACTAACATTTGTAGGATATTGATATTTTTACACATTTTTTTCATAAAAAAGAATAATTTTATGAAAGTACTACAGTGTAACAAAATTTATTTTACATTTCGCCTCGTCGCCTGCGGCGACTCGGCTAGGGGTTCTAACGGGAGCGAAAAATTGAATTTCCCAATGGGAAATTCAATTTTTCGCTCCCTTTAAATCCCTTTTGC
>JBCCQK010000389.1:0-8313 GCA_039024375.1 Bacteroidota bacterium
CTTTTTTCTTACTTAATTTTCCCTTATTCCAATTTTTTTACAAAAAAAGAGGGTTGTTATTCATGATAATGACCATCCCTTGGAAAATACTATTCTATACTATTAGTGGTGCAGCCTTTGTACTGGGATTTACCTCCTTTTTACTAGTTCCAAAAAACTAAACACATTGGATATCTCTACACCTTCCACCATTATTATTGGAGCTGGACCTGCAGGCCTTACAACTGCTTATGAATTACAAAAAATGGGTAAAACGGCCATCCTATTGGAAGCAGATAAACAGGTCGGAGGTATTTCCAAAACGGTTGAAATAGCAGGCAATCGGTTCGATATTGGCGGACATCGTTTTTTTTCAAAAGTCCCTTACGTAAACCAGCTATGGCAAGAAATATTGCAGGATGACTTTTTAGTACGCAAGCGTATGTCGCGTATTCATTACAAAGGTAAATTTTTCGATTACCCCATCAAACCATTAAATGCGTTGGGAAACTTGGGCTTATTAGAAGCCTTAATGGTGGGATTGAGTTACACAAAAGTGAACCTATTTCCTTCTAAAAATAAAGAAGAACTTAATTTCGAACAGTGGGTCTCTAATCGCTTTGGCTCAAGACTTTACGAGATATTTTTTAAGACGTACACAGAAAAAGTATGGGGAATGCCCTGTAACCAAATTTCGGCAGATTGGGCGGCACAACGAATCAAAAACCTATCCTTAAAAGAAGCCGTTCGAAATGCTTTATTTAAACCAGAAACCGCTAAGGATGGGACTATTATTACAACCTTAATCGAACAATTTCACTACCCTCGTTTAGGTCCAGGGATGATGTGGGAACATTGCCAAAAAATTTTAGCTACTCAAAACAGTCCAACTTACTTAAACCATAAAGTTACTAAGGTTTACCATCAGAATAAAAAAGTAACTCATATAAAAGGAGTGAATGAGGAGCAAAAGGAATTCACACTTAACGGAAAGGACTTTATTTCCAGTATGCCACTCCGAAATTTAATCAAATCCCTTGAACCCGCTCCACCTCCTAAGGTACTAGAAGCAGCGAATATGCTTAGGTACAGAGATTACTTAACGGTTGTCTTATCTGTTAATAAACCTCACGTTTTTCCAGATAATTGGATTTATATCCATACACCAGAGGTTAAGCTTGGTCGGATTCAAAACTATAAGAACTGGAGTCCAGAAATGGTTGCTTCTTCGGAGCTAACAACTTTAGGCCTAGAATATTTTTTATGGGAAAAAGACGAAGAATGGACTTGGTCAGATGATAGTTTGGTCGCTTTGGGAATTAAAGAATGTGTGCAAATTGGCATTATTGAAGCCTCGGATGTACTTGGAGGAACCGTAGTTCGAATGAAAAAAGCCTATCCAGTATATGATAAAAATTATCAAGAAAGTCTGGAGCAGATTAAAACTTATTTGTCAACATTTTTGAACTTACAAACTATCGGAAGAAACGGATTACACCGTTATAATAATCAAGACCATTCCATGCTGACAGGAGTCTACGCTGCTAGAAATATAGCAGAAAAAACGTATGATGTTTGGCAAGTAAACGTGGAAAAAGAGTATCACGAGATAGATGCTACTAACGGTACCTCTACTACTACTCGTTTATTTCCTCAACCAATTGACCAAGAAGCGTCCGAAGAAGAAGCGCTGTTGTTTGACCAAATTTTTTCGCTAATTGACCCCGTTGCTTTGGGAGGCGCATTAGGCCTAGTCTTAGGTGTTCTCCTGTTTCTGGCAACGGCTATTCTATTATTGAAGGGAGGAGAAAACATTGGGGCTAATTTGAATCTTTTAGGGCAATATTTACCAGGATATGCGGTAAGTTGGACGGGGGCAGGTATAGGTTTCTTAGAGGCACTTCTGCTAGGATTTTTGTTGGGACAATTCATTGCAATGCTGCGAAATTCAGTAGTCCGATTATTGATTGCTTACACTCAAAATGATTTACAAAAGAAAGAAAACTCAGATTTATTAGATAAGATATAAGAAAAGCGATAAAAATAAACATTCAAATTCGTCAAAATATTCGATAAATAAACGGTTCACTTAAAGTGTTTTATTGAATGCTTTGACTCAAAAATTTGAACGTTTATTTTTATCTTACTGCTAATTTAATTATGCCATCAGTTCAAGACAAAACCCCTGTATTCAAGATAGCCCTGTTTCAAGCGAAAGCACTGGCCATCGTATTTGCCCTTCTCGGTGGTTTGATTATGTTTGTTTCTACTGCTATTCTATTGATAAAAGGAGGAGAAAAAATCGGTCCCCATCTACAATTACTGAATAATTATTTCATTGGCTATTCTGTTACTTGGCCAGGTTGTTTCATTGGAACGATGTACGGAATGCTGACGGGTGGAATTATTGGCTGGCTAATTGGATATATCTATAACAGGATTGCTAAATTCAGAAAAAAAGTAGGGTAGAAGGATTGAAACAGCCAATAGTAAATATAGACCCTTATCCCATTACTCGAATAGAGCCACCAAACAATAAAATCAATCTTGGACTGCATGAACTGTGGGAATATGGAGATTTAATTTGGCTATTGGTCGTAAGAGAAATAAAGGTTCGATACAAGCAAACGATAATTGGCGGAACGTGGGCAATCATCCAACCACTGTTGACGATGGTGGTATTTACCATTTTATTCGACAAATTGGCCAAGCTACCTTCGGACGATATTCCCTATCCCGTTTTTTCTTTTTGTGCACTCGTTCCATGGACTTATTTTACCCACGCCTTAACAAAATCTTCGACTAGTCTCGTGTATGACCGTGCCTTACTCACCAAGGTCTATTTCCCAAGACTCATCATTCCGATTGCGGCAGTACTGGGGGGACTCATGGATTTTTTCATATCCTTTTTGATGTTACTATTGCTACTTGGCTGGTATGGAATTGTACCCAATAGCAGTATTATTTTTTTACCCTTTTTTATCTTACTCATTATCTTGACCGCTTTAGCGGTGGGGCTTTGGTTGTCTGCTATCAACGTTGAATATAGAGATGTTAGTAATATGTTGCCTTTTTTAGTGCAAATTTGGCTATTTATTACGCCTATCGCCTATTCTTCGACCCTTATTCCCGAAAAATGGCAATTCCTTTATGGGCTTAACCCCATGGCCGGCGTAATAGAAGGATTTCGTTGGACTTTGCTAAATAAAGAAATGCCAGCTTTCTCTTTAATGCTTGTTTCTTCATTGATGACTCTATGCTTATTAATCGGTGGACTGTACTTTTTTAAGCGTAGAGAAGATTATTTTACAGATGTCATTTGATGAAAGATAATATAGCCATTCAGGTAGAAAATTTGGGAAAACGCTTTAAGCGAAGGAACTATTCAAAAGGGCAAGCACTTCGACATAACCTAGAAATGACCGTCCATAGCCCATTGAAATATCTAACTTCATTATGCGGTAGTCCATCTAGTAGAATAGAAACAACTACCAATTCAAATGCGCATTTCTGGGCCTTAAAAGAAGTCTCCTTTACCATTCGGCAAGGAGAGGTAGTTGGTATCGTTGGAAATAATGGGGCTGGAAAGTCCATCCTACTGAAAATTTTATCGAGAATTACCAAACCAACAACGGGCTATGCAGAAATATATGGAAAGTGTAGTTCCATGCTCGAAGTAGATACTGGGTTTCATAAGGAATTGACGGGAGCGGAAAACATATTTATGAGTGGGGCTATTTTAGGAATGAAAAAGGGGTACATCAAGGAGAAATTCGAAGAAATTGTGAACCTAGCGGAACTAGCCGATTTCCTACATATGCCAGTCAAACGGTATTCTAGTGGGATGAGGGTTCGTTTAGCATTTGCTATTGCTGCGCAATTACGGCCTCATATTTTGATTTTAGATGAGATACTTTCGGTTGGTGACCACCAGTTTATAACAAAATGTTTACGTTTTTTAAAGAAACTTACCGACCAAGAAACTACAGTGTTATTAGTCAGTCATAATGAAAAAAATATCCTTCAGCTTTGCACAAGGGCATTTTTAATGGATGGAGGAAAATTAGTAATGGATGATTCACCAGAGGTAGTTATCAATACGTATCTTCGACAAAAGCAATCCAAAATAGAATTAGAAAAAGCTACAGAACGAACTAGTTTAAAATAAATGAAAAGTAAGGCTAAAAAACAGACCAATAAAAGTTCCAAAAACAAAAAGGCACTTGATTTTCAATTGGCTACGATTTTAGCCTTATTTGCCTTCTTCCTCTACAGCAATACGCTCAATCACGGTTATGCTTTAGATGATTCGATGGTAGTAGAAAAAAACTACATTGTTCAGAAAGGAATCAGTGCCATTTCCACTATTTGGTCAACCCATTACACGGAGGGATTTGAGAATGGTGTGAGAGAGTCCTATCGCCCGATGTCTTTAACCATGCTAGCCATAGAATGGTCGCTTTCTCCCAATAATCCCAAATTGTATCATTGGGTACAGGTGCTGTTATATGCTTTAACGGGATGCCTACTTTTTTTTACCATTAAAAAAATTATACCGCATCCACAAAAACAACTATTTGCTTTTTTAGCTACAGCTATTTACTTAGTGTTACCTGTTCACACCGAGGTGGTAGCCAATATCAAAAGTAGGGATGAGGTATTAGCTTTTTTATTTTTAATCATTGCCCTAAATGCCCTTTGGACCTATTTAGATAAAAAGAAAATCATTTATTGGGGCGTATCCGTTTTAGCCTACACCGTAGCAATATTTTCAAAAGAAAGTGCCTTAACCTTTCTCGCTATTTTTCCACTGACCATTTGGTTTTTTAGGGATCTCCCGCTTAAGAAAATATTATGGACTGTTTTGCCTTTTCTCTTACCGATAATTGCCTATTTCTTATTGAGAGATACTACCGTTAATATTGGAGACGGAGAAGCGTCTGCACTGGCAAAAGTAGCGGGTAATGAGACTTTCTTTTCCAGTAATTACGATAAAACCAATTCCTTTGGAAATTTTTTAAAGACCACCTTTATCGTCTTATTCAAATATATTCGACTGCTCATCTGGCCCGATTTTTTAAATGCGCACGCTTTTTACGTAAGGTACGCCCCAACCAGTTGGTTAAACCTAGAAGTAATTTTGGGGATGATTCTTTATATGACCTTTTCAATTTGGACGTTAATCAATTGGACTAAAAAGCACCTACTAGCCTACAGTTGGGCTTTCTATACCCTTACTTTGTCTTTAACGGCCTATTTACTAATCGTGACCGCCGAATCTTATATTGAACGATTTTTATATACGCCTAGTTTAGGTTTTACTTTGGCAACTAGTTATGGGATTATTCGAATTACGCAACCTTATTTTAGGACTAAAAAGGCGGAAAATTTAGGGTTTTGGCGAAAGTATAGCGCACCTTTAATGATTACGGGCGGAATAGCTTTGATATTTTCGGCGATGACCATCAATCGGAATCAAGCTTGGCAAAGCACTTTAACTTTATGCGAGGCGGATTTAGTGGATTTGCCGAATTGTGGACAGCTTCAATTTACTTACGGGGTAGAAACATTAAAAGCGGGTATGGCGGCCAAAAACCCAAATGAACAAAAAAACTGGCTAGTTACTTCCGAAAAGGCCCTCAAAAAAATGCTAAACCTAAATCCCAATCACGGTGTCACCAACGCACAGCTAGGCTTATTATACTATCAGCGAGGAAATCAAACGGCAGCACTCGACGAATACTTAAAAGCCATTGAACTTAGCCCTAACTATGCGATGTCCTATAATAATGCTGGGATGATATACTATCTGCAAGGAGATGTAGAAAAAGCGGAAGCTATGTATCAAAAGGCGGTTGCCGTCAATCCCAAATACGTAGATGGATTAAGGAACTTTGGTGGGATAAAAATGTTGAAAAAGGAATATGTTAAGGCTGCTGAGCAGTACGAAACAGCTATACATTATCAACCCAATAACGCTGATTTATTGTATTTTCTAGGTAGTGCTTATGTCAAAATTGGCAGACAAAAGGAGGGAGAAAGCTTGATAAATAAGGCAATCGCTATGGACAATACCTTAAAAGGGCTGACATTCTGAGAAAAATGTTTGTAACTACCATAAAAAACGTATGCGTTTTGTAATTGACTGTAAATCGGTAAAAATTGCTTAGATGGTGGGCTATACTTTCAACTTATCGCCCACAATCTAAGCAATTTTTACCATTGAGCATCCCAAAATCTATCATCGGTAAATTTTAGGGTAGTTATGAAGAAAATACGCTATCTAGGACGATTTTCTAAATCTTGGTATTTAATTTGTAATAAACCTATATAGATTATTTAGGACAAATCCCTCAGGTTTTTTGCATAAAATTTATTGTTATAAATAATTTTCCCAAGTTTAACTTCGGAAGCTAGGTTTTTTTACTGAATTATTCCTAACTTTGCTTCTATCCAAACAAGAGTACACTACAATATAAACCTCTCCCATCTTCCGATTTCAAAGTATCTATCTACTAAACACTTCTCTAAGTTTCAACACTATTTCTTACACGCGTTGACTATTACTAAGATGTAAAAAAGTAATAAGGTGGTGTAGTAGATGTAAGGCTAAGGTGCCCACTGTCCCAGCGGGACAGCATCTCGGTAGAAAAGGATTACGTTGCCTCAAGCTGTGCCGTAGGTACAGCATATATCGTACCTATGGTATCCGTATAGACGGCACGACCTTTTCGAATTATTAAATAGCTACCGATATATCGTCCCGACCATACGATAGCGTACGCTTTGGGACGACTAGCCTTACATTTGATACACCATCAATAATAATTTTTTATGTTCCTACAATGCTCATGATTAGGGCATAGCAGGTTGTGAAGCCAAAACAATCAAGTTAGCGTCAAACACAAAATAGAACTTTAGAGACTTTGCTCAGTAGATAATCCAACTTACAGGCATTTATTTGATTAAAATACAACTTTAATTATAATTTCATGAAAAATACCCTAAAATCTCCTTTTCTGCTGATTTGTCTATCTTTAATGGCCTTCTTATGCCTTCCCTTTTGGTCGCAAGCGGAAACAGCCAATTCAACTAAGGAGGAAGAAAAAGCCGCAGCGGAAAGCACGACTTCGACTAGTGAGGCAGAAAATCGACTTTTTGCAATGTCCACGCCTTTTTGTACTAGTACACAAAGTAATGGAAGCTACAGTGGAGCAAGTGGGTCGACAACTCTCCCTTCTATTACAGTTCCTGCGGGAAACGACCGTTTATTGGTCGTAACCGTTCATGCCAATTCTGCAATTAGTGGTGTTACATTTGGTCCTACGAATACGCCTATGATGCTCGCTGCGACTAGTGAAGTTTCTGGTACCCCTCTTATTAGAACAGATATTTGGATTTTACCATTGGGTTCAGGAGCTGCCGTTACAGGGCAAGCAATCATCAATGCAACGGATGCTAGTACTCCTACTAGTAGTAAATATTTGGGAGGAGGTGCTACTTGTTTCTCAGATATCGACCAAACGAGTCCTACAGGGAGTACGGCTAACAATTCTGCATTTGGTAGCTTGACTTCGACGGTATCTGTTCCAAGCACCATCGGAGAAAAGGTGGTTGATGCCTTCTCTGCATCACAGGGTTCATTCTCAGCTCCTAGTGTAGGCTCAAACATTTATAGCTTTGGAACTGGAGGAATTGGAGGTGGTGGTCTTAACCAACTTTCAAGCGGTTCAGTAACTGCCACAGCAAATCCCACTGCTATAACCCGAACACTCGGTTTCGCTGCTAATTTGGCGCATGTGGCGGTCGCTCTAAAGCCAGTAGGCTCAGGCCCAGACCCTATTCCTACCATGAGTCAGTGGGGCTTGATTATTCTTGGTTTACTGGTATTGAATTTAGGCGTGTTCTTTTTGTACAAAAAGAGAGATTTATTCGCTTAAGCTTTTGATGAGCAATGTTTCTAATAATAAGCAAAAATTAAAATATATTAGTAAATGGTTTCTCTGGACACTATCTCCAGAGAAACCATTTATGCAAGTGTACTATGCTTTCCCAAAGGGCTTTCTTATAAAACTCGCTAAGCGAGACGGTCCCCACAAATTTCTCCGTATCGAACGGAAAAATTTGTAAAAAGGGGATTTAAAGGGTGAGTTAAAAACCCTTTTTTGATTTAATTGGGCTGCTTCCCCACCCGTAAACGGTTCACAAACGGTGTTTGCTCATCCAATTAAATAGTAACTACACAGGTATCTAAATAGCGACAATTTGAGCTAAATACTCTAAAATATTGAGTTTTCTCTTTCTCAAAGTATCGATAATGGAGCGCAAGACACA
>JBCCQK010000390.1:0-8299 GCA_039024375.1 Bacteroidota bacterium
AATCACCAGTCACGAACCACTAACACTCGAAACACTCGCTTAACAAAATTAACCTATCATGAAATTTAGTGTAGAAAAAAAAGAGCAGTACACCATCTTTTCTCTAAATGAGGAAAATCTAAACTCGCTAATGGCACCGCTTTTAAAATCGGAATTTATTATTTTAAGAAATGAAGGTCAGCACAATCTCATCTTCGACTTGTCAGATGTCAAATTTGTGGATTCTTCGGGGTTGAGTGCTATTCTGACGGCCACTCGACTATGGAAAGACTTCGGTTCTTTTGTTATTACGGGAGTGAATCATCCTTCGGTAAAGAAATTAATTGAAATTTCCCGTTTGGATTCCGTTTTAGAAATCATCCCTACGATTCAAGAATCTATTGACTTTGTAATGATGGAAGAGTTGGAAAGAGAACTCAAAGGAGAGGCGGAGACCGATGATACGATGCAATAGAAATGTACCATACATTTAGTTTTATACAGACCCCCTATTAAACATAAAAATAGGTTTGTAAACACGCCTGTTTTCCTGCAATTGCTAAATTGAGTTTTAGCACAAAAACTACTTTTTAAGAAGAGGGGGTGACCATCGACCCTCTTTTTTTTATACCTTTCCATTCACTCCATTGAAGATGGCTTTGTGTAGGCTCATATCTAACTCAATGATATTCAGCATTTTAATCGTCGCCTTGATGGCTGCTATTGCTTGGTCACTATCTAGGCCGTTAGTTTTGAATTGCCTGTTTTGTAGTTGCCAAGTAATGGTAGTGTGGCAGAGTGCTTCGGTTCGTCCGCCCGGTGGAATAATAACGTTGTAGTCAACGAGACTTGGATAGTCTTTACCCAAACCGTCGTAAATGCGGTATAGTGCTTTCATGAAGGCATCGTATTGACCGTCTCCCGAGGCGGTTTCTTCGTAAGTTTTCCCATTGATTTCAATACTCAAAGTAGCGACGGATTGGAGTCCAGCGGCAACGGAAAGGGCGTAATTCTTTATCTTAATTTTTTGAGCAATTTGCGCACTTTTCAGCACATCGGATATGATATAAGGTAGGTCCTCTTTGGTAACCATTTGCTTGCGGTCGCCCAATTCATTAATCCGTTTGGTCACTTTTTTCATCGAATCAACGTCTAGTTCGATGCCTAATTCCTCTAGATTCTTTTTGATACTGGCTTTGCCTGCCAATTTTCCCAAAGCGTACTCGTGTTTCCGATTGAAGCGAGAGGGCTTTAGGTCATTGTGATATAGGTTGTCCTTGTTGTCTCCGTCGGCGTGAATACCGCTGGTCTGTGTAAAAACAAAGCCGCCAATAATGGGTTTGTTGCCCGGAATACGGATGCCCGAAAAAGATTCAACAATTTTGCTAACGGAGAACAGTTTGCTTTCGTCAATATTGAGGGAATGTTCTTTTAAATGGTCGTTGACGACGCCAACTACACTCGAAAGTGGTACATTTCCTGCCCGTTCACCTAAACCATTCATCGTTGTGTGAATACAGTCCATACCTGCTTGAATAGCAGAATAGACGTTCGCCGTTGCTAAATCGTAATCGTTGTGCGAATGGAAGTCGAAGTGTAATCTGGGAAAGCGCTGAATCATTTCTCTGGAAAACAAATAACTCTGTTCGGGATTCAGAATGCCTAAGGTATCGGGTAGCATAAAGCGATTAACCCCTTCGTGTCGTAAATTTTCAATGAGTTCAAAAACGTATTCGGGAGAAGTACGCATCCCATTGGACCAGTCTTCGAGGTAAATATTGACTATGATGCCTTTCTCTTTGGCGTTGGCAATAACTTCTTTAATGTCTCGAACGTGTTCCGCTAAGGTTTTGCGCAGTTGTTTAGTACAATGTCGAAGAGACCCTTTGCAAAGTAGGTTTATTACTTTTCCGTTTACTTCTTGAATCCAATCCAGCGAACGGTTATTATCTACAAAACCTAGAATTTCTACTTGCTGGTGAAAACCGTTTTTCGCTGCCCAGTCCAAAATTCGCTTAGCCCCTTCTTTCTCTCCGTCGGACACACCCGCAGAGGCAATCTCGATTCTATCGACCTTCAATTCTTCCAATAAAAGTTTAGCCATGTGCAATTTTTCACTGGCCGTGAAGGATACGCCCGAGGTCTGTTCGCCGTCTCGCAGCGTAGTGTCCATGATGGTAATTCTCATGTTTAAAAGTTGGAAGTTAGTGAGTAGAAAAGGAATGTCGGGGCAGCGAAGGTAGTCAGAAGGGTTAGTTTGGAAGCGTTGAAATATGAACTATTGTATTGCTAGATTACTGTTCGTTAAGGTATTCGAACAACAATATAGCAATACAACAATAAAACAATTTTTAGCTATGCGTCTGAACTTAAATTATCCACAACTGCTTCCTACCGCTTACCTCGCCAGCTCAAACGCCTCAATCTTATCCTTGATATTCAACAAATAGTCAATGTCGTCGTAGCCGTTTAGCAGACACTCCTTTTTGTAACCATTAATATCAAAAGAAACGCTCTGTTCCGTGGCGTCAATGGTAAAGGTCTGATTTTCCAAATCCACTTGGAACGTAGCTTTTGGGTTAGCTTCGATTTCCGAGAAAATGGTTTGTAAAAATTCCTCACTCACGGTAATGGGAAGAATGCCGTTGTTCAAAGCGTTATTTTTAAAAATATCGGCAAAAAAGCTCGACACGACCACTTTGAAGCCCGCATCTCCCACGGCCCAAGCGGCGTGCTCTCGACTCGACCCACAACCGAAGTTTTTACCGCCGACCAGAATTTGGCCACCGTAAATAGAGTTATTCATCACAAAATCGGGAATTGGGTTGTCTTGCTTATCGTAGCGCCAATCTCTGAATAAGTTTTCACCAAAACCATCTCGAGTAGTGGCTTTCAGAAATCTGGCGGGAATTATTTGGTCTGTGTCCACATTTTCAATGGGCAATGGAACTGCTGTGGACGTTAGTTTTTCAAATTTTGCTACTGGCATTTTTTAATTTTTTGATTCTGGATTCTGGTCGCTGGATGTCATGTTTGGTCACTAATAGCTAGCATCCAGTATCTAGCATCCAGTGACTAGTATCCATTGACTAAACCAAAACGGCTCTTGGGTCAACAACCTTTCCCGCTACGGCAACTGCGGCGGCCGTTAATGGGCTGGCCAACATCGTTCTGGCGCCCGGACCTTGACGTCCTTCGAAGTTTCGGTTGGACGTTGAAACGGCGTATTTCCCCGCGGGAATTTTATCATCATTCATGGCCAGACAGGCAGAGCAACCGGGTTGTCGCATTTGGAAACCGGCCGCTTCCAGTGTATCAACAATCCCTTCAGCAATCGCTTGACGTTCTACTTCTTTGGAACCAGGAACAATCCAAGCCGTAACGTTCGCCGCTTTTTGCTTCCCCTTAACGTAATCGGCTACTACTCGCAAATCTTCAATCCGTCCGTTCGTACAGCTACCAATGAAGACGTAATCAACGGGTTTACCAATCATCGTATCCCCAGCATTGAAGCCCATGTAGTTCATGGATTTCTGGAAAGAAGGTTGCTCGCTAGTATCAATGCTAGATAAGTCGGGAATTTTCCCCGTTATTTTTACGCCCATACCTGGATTAGTACCGAAAGTAATCATGGGTTCGATGTCGGCAGCGTCGAAATGAATTTCTTCGTCGAACACGGCATCATCGTCCGTATAAAGCGTTTTCCACTTCGTCAAAGCAGCGTCATAATCCGCCCCTTTTGGCGCATACTTTTTGCCTTTTACAAAATCAAAGGTCTTTTGGTCGGGAGCAATCAAACCACCTCGGGCTCCCATTTCAATACTCATATTACAGACCGTCATTCGACCTTCCATGGACATTTCTCGGAAAACGTTACCCGCATATTCCACGAAGTAACCCGTTCCGCCCGCCGCAGTTAATTTAGCGATAATATACAAAATCACATCTTTCGGAGATACGTTGGGTTTCAATTGACCGTTGACGTTGATACGCATTTTCATAGGCTTTGGCTGCATAATACACTGCGTCGCCAATACCATTTCTACCTCACTAGTTCCAATACCGAAGGCAATGCAGCCAAAAGCGCCGTGCGTCGAAGTGTGACTATCACCACAAACGATGGTCATTCCTGGTTGGGTAACCCCCAATTGCGGCCCCATGACGTGGACAATTCCTTGATAGTCAGTATTTAGACCATACAGGTCAATATTATGTTCTGCACAATTTTTATGCAATGTATCTACTTGGAATTTAGATAATTGGTCCGAGATGGGCTTATCTTGATTAATGGTAGGTACGTTGTGGTCGGGCGTAGCTACCGTCTGATTAGGACGGAGCACACTCAAACCGCGTCGATTAAGTCCATTGAATGCTTGTGGGCTAGTCACCTCGTGAATCAAATGTCGGTCAATGTACAGTACCGATGGGCCGTCGGGAATTTCCTGCACCACGTGTGCGTCCCAAATCTTGTCGAATAATGTTTTTGCTGCCACTTTTCTGCTGTTTTGATTGAAAATGTACCTGTTGGAAAGTTAGAACCCGCCAGACTACTGTGCGGGCTGGTTTAAAATGTAAAGTTATGAATCTAAAACTATGTTACGCTTGACATGATTTAGAAAGCTGCTACAGATTATTTTTACAAGTTCCTAAGATATATTAACGCTTGAGTAGAGACCTTCCGGCCTTTATGGACTGGAAGGCCTTGTGCTACTAAACTATTGAATAAAAAATACTATGAAGTTATAATCGTGAAAGTTTTTAGGAGTGACAAAGTTTCGGAAGTTGATGCTTCTCATTGCTAGTCACTAGCCAACTAATTACTAATCACTTAATTTGGTAAGGTATACTTAAGTTAGGTAGGCAAATTTACTACCTTAAAGGGGTAAATACCTAACAAATTGGGAATGAATTACGATGGCTAGCAAAAAAATTGGCTTACAATTCCACAATACCACGGATATTCCAATTAATACTCTCTGGGGTTCGCTGAGAGAATGGAAGCCAACGTCCGTCCGATTCTCGGAATAACCAATCGCCGTTGGTTACAGTCGGTCCAGGGTCGCAGCCAATAGTTTGCAAGGTGCGGTTTTGCCGAAAACGAATGCTTATCCACAAATCCTCTCCCGTAATTCCTAGGGGCGTCGATAAGGTATGTTCGTTAAAAGAATTTTGAGTAATACTTCCCGTTAGGCTAGCTTCGTAAACCACCTGCCCGGGCATATCTTCTGTGCCTCCACTGTAAATTTTTAGGGAAGTTTGTAGTGGTATGCCGGTCATATAATAAGATACCTGGGTCAACCTTTGACCTATATAATCACGGGTGATAGTAGCGGGGAAACGAGCGGCTGCTTCGTAGGTATCTCCCTGCAACAGGGGCGCAGTTTGATTGGGGCCATCGTAGCGAAGGCTAATTTCTGTACTGTCATCCTCTCCGCAAGCAGTAAATAAGACGAACAACGCAACAATGAATAAGGGTAAATTTTTCATGATTCTTATTTTTTAGTGAACAGTCGGTAAAGTATAAAAATATCTGTAGCAAAGGCTATCTACAATGCTGAAATACCTATTTAACAAAAGTTTAAACGCGTGAGCTGCTTCATTCAATATCCATTCGAATCCTAAGTTCTTTGGGTAGATAATTATTAATGCGCCCTGGGATAACTTTTATCCAGCCTAAATTAAGTCCTTTGTACTGGACTAACAACCAGCCTCGTTGTGTTGGCTGTATATTCATTTTTTCCTTTTTCAAAAAGAGAAGTGCCTCTTTTCTATTTACTTCTATAGTTGGTAAGTTGGGATGAATAATAGTACTCAACGCCAAATGGTACGACGGAATAAAATTATTTCGTTTGAATTTGCCAATTGGTATCCCAAACTGTTTGCGTTTCAACGCTTTGTCTAATTGTAAAAAAGCAGGCACTAAATGTTTCGGTAAAGCCAGTACGGTTTCGCTGGTAGTCTCGTAAAAATCGAATTGAAAAATATTATTAACCCAATTTCCTAATGCTAGTAATTTTTCTCTAGAAATTCGCTTCAGACTCCGAAAGTTAGTTCTTTGCTTCTTAAATTTTTTTCCAACAAAAATGGAGGGTGTGTTAACCGCTAATTTTTTAAAGATACTTAAAAAAAAGCCTTCCCCTTTCACTCGGTGTGGGTAAAATTGATACCCAAAACAATTTTGCTCTTGCTTCTCCGCTATGGACCAACGCTCTGCTACATCCACAGACAGCGATTGTAGGGAATACTGATTCGTCAACCAAGCAACGTTATCCATGTTTTCGGTCGAGTTATACGTACAGGTGCAGTAAATAAGTAGACCATCGGATTTTAGCAAAGGCAAGGCGTCTCTAAAAATTCTTTGCTGCCGTGCGCCACACAGTGCCACGTGGTTGAGCGACCATTCAGCTATTGCTTTTTCGTCTCGACGAAACAATCCTTCCCCCGAACAAGGAGCATCAATTAGAATAACGTCAAAAAACTCCTCTAAATCTTGAAAATCTTTGGGGTCATGGTTAGTGATTGCGACGTTCGGCGAGCCCCATTTACGCAGATTTTCTTGTAGAATACGGTAGCGGCTGCTGATTACTTCGTTGCTTACCAATAAGCTATCCGAGTTAAGTGTATCTAGCAGTAGCGTACTTTTTCCGCCAGGCGCAGCGCATAAATCCAAAACTGTAAGGGCTTGGTTTGGTTCTGTATGTTGCCGTAGAGCAGTTCCAACAAACATAGAGGACGCCTCTTGCACGTAGTAGGCACCAGCGTGAAAAGCGGGGTCTAGGGTAAAAATGGGCCTCTGGGGCAAGTACCGACCACTAGCGTTCCAAACTACGGCTTCCAATGACGTATCTGGTGAAGTTACTTTCTCTGAATTGTACCGAACACTCGTTGGGGCGGTTCGTTGTAGTGCAGTTTTGAACGCCTCTTCTTCGTGTGGAATGTCCTTTTTTATTTGTGCTAAAAAATCTTCTGGTAGTTCTTTCAAGATGGTATTTTTTCTATTATGGTTACTGCCTTTGTCTGCTGTTTCCCGTTGTAACACTGCCACTGCATACTGCCAATGCCACCTCTAAACCCCTCGTTTCTTCCAATACCGATACAACCCAAACACGCTCATCGAACTTGGATTAGAACTTTCGTAAACAATCAGTTCCTTTTCGGGGACACTGTGATTCAATAGTTGTTGGTTGACATATTTTGCAAATTTTGGAATGACTTCTTGTGGTGGCGTATTGGCTTGATAATGAGGAAGCATCCAATTAGCCCAATCCCATAAGGTGGCTTTTAACGCCGTCAGATGATTCACTAAATCAGTTACTTTTCCAAAATGCGATAAATAAATGGTTTCAATGTCCAAATTTTCAATTAATTGAATTGAACTCATCCAATCTTCGAGGTTGATGTCGGGTGGGGGACAGGGAGGAACAATCATCCCCTTATCACCAATTTTAACACCCGCAACGTCTCCTGCAATTAAATCTTGGCCAATTTGATAGGCAATGTGGTGGACGGCATGACCAGGTGTGTGCCAACCGACAATCTTTTGACCACCGATTTCAAAACTGTCATCATTTTCGACCGTGACGATTTGAGTTTCGGGGATTGGGTTCAATTGCCCCCAAAGCATATCCATCTTATCTTGATAAATCATTTTGGCCGAAGCGTATAACTTGGAAGGGTCCACCATGTGTTTTTTTCCAAAAGGGTGCATGTATATCGTTGCACCGTGTTCGGCGAACGCCCAAGCTGCCCCTGCGTGGTCAAGGTGAATATGCGTTAAGAAAACGTGCTGAATATCTTGCATTTTATAGCCATACATTTCTAGTCCTTTTTCCAAACTGGATAAAGTCGAGTGTGGCCCTGTTTCCAGTAGGATAGGTCCGTCCGCTGTTTCAATAAGGTGCGCTGCAATGGCAAAAGGAATAGTTGGCAAACTTAGTCGGATAACTTTAATCATGTAGCAAATTTTAGGTAATAGTAGTAAAGGAAATAGAAAGCCACAATATAGGTCTTTGTAGTTGAAATTGTGAACGAAGAAGTCCTAAGAATTTTGCTTAACCTTAGCGACACAAAATTAAAGTATATTTGATTATTTATATACGAAAGCTTTTTACCATGTCACGTTTACTTCTTTTAGTAGAGTAATTAAGAATTAGTGGAGATTAATATTTATGTGACAGTAAACATTTTTTTATTTTCTATTTGCTTGCTCTTTTACTAATTAATAAGCTGATATGAAATCGATTAAATATAACGAAATAAAATAATTAGTTTTTTGGTTGTATAATTTGTGACAAAAAGCCCTTTTATTTTATTTATATTA
>JBCCQK010000391.1:0-8271 GCA_039024375.1 Bacteroidota bacterium
CAATTTTTTAAAACATTATCAGTCAGTTACGTAGAAAAGAAAAGTAGTTACAATTATCCACAGCAAACGGTTAATAATTTTTTAGTATTCGAGCTGTTTTGCACATTTTATCAACATAATGAAAGTATTAAAATTTGGTGGTTCGTCCGTAGCCAAACCAGAACGGATTAGGCAAATAATCGACATATTGAAAACTTATCAAGAACAGGAAGAGCACTTTACGATGGTTTGCTCAGCTTTCGGCGGCGTAACTGATGCTTTAATTGCCATGGCCAACAAAGCGGCCGACGCAGACGAGTCGTACTTAAACTTATTCGAGGAATTCTGTGAACGACATATTCAAGCAGCGAAGGACTTACTGAAAACGGATACGGAGAAGGCCGTTTTGAAAGGCTTAAAAGAGAACAACAAAACGCTCAAAAATTTATTGCACGGAATTTTTCTAGTCCGTGAGGCTTCGCCTAGAACAATGGACTACGTATTGAGTTTTGGCGAGCGTACTTCCAATTACATTATTGCAAACGCTTTGACTTTACACGGGCTGCCTGCAGACTATTTAGACGCTCGAAATATTATCGTAACGGACAAAAACTTCGGAGCAGCAACCGTGGATTTAGAACTAACCTACGAGAAAATAAAAGCTTATTACGATAATGTGGATAACATACAAGTAGTAACGGGCTTTGTTGCTGCTGACAAGGGTGGGCTAACGACTACTTTGGGCCGAGGCGGTTCGGACTACACCGCTGCTTTATTGGCAGCGGGGCTCGAAGCGGAAGCCATTGAAATCTGGACAGACGTAGATGGGGTATTGACGACGGACCCAAGAAAAGTGAAAAAAGCATTCACCATTCCAACCATGACTTACGGAGAGGCGATGGAGATGTCTCATTTCGGTGCAAAGGTCATTTATCCCCCAACCATTCAACCCGCATTCACAAAAAATATTCCCATCTATATTAAAAATACGTTTAATCCATCGTTCGGTGGAACGTATATTTCTAATAAGAAAGACGAAGATGGCCCAGCCGTAAAAGGAATTTCTTCCATTGGGGACATTTCCTTATTGACCCTTTCGGGTAGTGGCATGTTTGGCGTTCCTGGTACAGCGGGTCGCCTATTCAATGCTTTAGCCAAAGCAAAAATCAACATTATTTTGATTACACAAGGGTCTTCGGAGTATTCCATTAGTTTTGCTGTGCAACCCAAAGATGCTAAAAAAGCCAAAAAAGCAGTAGAGAAAGAATTTGAGTACGAGATGCGTTCCAATTTGGTCATTCCCATCAAAGTAGAAAATGACTTATCGGTAGTGGCCATTATCGGAGAAAATATGCGCTACCAACCAGGAATTTCGGGTCGTCTTTTCCGTTCGCTCGGAAAAAATGGCATCAACGCCATTGCCATTGCACAGGGGTCTTCGGAATTGAATATATCCGTAGTTATAAATAAATCAGACGAAGCGAAAGCACTAAACGCCTTACACGCTTCCTTCTTTTTGTCCGATACCAAAGAAATTCACCTTTTTATGATTGGCGTTGGACTAATTGGTAGCACACTCATCAAACAAATCAAAGAGCAAGCGGCCTATTTGAAAGAAAAACAATCGGTTGAAATTAAGATAATCGGCATGTCCAATAGCAAAAAAATGCTCTTCAACGAGGAAGGCATTGATTTGAATAATTGGAAAAAAAGCCTTGCTGCTTCCGCAGAAAAGACCTCGTTTGCTGGGTTTATTAAAAAGATGAAAACGCTCAACTTGTCGAATACCATTTTCATCGACAATACGGCCAATAAAGAAATTGATAAATACTACGAAGATATTTTGAATAATAGTATTTCGATTTCTACGCCTAACAAAATAGCTACGTCTTCTTCGTTCGCTCAGTACCAAATGCTGAAACAGACTGCCGAAAAGCGAGGCGTACAATTTGCTTACGAAACGAACGTTGGTGCGGGACTTCCCGTCATTTCGACGCTCAACGATTTGATAAATAGCGGCGACAGAATTATCAAAATTGAAGGCGTTCTATCCGGTTCGCTTTCGTTCATTTTCAACTCCTTCGTCGAGGGGACGAAGTTTAGTGAAATTGTAAAAGCGGCGAAAGAAAAAGGTTATACCGAACCCGACCCAAGAGAAGACCTAAGTGGTCTAGACGTTCGTCGAAAGCTCATCATATTGTCTAGAGAAACGGGCTTGGCGATGGAACCGGAACATGTCAATATTCAAAATATTTTACCACAAGCCTGTAACGATGCGGCGACGGTAGCAGAACTAATGGTCGAAATTGAAAAAGCGGACGACTATTTTGAAAGCATGCGACGGGCCGCCGCCGATAAAGGTCAAGTGTTGAGAATGATAGCTAAACTGGAAAATGGTCAAGCGTCCATCGTTTTAGAAGGCGTTGGTCCCGAACATCCATTTTATGGACTGAGTGGAAGTGACAACATGATTGTTTTTACGACGGAAAGATATAGAGAGCGACCATTGGTGGTTACAGGACCCGGAGCGGGTGCGGAAGTAACAGCAGCGGGTGTTTTTGCGGAGATTATCAAGATTGGGAATTATTTAAAATAAATTTAGTTGATTAGCAAACACGGCTAAACGTAAGTACTTAATGCAGGTCGGGAGACCTGCGGATATCCGTATCAAGTCTGGAGACTTGATACATCGGACACCGATATTTTAAGTCATCAAACTTAAAATAATTATCTGCTCATCTCCTAACGAGCCACTATTGAAAACTTACAGCTAAACAACATAAATAATTGATAATCAACATATTAAAATTAAAAAGTCCAAATTTAAAAGTTTTACTATTCGTTAATAAAATTCTTTTAAACCACGAATTTTAACAGCAAAAAATGAGTAAAGTAGGAATAAAAGTTTTTGCTCCAGCGAGCGTCGCCAATGTAGCCTGTGGCTATGATATACTAGGCTTTGCCTTAAATAAGCCGGGTGACGAAATTGTTGGTCGAATTGTAGATAAGCCAGGTCTAAGGATTACGAAAATTACGGGCGATAAGGGGAAGCTCCCCTACGACGTAGAAAAAAATACGGCGGGCTTCGCTGCCCAACGATTGCTCGAACATTTAGGCGAAGAGAAGCGAGGGATTGAATTGGAGATTAGAAAGAAAATGCCTTTTGGCAGTGGACTTGGGTCAAGTGCCGCCAGTGCCGCAGCGGGCGTAATGATTATCAACGAGCTGCTAAAGCGACCTTTAACCAAACGGGAATTATTACCCTTTGCCGTCGCAGGAGAAGAAATTGCGGACGGCGCTTATCACGCCGATAATGTTGGCCCGTCTTTAATGGGCGGTATGTTACTGATTCGGGACAATGCAACTTTAGATGTACATAAACTAGTTACGCCTACGGGTTTGCAAGTGACGGTCGTTTATCCACACGTCAAGATACTTACGAGAGATGCAAGAGCAGTTCTGAGTAACACAACGACCCTTAAAAAAACGGTAATGCAAACGGGTAATTTGGGCGCACTAATCGTTGGTTTATACCGTTCCGATTTAGATTTAATTAGCCGAGCTTTGAACGATGTAATTGTCGAACCACAACGAGCACAACTCATTCCACATTTCTACGAGGTCAAAGAAGCAGCATTAAAAGCGGGCGCTTTGGGCTGTAGTATTTCGGGTGCGGGTCCTTCCATTTTTGCTTTGAGCGCTAATAGCCTCATCGCCGAGCGAGCAGGGGAAGCCATGCAAAAAGTATTCAACGATAACAAAATAGAAAATCAGCTATTCATTTCGACCATCAATCAAGAAGGAGCGATTTTGATGTAGCCTCTAATTTACTTCGACCAAACCTCCAAAATCTCGGTGACTTTGGAGGTTTTCGTTTTAACTATACTTCCATGAGACTGTACAGTACCAAAA
Source organism: Bacteroidota bacterium (assembly GCA_039024375.1). Lineage (GTDB taxonomy): Bacteria > Bacteroidota > Bacteroidia > Chitinophagales > Saprospiraceae > JAFMDF01. The sequence continues at coordinate 3,892 of JBCCQK010000391.1, forward strand.
GTCCCAATCAATTTGTTGATTTAAAAGAAGCGGTTTTTAAAGGGTTGCCCGAAGATAATGGGCTATTTATGCCCGAAAAAATTCCAGCTTTACCGAAATATTTTATCCAAAATATTTCCAAATATTCCTTTCAAGAAATTGCTTACAAAGTAACCAAGACCTTATTAGCTAGTGCCATCCCCGATAAAGACCTCAAAAAAATCATTGAGCAATCTATTACCTTTCCAGCGCCCATCGTTTCTTTGGATGAACAGTACCATATTTTAGAACTTTTTCACGGTCCATCTTTAGCGTTTAAAGACTTCGGTGCTCGATTTATGGCGCAGCTAATGAGCTATTTTAATCGAGGAGAAGACCGAAAACTAACCATTTTGGTAGCCACTTCGGGAGATACGGGCGGAGCAGTAGCTGCTGGATTCTATCAAACGCTGGGCATTGAAGTAATTATTTTATATCCAAGTGGTAAAGTCTCGAACTTACAAGAAAAGCAATTGACCACTTTGGGGCACAATATTAGTGCTTTGGAAGTCAATGGAACGTTCGATGATTGTCAGGCTTTGGTTAAAAAGGCATTTTTAGATAAAGAATGCCGAACGCATCTGCGACTTAGTTCCGCCAATTCTATTAATATTTCTCGATTAATTCCTCAGTCTTTCTACTACTTTGAAGCATTTAAACAATTAGAAAAAACGAGAAAGAAAACCGCATTTTGTATTCCTAGTGGCAATTTTGGCAATCTGACGGCTGGTCTTTTAGCCCAAAAAATGGGTTTACCCATCCATCATTTCATTGCCGCCACCAACGCAAACGACGTTGTTCCCGAATATTTAGCTTCGGGAACCTACACGCCAAGACCATCCGTAGCCACAATTTCTAACGCTATGGACGTTGGAAATCCTTCTAATTTTGCTAGGATGCTAGATTTATACCAATCAGAATGGGGGGTTATGAAGGAAAACATTTCTGGCTACGCTTACGACGATGCTCAAACTAGAGTAGGCGTAAAGGAAGTTTATGACCGTTACAACTACGTAATTGACACCCATGGAGCAGTCGGATATTTAGCATTAAAAGAGTATTTACAAAAGAATAAGACCCATCGAGGTGTAATATTAGAGACGGCCCACCCTTCAAAATTCATTGACGAGGTAGAAAAAGTATTGAATCAATCAATCGAAATTCCAGAAAGGCTAGCTGTATTAGCTAATAAGAAAAAGGTGGCGAAGTTTATGGAACCCAATTTCGAAGACTTTAAAGACCATCTTTTATCGCTTTAATAGATACATTCCTTAATTAAAATGAGATTAAAAAGCCTTTCTAGAAATCAAATTAGAAAGGCTTTTTTTAATGTTCCACGTGGAACATTAGTGCCGACTGGCGAAAACGTTTACTAAACTTGGATAGTTTAATCAAAGTCTAGCGTTTTCAGGAAATTTTTCCCTATATAATTTCCAGAGGCAACGTATTAAATGTAAGACTTTTTCAATGTTCCACGTGGAACATTCCCATTAAACACAAGAACAATTATTCCGTTTAATTATATAAGATAGTAAAAATTCTTCGCAATGTTCCACGTGGAACATCAAGTCAACTCGAATACAAATTCTAATCAGAATCGTATTTTATCTTTGAAACTTTAATTAAATCACTCCTAAACATTATTAAGAATGCTCACTAGATGTAGTACTAAAAGGCTGTTATTAGTCTTTTCTTTTGCCTTAACAGGTCTCTTTCTTTATGCTCAAAAGAATATTAATGACAATAAATTTCGGCAATTAGGACAAGAATTACCAACTCCCAATATTTACCGAAATGCTGCTGGTGCTCCTGGACACGCTTATTGGCAACAGCAAGCGGACTATAAAATGAAGATAGAAATTGATGACGACCAACGCAGATTGTACGGTGAAGAAACGATTACCTATACCAATAATTCCCCCGACCAACTAGAATATCTGTGGGTACAGCTCGACCAAAATATGCGTGCTAAGGATTCGGATACGTATAAAACAAGACCTAATTCCATTCGTGATAGGATGGATATTCGAGGTATTTCGAGACTAACACCCACTTTTGATGGTGGATTTAAAATTGATTACGTGCAGGATGCGAATGGAAAAGCGTTGGATTATACCGTTAATCGGACAATGATGCGGATTGATTTAGCACAGCCCTTAACGTCAAAGGGTAGCTATACCTTTAAGATTAAGTGGTGGTATAATATCAATAACACCCAAGAAATTGGCGGTCGCTCGGGCTACGAAAACTTCCCCGAAGATGATAATAACGTTTACGTCATTGCTCAGTACTTCCCAAGAATGTGTGTCTATGACGATAAAGAAGGCTGGCAGAACAAACAGTTTCTGGGTAGGGGAGAGTTCGCTTTACCCTTCGGCAACTACGAAGTAGAAATCAAAGTCCCTGCGGACCATTTAGTAGCCGCTACGGGTGAATTACAGAATAGCAAAGATGTTCTTACCCGAACGCAGAGAAAGCGCCTAGAAAAAGCTAAAAACGAATCTGTCAACCCAGTGACCATTGCTACACTGGAAGAAGCAGACGAAAGAATGAAGGGGAGGTCGGATAAGACCAAGACTTGGAAATTCAAAGCGGACAACGTTCGAGACTTTGCTTTCGCTACTTCTCGGAGATTCATTTGGGACGCCCTAGGTGTACCGTTGAAAAATGGTAAAACGGCGATGGCAATGTCTATGTGGACCAAAGAGGGAGATTGTTTATGGAGCAAGTATTCGACCAAAGCAGTAGCCCATACTTTGAAATGGTATTCTCATTACACCTTCGATTATCCCTATCCCGTTGCTTGGTCAATTGATGGAAGTATGGGTATGGAATATCCAATGATTTGCTTCAACTATGGTCGCTGTAACGATGATGATACTTACACGGCTAGAATGAAGTATGGCCACATTGGTGTGATTATTCACGAAGTGGGGCATAACTTTTTCCCCATGATTGTGAACTCCGACGAACGGCAATGGACCTGGATGGACGAAGGTCTTAATTCTTTTGTGCAGTATTTGGCCCAAGAACAGTGGGAGCGTGACTACCCTTCTCGAAGAGGCCCAGCAAAGTCTATGATAGATTACATGAGTGGCGATAAAAACAATATGACACCCATTATGACCAACTCGGAATCTATTTTTCAGTTTGGTAATAATGCCTATGGCAAGCCCGCCGCAGGTTTGAATATCTTGCGAGAAACGATTTTAGGACGAGAGTTATTTGACCACGCCTTTAAAACCTACGCACAACGTTGGGCATTCAAGCATCCTGCACCAGCCGATTTATTCCGAACAATGGAAGATGCTTCGGGAACAGATTTGGATTGGTTTTGGCGAGGCTGGTTTTACACAACTGATAACGTAGATATTGCTATTGACGATATTCAATACTTCAAATTGGATTCTAAAAATCCAGCCATCGAAAATGCTTTAGCTAGAGTGGAAAGGGAAAAAGCGCCTCGGAGAATTGGTAGTATTCGAAACGAAAAAGAAATTGCTAAAACGTACGACGAAGAAGACACGAGCCTAAGGGATTTTTATACCGAATACGACCCGCTGCAGGAAACCATTCTCGACGAAGAAGATTATCAACGTTATTTGAGTAATCTATCGGAATCAGAAAAGGCCTTACTAAATGATGGGAAAAATTACTACGAGATTACTTTTAGTAACGTCGGTGGTATGCCGATGCCCATTATTGTCCAGTTTGAATTTATGGACGGCACGACCGAAGTACAAAAAATTCCAGCAGAGATTTGGCGGATGGACCAAACTTCGGTTACCAAAGTTTTTGTAATGGATAAGGAAGTAAAGGAGATAATGCTAGACCCATTTTTGGAAACAGCCGACACCAATGTTAGCAATAATTATTACCCACGTCGTCAGCAGAAGAGCAAGTTTGAGTTGTTCAAATCTCGTCGTTTTGGTCGAGGACAAACAGCAGGGGAGAATCCAATGCAGCGAGCGAATCGGGCGAAGCAAAAGATGGAGAAGCAAGGGGAGTAAAGTTAGTTACAGGATGACAAGATTTTTGTAGGTCATTCACTTATGACTTGGACGGCAGGTCATGTTCCTGCTTTTATAGAAACTTAAAACAGAGAGGTCTTGGTGATGTTTTTCGCCGAGACCTTTTTTATTAGCCAATCTGTTCAAGCAGAGAAGTTCGTTTAGTTATTCTAACTTTGTAAAAGATTGATGAGTTGTGACTACTTACCACTTTCAATTGAAAATGCTTAGATAGCACAGAATAGTCAAGACTACTGCTCAAAAATTGTCAAGACTAGCATTAGAAAAAACTTTATAGACTTTATGAGCTTTATGATAAAAAATAGTGCTAAGCAGTTACAATAAGTTCTAG
>JBCCQK010000392.1:0-8268 GCA_039024375.1 Bacteroidota bacterium
GCTTGTGATGAGCTACAATTGGGCAAAGCTGATATGATGTTAGCGGGGGCAGTTTGTGCTTCCGACCAGTTGTTTATTCACATGGGTTTTTCGATTTTCCATGCCTATGCACCGCACGGGGATAAGTTTGTACCCTTAGATAAAGAGTCTGCTGGATTGGTTTCTTCCGAAGGGGCGGGGATGGTCGTTTTGAAACGATTGGCGGATGCCCAACGAGATGGAGATACCATTTTAGGCGTAATTGGTGGTATCGGTTTATCCAACGACGGGCGAGGAAAATTTTTGCTAAGCCCACATCCGAAAGGACAGAAATTAGCTTTTGAAAGAGCTTATGATTTGGTCGAAATTTTACCGCAAAATACCTCTTATTTAGAGTGCCACGCCACGGGAACTCCTTTGGGCGACAAAACCGAACTCAACTCCATTGCTGACTTTTTTGAACCTTACGAAACGCAGCCGCTATTGGGTTCCGTAAAGTCGAATATGGGACATTTGCTGACGGCGGCGGGGATGACAGGTCTGTTAAAAGTGCTGTTGGCTTTTGAAAAAGAAATTATTCCACCAAATATTAATTTAGAAAAAGCCTTGCATTCCAAAAATGGCAAAATTGGTCGAGGACAGATGATTCTTGAACCCACCAAATGGACTAGTAAGAATCGCCAAGCGGGGATTAATTCTTTTGGGTTTGGAGGAACGAATGCGCATATGGTGGTTTTAGAAGGTTCAGAGGTTCAAAGGTTCAAAGGTGTAAAGGTGGCAATAGATAACCGACAACCGACTCCGATAGCTATCGGAGACAACCAACTCGCCATTGTCGGCATGGATGCTCATTTTGGAAGTGCTACTTCTTTAGAGGAATTTTACCAAACCATTTATTACGGTAAACGAGATTTTCGAGATTTGCCAGCGGAACGTTGGAAAGGTTTTGATGCGAATGAGTCCTTGTTGAAAAAATACGGTTTCGTGGATGGCAAAGCTCCGAAAGGGGCTTACATTGACAATTTTGAAATTGACTTATTGCGCTATAAAATCCAGCCAAAAGAAGCCGAAACTTTAGAGCCCCAACAAGCCTTAATTTTAAAAGTAGCCGACAATGCTATCAAAGATGCGGGATTGTCCGAAAGTCAAAATGTGGCGGTATTGATTGCGATGGAATCCGAATTGGCGATTCATCATTATTTGGCTCGGTGGGATGTGACTTGGCAATTAAAGGCAGCTTTAGAAAAAAGCGGTATCCAATTAACCGAAGAAGAATTGACGCTTTTAGAGGAACAATGCAAAGATGCTGCGTACTTCCGAGAAGGCTCGCAAACGCCCAGTCAGCACACCAGTTTTGTCGGCAATATTATGGCGAGTCGTATTGCCGCTTTGTGGGATTTTAATGGGCCAGCGTTTACCGTTTCGGAAGGCGAAAATTCGGTGTTTAAAGCGATTGAGATTGCGCAGAATATGTTGGCTTTGGGTGAGGTAGAGGCGGTGGTTGTTGGTGGAGTGGACTTTGCGGGCGGTTTGGAAAATGTTTTGTTGCGCAATCAGCAGCAAGCTGGGCAGATTTTTGGGGAAGGGGCAGGTGCGATTGTTTTGAAAAGTGTGGAAAAAGCTAAAGAGGATAACGTTTACTCCATTTTAAATGGTTTTGTAAATACTACTTCTGAAGTAAATAAAAATACTTTTGATGCTACTGAAAATTTTGGCAATACGAGCGCAGCAAAAGGTATGGCAGATTTATTAAAAACCGCTTTGTGTATTCATCATCGTTTTTTACCGAATGGAAAAAATATGGTGCGACCTTGGTTGGATAAACAACGAGAAACTGTTATCAATGGAAGAAATATTGGTTTGAAGATACAATCTTCAAACATCGACTCGTCATACAAAGAAATGTTAGGAGAACATAAAAAAGTCATAACCAGTCAGCGTCCTTCAGCGTCAAAAAAAATGTCCGACACTTTGATGCCACAAAAGCTATTTCTTCTAAAAGGAGAAAACGAACAAGCTTTATTGCAACAATTATCGGCGTTAGAAATAGCAGTTGACACCAAAAATACATTAACGGATTTAGCTCAACAGTTCTTTGCGAAAGTAAACGGAAAACAAGCGACTTATACGATAGCGTTAGTTGCCAAAAGTAAAAAAGCCCTCCAATCAGAAATTCAATTTTTCCAAAAAGTACTGTCAACTGCTTTCAAAAATGGCAAAGCGATAAAAACGCCCAAAGGCAGTTATTTTACGCCTAATCCCCTGGGTAAAACAGGAAAAGTAGCCTTCGTTTATCCCGGTTCGGCCACGGCTTACGAAGGATTAGGGCGAGATTTATTCCAGTTATTTCCTTCTTTATTTGAAAGATACACAGATTTGCAGCCTGATTTAGATACATATGTGAATTCGCAGTATTTGTATCCCACATTATCCAGTAATTTCCCATTACTGGATAATTTAAAGCAGCAGAATAACAACGAAAAATTACTGGATAACCCAGACGGGCACGGCGGGAAGTTATCCAGCAATAGCATTTATCAAGACACCATTGCCATGATGTCTTCGGGTGTCTTTTTCTCTGCCGCATACACCTACATACTAAGAGATATTTTTCAAGTAAATCCACAAATAGCCTTTGGCTACAGCATGGGCGAATGCAGCAGTATGTGGTATTCCACGGGCGTTTGGAGTGCGGATGAGACCAACGAATTTCGCAATTCTCCTATTTTTAAAAATCGCTTTGCGGGCAACTTAGAATTATTGGCAGAGCATTGGAAAATTAGTTCTGACGAGGCAAAAAAGCGATGGGTGAGTCTGGTGGTTTTAGCTGATAAGGATGCGGTTGAAAAACTGGTTGAACAGCACGATAATGTCTATCTGACCTTCATTAATACCAATAAAGAAGTCATTATTTCGGGCGATAAAACAGCCTGTCAAGCTATCGTCTCAAAGTTAAATTGTCATACAGTCGAGATTCCTTTTCAAAATATCATCCACCATCATTTTTGCGAAAAAGAACGGGCGGGTCTGATAAAAATGCACAATTTCCCCTTACAGGAAAAACCGCCGATTGATTTCTATTCGAGTATTACGCAAAGTAAAATACCGTTGGATAGTCTGAAAATTGCCGAAAACTCAACACAGGTTTGTGTGGAACAGGTCAACTTTCCGAAAACGGTGCAAACAGTTTATGACGAAGGGGCTAGGATTTTTATCGAAGTTGGGGCGAATGCGACTTGTACAGGATGGATTAAAGAAGCACTAAAAGGACAAGATTTTGTAGCCACTAGCATTGATTATAGAGGCAAATCTGAAAGTCAAGCTATTGTGGAACTGTTGACTCAGTTGGCTAGTCACGGGGTTGATTTAGATTTGTCCGCTTTATTTGTAAATGGTGCAGCAGTTGAAGGGAAGCGTACTTTTATGAAAAAAATAGAAGTGGGGGGTAAGCGGATTTTTAATAGACTGTTGAGTGCAGAGATGCGAGAGCGGTTTGGGGATATTGGTTTGAAGATGCAATCTTCAAACATCGGGACAGATATCGGGGTGCAACCTTCAAATATCGAAAACCAATTTGCTGATGCAAAACATCAAAAAATGACCGCTGAAATCCTCCCCCCGCCCCCCTCCAAAGGGGGAGAGGCTGCTGTGCAAGAAACTGACGGAGTGCAAAAGGAAACATTCGTACAAGAAATAGCTTTATTTGAAACTAGCCAAAATAATTTTCAAAAAAAATCTACTAATACTCCTAATCCCTCATTTAGCCAAAACCATCTAAGTAAAAGAAAAGTAGCCAATCAATTAACCACCAATGTCAAATTGAAAAACGGAGCCTTTCCCCCTTTGGAGGGGGTTAGGGGGAGGACGCTTTCTAGTACCAACGTAATTCAAAATTCTAAAAATTCATCATCGGCTGACCGTCAACCGTCAACCGTGAATCGTCAACCGTATAATATGACTACCACCTTATCACCAACCATTAGCAACGAGCAACCGATAACGGACAACCGACAACTGACAACCGACAAAATCGGCGAAAACGGCCTAAAAATCTACGACTTCTCCACGGGAGAACACCTCAAAGGCAAAAAAATAGTCTTTTCGCAGGAAGATTTAGAAGAATTTGCCAATGGTAAAATTGCCAAAGTTTTTGGAGACGAATATAAAATAATCGACACTTATCCGAGAAGGGTCATGCTGCCCAAATATCCGTATTTATTGGTCAGTAGAGTGACGGACATCAATGGTAAAATCCACGAGTACAAGCCATCGACCATGCAGACGGAGTACGATATTCCGCACGGTGCTTGGTTTACGACCGACCGACAAATTCCTTGGGCGGTGTCTGTAGAGTCGGGGCAATGTGATTTGTTATTGATTTCTTATTTGGGGATTGATTTTACCAATAAGGGGAATTTGGTATATCGGTTACTAGATTGTACACTCACTTTTGTGGACGATTTACCGTTTGAGGGGCAGACTCTACGTTATGATATTTCCATCAATTCTTTCGTTAGAAATGGCGAAAATCTGTTATTTTTCTTTAGCTATCGCTGCTACGTCGAGGATAGATTGGTGTTGAAAATGGACAACGGTTGTGCTGGATTTTTTAAGGACGAAGAGTTGGAAAGTGGAGCAGGAGTAGTTTACACAGATAAAGAAATTGAACTTAGAAATAACGCTAAAAAGCGAACGTTTACGCCCCTTTTAAAAACGGAAAAAACGGCTTTTGAACTCGAAGACTTACGACATTTAATAAATGGTGCTTTTGAGAAATGTTTTGGTGAGGAAAGTTACTACCTAAATGGTCGAAATTCTTCTTTACGCCTACCTCCCGAAAAAATCCTGATGATTGACCGTATCACATCGGTCGATATTCGAGGTGGGGCCTACGGTTTGGGACTTATTATTGCGGAAAAGGATTTGAAAGCGGATGATTGGTATTTCCCTTGTCATTTCCGAGACGATGAAGTGTTGGCGGGTTCGCTACAAGCGGAGGGTGGCGGTAATTTACTGCGCTTTTTTATGTTGTATTTGGGATTGCAGCGTTTGATGAAAGATGCTCGTTATCAACCCGTTTTTGACTTGCCGCAAAAGGTTAGATGTCGAAAGCAAGTAACGCCGAAAAACTCGACCAAACTCGTTTACAAACTAGAAATCAAAGAAATTGGACTTATTCCTAATCCTTACGTCATTGGTGATTTGGAGATTATTTCGGATGGTATTGTTACAGTACATTTTGAGAATCTTGGTTTACAATTAAGAGAAAAAGACAATCCAAGGTATCTGGAAGTAGCCGATTCGACCACCAAAAAGGACAATGGGGTAGCGATTTCCCCCCGTTCCGAAGGCGCACTAATGAACGAATTAGACGTGACGACTTTTGCTTTGGACGATTTGTCCAAATGCTTCGGAGAGGAGTTTGCCGTTTACGATGGTCGCACCGTTTCTCGCCAGCCGAATACCGATTTACAGGTTATTTCCAGAATTGTAAAAATTGACGGTGAACGGCATAATTTTAAACGACCTGCTACTTGTTACGCAGAGTACGATGTACCTGCCGATGCTTGGTATTACGAGCAAAATTCGGCGGTGACGATGCCTTATTCGGTTTTGATGGAAATTGCTTTGCAGCCTTGTGGCTTATTGGGGGCTTACTTAGGGAGTACTTTGAAATTTTCCGACAAAAATCTGTATTTCAGGAATTTAGATGGAACGGGGGAGATGTTTGATTTGCCAACGGGAACGGATTTTCGAGGAAAGACGATTCACAATAAAGCGGTTCTAATCTCGTCGGTAGCTTTGGGCGGCACGATTCTGCAAAACTACACTTTTGAGTGTTCCGTAGATGGGCACGTTTTTTATAAAGGAAAATCTTCTTTTGGTTTTTTCCCCGGTGAGGCTTTGGCCTCGCAAGTCGGTTTGGACAACGGACAGGATTTTCCCGCTTGGTACGTATCAGAAGGGTTGCAGCCAAAGGATTATATGCAAATCAAGCTGAATTCGTTGTACGGAAAAATGAAGTTATTTAAAGCCCCCGCCAACAAACCGCATTACCGATTGGCAGGCGACCAACTGCAACTAATCGACAAATTGATTATCGCCAAAAATAGTGGACAATTTGGCAAGGGGTATATTCATGCCACCAAACAGGTCAATACTTACGACTGGTTCTTTACCTGCCATTTTTACCAAGACCCCGTAATGCCCGGTTCGTTGGGGGTAGAGGCGATTTTGCAGGCGATGCAGACTTTTGCTTTGCAGCAAGATTTAGGTAAGGACTTCGTGTCGCCCAAGTTTGTGCAACTGAAAAATCACAAAACGGTTTGGAAGTATCGAGGACAAATTTTGTGGAAACCGGCAGAAATGAACCTGGAAGTACACATCAAAGCCATCGAACAACGGGGCGACCAATTGGCAATTATCGGCGATGCCTATTTGTGGAATGGGACAATGCGGATTTATCAGGTGACGGATTTGGCTTTGGGGATGGAGGCTTGATATAGATAATGTCTTTGATTTTCGTTAATTTTGTTAAAAAAGGTATTATGTCCAAGGCACTTTTTCAACAAGACGTACTGGAATCGGTTCTCTCCAAGCTAAAGACGACCGAGTTAGAACGCTTTTCGCAACTCATATCTTCCATTTTAGAAAGGCGAAAGAAAGATAATAAGGAAGAACAAGAAAAAGTACTCTTACTACAAATCAATAACTGTGTGCTTCCTGATGGGCATCTGGAAAGATTTCTGTTGTTGCGAGAAAAGCGAAAGGAAGAGGAATTGCCTAAGCAAGAACTATCCGAATATTTTGATTTCATTAGCGAAGAACAAAAACTACAGGTTAAACGAATAAGTTTATTAAAACAATTAGCAGATTTAAAAGGTATTACTGTACCAGCATTAATGAATCAGCTAGAAATTACTGCTCCCGAAAGTGTCTAGTTATATTTCAAAAAAAGATAGGAGAGCCGTTATTGAGCGGGCTAATCGTTTGTGCGAATACTGTCTTGCGCCCGCTGATTATGCTTTTCACCCTTTTTGTGTTGACCATATTATTGCTGTGTCTAAAGGAGGAAAAAACGATTTAGAAAACCTTGCGTACTCTTGTCAAAATTGTAATGGAAGTAAGTATAATAAACTTATAGGAATTGACCCCTTGACCCAAAGACAAGTCTCCTTATTTAATCCGAGGACTCAAAACTGGACCGTTCATTTCGATTGGAATGTTGATTTTACCATTGTTATTGGTAAAACAGCTTGTGGTAGAGCAACGGTTAAAACTTTGAAAATGAATTTGCCTTCCACTACCAATATCCGTACAGCGTTAGTGGAAATTGGGGTACATCCACCGAGATAATACTTTCTTGATATGAAAGAGGAAGAAAATACTTTACTAATTGAAATAAATGCCACTTTAGAACAAATCCAAAAAGCTAACTAGATGCTAGCTTTTCATGAGTCTTTTCAAGAACCTGATACTACGGCAATTGATAATTTCTTAGCCTTGAGAAAGGATTTTTTGACGCAACTAGCAGACTTATTCAAGGAATTAAATTTAGAAGTTTGATTGAAGGAGGTGGCTTGAATTATTATCGTGGTTTTGGTAGTAATGGAAAGTACTAAGCTGCTTCTTTTTGTGTTACAGGGATTTTTATTTGGTAGCTTTCTTGCAGCATTTTGAAAAGATTTTTGGTGTGTTCTTTTTTTAGGTGTTCATATTGACGAACCATTAACTGACTATTTCTCCTTTTACAAGAGACCAGAATTTCGTTAATATCAGCGATTGCTTTAAGTTCGTCTAATATTCTTTTTTCTATTGTTGGAATTTTATCAGTCATAATTTCATTTTTCAAAGATGATTTTAAGAAACCCTTTTTTATAAATCCTACTTCTAGTGTTTGAGTATCGGTTCAACCAATCCTGTCGAATCACCCGTGTTTCCTTGTATTCGGGATGATTTTCTGAAAACGTTTCTACAAGATACGCATCAATTCCCTCATCTTCCAACGAAAACGACCAAAATTTGTCCAGTTTCCCCTGTTTTTCTCGTTTAGCAAATACTTCGTGGTCTAAAAAAGTAACAAGGTTTATATCCTTCGGGTTTTCCTTTTGGGTGACAAAACTGCCATTGATGTACTGTTCAAAAAAGGGAAAAATCTCGTCTTGAAAACGATAGACATTATACTTACCCCCAATTTTCGAACCACGAGTTAAGTTGATATATTAGTGCAAAAAATAGCATTAAGATGTCAAAAAAACGCCGACGCTTCACCGCAGAGTTCAAGTTAAA
>JBCCQK010000393.1:0-8266 GCA_039024375.1 Bacteroidota bacterium
CTTAATTTTTTTAAAAAAATTTTGCGCCTCTTGTTAGGGGCAATAGTCAAAAAAACGTCTTTATGGAAATAGTTCAGTAACCGTAAAAAACCATTTAGAAACATCGTTTGAAAATCGGTAATTCATTTTTTTATCATTTTTAAGACTAACTTTAGGCTTGTTTATTTGCCAGTGATTCAAGACTCAAATAATTGACAGGTAGCTACTTTTGCAAAGTGTTAAATGTCAACGTTTTGTGAGGGACTGCTTACTGTCGACTGTTTACTGCCTACTGCACTAGTATATTGCATCAATATGAATAGGTCATTACCTTTTTTAAAAATTCACCCCGAAGATAATGTGCTGGTTGCTTTGGAAACCTTGCCAAAAGGCACAACGATAACATGGAGCGACCAAACCTTCCTACTAAAATCGACCGTACCTACCAAACACAAATTTACCCTAGTGCCAATACCCGAAGAAGGTCTTTTGAAAATGTACGGAGTAGTGATTGGTAAGGCTAAAACCGCACTCGAATCGGGTGTGTCATTAACGACGCAAAATGTCGTACATGCTACCGACCGTTACGAATACCAAGCACCGTCTTCTGATTGGCAAGCACCGAATGTTTCCGATTGGAAGAATCGAACCTTTCTGGGCTATCATCGGTCGGACGGCAGGGTAGGGACAAGAAACCACTGGCTAGTGATTCCGCTAGTATTCTGTGAAAACCGTAACACCGCCGTTCTGAAAGATGCCCTCTTGGAGCAGTTAGGATACGCTACTGACCGCCATTTTTCGGTGAATACGCAATTGCTCATTGAGGGCTATCGGCAAGGAAAAAGTGAGGCAGATTTATTGCAGTCTAATATTCTGCAAGATGCCCAATCGGTTCGACAAAATCGCATTTTTCCAAACGTAGATGGCATTAAATTTTTGACGCACGATGGTGGATGCGGTGGTATTCGACAAGACAGCGAGGTACTTTGCCGACTTTTAGCTGCCTATATCGACCATCCGAATGTGGCGGGGGCTACGGTATTGAGTTTAGGTTGCCAAAATGCACAAATCCAACAACTCCAAACAGCCATTGACCAACTCAATCCAGCCTTTGATAAGCCTGTTTATTATTTGGAACAACAACGAAGTAAGTCCGAAAGAGACTTTATTGCGCAAGGGGTAAAGTATAGTTTTGTCGGCATGATGAAAGCCAACATCCTTGAACGACGCCCCGCCTCGCTACACCATTTAACACTTGGCTTGGAATGCGGTGGGTCGGATGGCTTTTCGGGTATCTCCGCTAATCCCGCTTTGGGGCATACGTCAGACCTATTAGTGGCGTTGGGTGGTAGTACCATTTTGTCCGAATTTCCCGAACTGAATGGGGTAGAACAGGAATTAATCAATCGATGCGCAGCTCCTGAAAAAGCACATAAATTTATGCAGTTGATGCAACAGTATTCGGAACGTGCCATTGCCGTTGGGTCGGGATTTGAGAATAATCCTTCACCGGGTAATATCAAAGATGGACTGATTACGGATGCGATGAAATCCGCTGGTGCGGCCAAAAAAGGAGGTACCTCGCCCGTAGTCGATGTTTTGGATTATACGGAAGTGGTCAAAGAAGTGGGGTTAAATTTACTTTGTACACCGGGCAACGATGTGGAAAGTACTACGGGACTGGCTAGTGCTGGAGCGAATTTAATCGTTTTTACTACTGGCTTGGGCACTCCTACGGGTAATCCCATTGCTCCAGTTTTAAAAATGTCTTCTAATAACCTACTTAACGAACGAATGCGGGACATAATTGACTTCAACGCTGGAAAAATCATTACGGGGGAGGCAACCATCACGAGCGTTGGGGAAGACTTGCTAGAGTTGCTCATTCAAACTGCTAGTGGTACGTACACTACCCAAGCCGAGCGACTAGGGCAGGATGATTTTATTCCTTGGAAAAGAGGGATAAGTTTATAAAACAGAAAGAGTTAGGTACTTACTTATCAATCCTAAAACCACAAAAATAAACTATGTTGACTATCCAAAAAGAAATATTACCTCTCAATCGGACGACCGCTAAAGTACCCCAACAGTTATCCGCAAAAATATTGCAATTTGGAGGGGGTAATTTTCTTCGGGCTTTTGTTGATTTTTTAATAGACCAATTGAACGAGTTAACCGACTTCGAAGGTGGTATCATCTGTGTTAAACCCACGCCATCTGGCGATTATCAGGCACTTCGGACACAAGATGGTCTTTTTCATGTACTCACCCGAGGAATTAACCAAGGGGTAGTAGTAGAAGAAACGCACTTGGTGAAATCAGTACAGCAAGTCGTACATCCTTATCGAATGTGGTCTGACTACCTTGCTACTGCACACGAACCTGACTTACAGTTTGTAGTGTCCAATACCACCGAGGCGGGTATTGTTTTTGATAAAGAACCATTGATGCCGAATCAATCACCCATTGCTTTTCCTGCTAAATTGACGGCTTGGTTGTTGGAGCGGTGGACGTATTTCGATGGAGACATTGATAAAGGCTGTATCTTCTTACCGTGCGAACTGATTGCGGAGAATGGACAGCAATTAAAGCATTGCATCCTACAATACGCCGAATATTGGCGACTGCCCGCTGCTTTTGTTGATTGGTTGGTGGCTCATAATACTTTTTGCAATACACTAGTGGATAGAATTGTCCCTGGATTTCCTACTACTAGTCAAGCCGATATTTTCCAGAAAATAGGATATACTGACGAGTTATTAGTTACCGCCGAGCCTTATTTGTTGTGGGCCATAGAAATGCCTGAAAACGTTGATTTACAAGCCCTTCTACCATTTCACGAAACTCCCTTCAACGTCGTTTTCACCAAAGATTTGCAGCCATTTCGGGAGCAAAAAGTTCGCATCCTTAACGGTGCTCATATTGCCATGGTACCCGTAGGGTATTTGCGAGGGATAGCCACCGTTGGCGAGGTCATGCAAGACGACTACACAAGTCGTTTTGTAGAAACGTTAATCCGAGAAGAAGTGATACCCACGCTCGATTATCCTACGGAACAACTAGAACAATATACGCAAGCGACGCTAGACCGATTTCGGAATCCGTTTATCCAACATTTTTTGCTCGATATTTCGCTTAACGCCATTCCAAAGTTTAAGACGAGGTTATTGCCAAGTCTGTTAGTTTATCAAAACCAAAAGCAGCAGTTACCCACGCGAATCGTCGAAAGTTGGGCAGCCCTTATTGTTTTCTACCGAGGAATGAGGGGTAGCGAGTCCATTCCTCTGAAGGCCACTCCAGCGATTAAGGACTTTTTTCAACAAGCTTGGACAGATTGGGCCGCTAACCGAGACACCAATAAATTGGTTAAATTAGTGCTTTCAACTACTGACTTTTGGCAACAAGATTTGAGTGATAATGTAGCCCTGCAAGCTGACTTGGTAGCGGCGGTTGAGGCTATAAATGCAGCGTAGCTTTTTTAATTATCAACCCACTCGATACTTTTTTATAAAACTTTCTTCGAGTGTCATACCTAACCCTGCCTCCGTCGGAGCCTTGACCTTGCCGTCCTTCACAGGGAAAGCGGGCAATGCTGGATTAAAATCTCTCGCTTTTTTTGGATAAGTTTCTAAAACCGAGGCGTTGGACGTAGAAGCTACGACGTGAATGTTCATATGGGCATAACCGTGCGGCGCTACGGGGATATGGTAAGCAGAAGCCAATGCAGCAATCTTTTTATACTCTGTAATTCCACCCGACTTGATAGTGTCCATATT
Source organism: Bacteroidota bacterium (assembly GCA_039024375.1). GTDB lineage: Bacteria > Bacteroidota > Bacteroidia > Chitinophagales > Saprospiraceae > JAFMDF01. The sequence goes on from JBCCQK010000393.1 coordinate 3,756, forward strand.
GATAATGTCGCAGCAATGATTTTCGACCAAATCACGAGCCCCCCAACGGGTGTATTCGTTCTCTCCCGCAGTAATAGGAATGTCCAAATTAGCTCGACACTCGGCATTGCCGCGCCAATCGTCGGGAGCAACGGGTTCTTCAAACCAATACAAATCTAAGTCTTCTACCATTCGGCCAAAACGAATGGCCTCGTAGGCGGATTTGTACCCATTATTGGCGTCCACCATCACCCGAACGTCTCGCCCCAATGCTTTCACGACGGCCTTTACCCGCTCGACATCCTTGTACACATCTTCGTAGAAACCAACCTTCATTTTAACAATTTTGTAGCCTTCTTTGGCATAATCTTCCATTTCCTTGACCAATTCGGGAACACCTTTATCCTTGGCATAATACCCCCCAGCAGCATAGACGGTGATGTCTTCTTGGTAAGTACCTAGTACTTTGTGGACGGGCATGTTTAAGGCTTTACCTATAATGTCCCAAACGGCTAAATCTACCGAGCCGATAGCGTGTAATTCTAATCCTTTGGCAACGGGCTTTCGGTTATGATGGTACATGTAGTCCCAGACCTTTTCGGTATGGAATAAATTGAGTCCTTTTATTTTTTTGGCGTATTTCTCCACCGTATTTCTCGGTCCTTTAGGGGCGCAAATCCCTGTAATACCCGCATCTGTTTTTAGCCGCATGAAGGTCGTTTTGGGCTTTGACCCACCCGATTTTTTGATGGCGTTCCAAGTGAGTGGTGTTTTATTTGGAAATTCTAGCGTAAAGAACTCAATGTCCGTAATTTTGATACTTTCCAAAGCATCTTTTGCTTTAGAGCGAGCCTCCGTATGAACGGTTTCTAAACGGTTCTTTCCTAAGGACAGTAATGGCAGGCCAGTTAAAGCACCAGCAGTTAATCCTAAATTGCGCAGAAAGTTTCTGCGTTTTGCAAATTTCATATAGTGGCTTTTTAATTTTTTGTTGATTAGAAATAGAAGTTAATACAAGTGATTGGAGACCTTGCCAATTTGTGGGTACTTACTACTATTTTGTCTCTTCCTATAACAAAGACGCAAGAAAGCCCTCTTGTCCCTTACCCCAAAATGTTTAGTCGCAAAAATGGGGAAAAGGGATAGTAATCAAATACTGTTCTTTTTTGGTTGTTTTAGTGTTTAAAAAGATTAAGGGCGACTTAAAGATAGTGCGTTATACTGTTGAGAAAATTTATTGAGAGACGTACAACTTTTCAAAATCAGTCAAAAATACTTGTAAAGATGAATCTTAAAAAAATGATTGGCTTAGGCGTAGCGGGCAATTTTGCTGGACACTTGGAACAAGCAGGTGAAGATGCCGACTTTGTCAACGTAATAACCGCATCTGCCAATGCCCCTAAGGGTATTTTTCCAACTTATGTCCCTGCCGATACAGGACAATTCATTAGTTACTTCGTTGCCCAGAGAAAGTTAGTAAAAAGCGGAGCCACTAGCTAAAACGGTTAACCTAGGATAGACGGCGGGTCAAATAATCGGTTGCCTGCCGAATGGTTTGAATTTTTTCGGCCTCTAAAGTGGGAATTTCGGTAGAAAAGGCACATTCCAATTCCATAATAAGTTCCGTAAAATCTAAAGAATCCAAGCCCAAGTCCTTATAAAAAGAGGCCTGTTCGGTAATAGCCTTTTCCGCAATACCCATATTCATCAGTATTTGTTGGAGCTGTCGGTGGATAATCGTTTTATTTTTCATGTTTGACATTTTAATTAAGTTAATACAATCGCAGTCATTAATTCCACTTTTTTGCATAGCGGTAACATTTTCTAAACAGAAAGATACTTGCAAGTAATAGGGTATAAATAATTGTATTGGTCATAGGTAGCTGAATTAAAAATCGCTAGCTCTAAGATGCGAGGGTTGTTACCCCAAATGTGCCTTTAGGTACATGATGTCGGTAGAAAATGGTAAAAATAAGACCTTTCCGTGCTTTTAGGTACGGTATATATCGTACCTAAAAGCATGATTAGCAACTATAAAAACCTAATTTTCTACCGATATGAAGTCCCTAACGGGACTAACCCCCAAAAGTCATAGAACTAGAAAAGTCAAAATATTTTTTAGCATTATGATAACATATATCCTGCACGATTTTACCTACCCAATTCATATCTTTTGGCAAATGCCCCTTGGCCATATCTCGACCAAAAAGATTGCACAACAAACGACGGAAATATTCGTGTCTAGGATAGGAAAGAAAGGACCGACTATCGGTCAGCATCCCCACAAATTGACTAATGAGTCCCATATTAGAAAGGGCGTTCATCTGCTTTTCCATACCGTCTAATTGGTCCAAAAACCACCAGCTCGAACCGTATTGTATTTTGCCCGTTACGCTGCCATCATTGAAATTACCAATCATGGTCGCCATTACTTCGTTATCGGCGGGATTGAGGTTATAGAGAATCGTTTTAGCTAGTTGGTCAGTTTGGTCCAAGCTATCGAGAAATTGCGCCAAACTGCGGGCTTGACTAAAATCGCCGATGCTATCAAAGCCCGTATCGGGACCCAACAAACGCATCATGCGGGTGTTATTATTGCGGAGGGCGCCCAAATGGAATTGCTGCGTCCAGCCCTTTTCGTGGTATAACTGGCCCAAAAATTGTAAAATAGCCGTTTGGTATTTCGCCGATTCCACTGGAGAAACCAGCTTGCCATGCAGTCGTTTTTGCAAAATACGTTCAATCTCACCATCGGTATATTTTTCAAAATAGAGCCTTTCGAGACCGTGGTCGGACAATCGACAACCGTTTTGGTGGAAATAATTGGCTCGTTGAGTTAACGCAGCTTTTAAGTCAGTAAAAGAGGATATATCTTGGTCAGCGACTACTCCCAGCTTTTGGAGATAATCGTTGAAGATAATCGTATTAATGAGTATTGCTTTGTCGGGGCGAAAAGCGGGTAACACTTTAATTTGGTAGCCTTCTTTTTGTAATTGTTGGTGGCAGCGCAGGTCATCAATCGGGTCGTCAGTCGTACAAATGACCTCCACGTTCATTTTTTCTAATAGCCCTCTAACGGCAAAATCGGATTGTGCTAATTTTGCTTGACATTGGTCGTAAATAAGTCGAGCAGTCTGCGGATTGAGGAATTGGTCGATAGAAAAGTAACGTTTCAATTCGAGTTGCGACCAATGAAACAAGGGGTTGCGCAGCGTGTAGGGTAGGGTAGCGGCCCATTTGTCAAATTTTTTCCAATCGGTAGCATCTCCTGTGATAAATGTTTCAGATACTCCGTTCGTTCGCATCGCCCGCCACTTGTAGTGGTCGCCGTCTAGCCAAATCTGGGTCAAATTGTCAAATTGGTGATTGGTGGCAATTTGGTCGGGTGGCAGATGGCAATGATAATCTATGATGGGTAAATCCTTAGCGTAGTCAAAGTACAGCTTTTTAGCATATTGATTTTCTAATAAAAAATCCTCTTGAATAAAAGTTTCTTTGACCATTGATACACCATTTCCACTTAAAACCATAAACATTATTTTATACAAACATCAGGCTGTAGGAATAATCAACTATGTTGTTATATCCTTCAGTTCTTGGGTTAACGCTCTGAATGCACTTTGCGGGGCGTAGATAGGCTTATTTTTAAAGGGAGTCCACCAAATAGCCTGAATTTGATGGAAAACTCGCCGAGCTTTACGAGATACAATGAGTAGATTGGCAAAGCATTGTTGCTGTTCGGGGGTCGCTTTGTCCAAGAGTACAGTAGTAGCAAGATTCCAAAAGTTATCATCCATTAACCTATTTTTACCTTAATGGACGCTTAGGATACCGTCAACCCTTACAATTTATCCAAAAAATTACTGAATTAATCCGTAAAGACAGCTCCTCGCAGCGCAATCAAAGCCCGACGGATATGTGTCTCAACGGTGCGGATAGAGATATTGAGTTCCTCGGCTATTTCTCGATATTTTTTACCTTCATCTCGACTCTTTCTAAAAATATGCTTAGCCTTTGGGGGCAACTGTTCGATAGCCGCTTCTATTTTTATGCGTAATTCCTCTCCAATTATCAATTCTTCGGGCGAGGCAAAATTTGAGGGATAATCCCGATTGATTTCGTGCTTATAGTTTCGTTGTTTGGTTTGTTTGCGTAAATAATCAATCGACTGATTTCTTACGGCTGTGTACAAATAATATTTAACTTTAGTGGTAATAGAAATATTCGCACGGTTGCGCCAGATTTTCGTGAAAACATCAGAAACGATTTCTTCCGTTGCTTGAAGATAACCGACTCGACTATTGACTTGTAAACAAAGCGCTTGATAGTACCGATGAAATAACTCTTCAAAAGCACCATAATCATCTTGGCGAATAATTTTTTGTAAAAGGTATTCATCAGTCTTTGGTACGATTACCTCCGCTAAGGGACTTTGAATAGACGCTAACATAGTTTTTACTTTAAGTGCAACCGATTGCACAACTAATTTGAGTTAAGAATGATGCTTTGTCTTTGTTTGAGTAATTTAAAAG
>JBCCQK010000394.1:0-8238 GCA_039024375.1 Bacteroidota bacterium
AAATTAAAAATTAATTTTAATTCGACTTTCAAAATGGATTAATCAATGGATTATACTTTACTTTTGTACTTCTGTAATTTTTAAGCCCAAATCAGGGACATTTATTCTGAAATATTTCCAATAAAATCAATCTTACATTATGAAAATCACGTATTACGGACAGTCTTGTTTTCTGATTGAAACCAACGGTAAAAAAATACTAACAGACCCATTTATTTCCTACAATGAGTTGGCCAAGGACGTTGATGTGGATAGTATTGAAACAGATTATATTGCCGTATCTCATGGTCACCAAGACCATATTGCCGATTTGGAATCCATCGCCAAAAGAACGGGGGCGAAAGTAATTACCTCTTTTGAAATACACAGTTGGGCTAACCAACAAGGCATCGACAACACTCATCCAATGAATACGGGTGGAAAATGGACGTTTGATTTTGGGACGATTATGTGTGTGAACGCAGTGCATTCATCTAGTTTTCCAGATGGTTCTTATGCGGGACCTGCGATGGGATTTGTGATTTGGAACGAGGAGGGATGTCTCTATTTTGCGGGAGACACAGCGTTGACAATGGATATGAAGTTAATTCCAATGCTTTGCCCTAAAGTAGATATTGCCCTGCTGCCCATCGGAGACAACTTCACTATGGATGTAAAGCAGGCCATTTTTGCGAGCGACTTTATAGAATGCGACCAAGTCATTGGTTGTCACTACGATACCTTCGGTTTTATTAAAATTGATAAGGCTGCGGCTAAAAAGGCTTTTGCAGACAAAGGAAAAGACTTAATTTTGTTGGAAATTGGCGCATCCAGAGAAATGTAAAATTGAAAATTATAAACCCACCAGACTGCTGTGCGGGCTGGTCCAAAATCTAAAATATAGATAATCAGAAGATTATAATTTAAAAATTAAAATGTTTGTCCTTGTTGCTATTCTAAGAGAACTATACTATTAATGTGGTCGCCAAACACAATGAATGATGGTTGATGAATGATGGTTTTGCACTTCGTAAGACGAATATTTTCAATTTACTACACATTGCTATCATTCATCACTTATCATTCATCATTCATCATTCATTTGGCGAAGACATTAACACTACAAATAATATAATACAAATGGGTAAAGTCATAGCCATTGCTAATCAAAAAGGCGGTGTGGGTAAAACCACCACGACCATCAACCTCGCAGCGTGTCTAGCCGTACTAGAGAAAAAAGTCCTCATCATTGATATGGACCCACAAGCGAATGCTTCGTCGGGAGTTGGAGTTTTTCACGACGAACCAGAGGGCAGCACCTACGATTTGATGGTCAATAATGACGTTGACCCAAAGTCTTGTATCGTCAAAACGGATACGCCTAATTTATATCTGATTCCATCTAGTATTGACTTGGTCAATGCTGAAATTGCTTTAGTGAGCAAGTTTCAACGGGAATTCATTATGAAAAAGGTGATTGACCAAATCAAGGACGATTTCGACTACGTTTTTCTCGATTGCTTACCTTCTCTGGGATTGATTACGGTCAATGCCTTGTCGGCGGCCGATGCGGTGATTATTCCCGTGCAATGTGAAATTTTTGCCTTAGAGGGGTTAAGCAAACTGCAAGATACGATTGAATTGATTCAAGCACAGCTGAACCCTAAGTTGGAAATCGAAGGGATTTTGTTGAGTATGTACGACAAGCGGTTACGACTAGCAAACATCGTGGTCAACGAAATCAAAGAAAACTTCGAAGGCTACGTTTTTCAAACCATCATCCACCGAAATTCTCGAATTGGCGAAGCACCAAGTTTGCACCAACCCGTTATTATGTACGATACGACCAGCAAAGGGTCGGTTAACTTTTTGAACTTAGCGAAAGAATTTTTACATAAAAATAATGCGCCCTTGCGAGGTAGCGCTGTGGCAGTCACAACCGAGAAATGAGACTAGCGTATTGATTAGTATAAGTTTTCAACGCAGGTCGGGAGACCTGCGGATATCCGTATCAAGCCTGCCTATGCCGGCAGGCAGGTCTGGAGACTTGATACATCGGGTTTAAAGCTATATCTCTAATTTTACTTCTTTATTTATAGCAAACTGAGATAACTATCACACACATCCACTAGTGAAATTTAAGCACTAACCTGTGCCATTTTAAAAATGTAGATTGTTGATTTTCAGTACTTTTAAATTTTGCATTTTACATTTTAGATTTCACCTACTAAATCCACTTTCCAATGGCAAAGAAGCCTGATTTAAGCGCCATGAAGGCCAATCTGCGAGGCACGATTAAGAAAAAACCGAGAGTTTCGTTCATCCCTACGGGCGAACCCGAACAAGTCGTCAAAGAACTCGCCAATACGGTCGCCAACATTCCCGTCAAAGCCATTGAAGCCAACCCCTTTAATCCACGAACGGACTTCGACGAAGCGGCACTGCAAGAATTATCGGCCTCTTTAAAAGTACACGGATTGGTGCAGCCCATTACCGTTCGGTCGATGGCGAGTGGAAAATACCAATTGATTTCGGGAGAACGACGATGGCGAGCTTCTCAAATGGCCGGATTAGAAGAAATTCCTGCATACGTTCGGGCGGTGGAAAACGACCAAGAGATGTTGGAAATGGCTTTAGTAGAAAATATTCAACGGGAAAATTTGAACCCCGTAGAAGTAGCCATCACCTACAAGCGCTTGATGCGAGAATGCAATTTGACGCACGACGACCTAGCACAAAGATTGGGAAAAGGGCGTACCACCATTACGAACAAAATGGGCTTATTAGAATTACCGCCCGATGTAGTTAAAGCCCTACGGCAAAAAGAAATTTCCGAAGGACACGCTAAGTCAATGAAGGGACTAGATTTTATCGAAGAACAATTGTACGTGTTAGGCGAAATTAGAAAAAATGACTTATCCGTCAGAGCCACCGAAAAGTTAGTAGCGGGCTTAAAAGAAAAAGGAAACAAAAAAGCAAAAGCTAAAAAAGCGAATCCCTACGCTTCCGAAATACAAAAACTGGAAGACGAAATCAGTGCATTTTTTGGGGTAAAAGTACAAATTCAATCCAACGACAAGGGCAAAGGCAAAGTGGTGATTCCTTTCGGCAACTTTAGGAAATTGGATGATTTGATGAACCGAATTAAGTAATTTAGTTTGCGATTTTTGTGGAATAGATTCTCCTTATTCCTACCACTTATCTTCCACACAGTTCTAGCTGTTCATTGTCAACTGTACATTGCACATTGACCTTCCCCTTCAATCCTTATCAACTATGGACATCAAAGAAGTACTTTCCGTTTTTCTTATCCTCTTCTCCGTCATCGACATCCCCGGTAATGTGCCCGTTATCATTTCTTTAAAGAAAAAAGGCAAAATCATCAAACCCGCCCAAGCGACTTTGACGGCGGGTGGCTTAATGGTTCTCTTTTTGTTAGTAGGAGAAAGTTTACTTGGCCTTTTTGGTATTGACGTCGAATCATTTGCCATTGCGGGGGCACTGATTATTTTCCTCATTGCCATTGAAATGGTTTTAGGCGTAACGCTTTTCAAAGAACCCGAAGAAGAAGACGCCTCTGATTCGTCCACCATCGTTCCCGTTGCCTTCCCATTAATTGCAGGGGCAGGAACTATGACTACTATTATTTCCCTCAAAGCGGAATTCGAGCAACTCAATATTCTAATTGGTATCATTCTAAATTTGATAATTGTTTTTATCGTGCTGCGCTCTTCTAGTTGGATTCAGCGAAAATTGGGAACGGGCGGTGAAGCGATTTTACAAAAGGTCTTTGGTATCATACTGCTAGCCATTGCCATCAAATTATTCAAATCGAACATTGGTTCGTTAAGTTAATACGCTTTGTCACTACTTTGGAAAATAAAACAACCCAACGCAACCGACGAATCCTACATCTTCGGCACGATGCACCTCCAACCCAACGCCAACAGCGATTGGACTACTACCCTCCTACCCTTTCTGGAAAAATGCGCCGTTTTTGCCACCGAATTTGATTTGGCCGACGCCGACCCAACGCTTTTAGCCCAATACTCCAGACTACCCGATAGACAGCAACTCTCGGACTTTATTGCCCTCAAAAAATTAGTTAAGTTGGAAGGCATTCTATTCAAATCTACCGGACTTCGCTTAACGCATTTTTCGACTCTAAAACCGCTTTTTATTACCAATTTATTGACGGAAAAAATCCTTGCCGACGACCACAGCATCGCAATGGACCGCATACTTTATCAGATGGCAATGGATTTAAATAAAGATTGTACAGGCATTGAAACCTTTGCGGAACAATTGGCTATTTTAAACAAAATTCCGCTGGAAGACCAAGTAAAAAGTTTATTGAAAATTGGTAAAAATATCGGTCGCTTCCGCAAAAACCTACAAAAAATGTTAGCCGTTTACCAACGGGGCGATGTGCAAGCCATTCACCGAATGGCTAGAAAAGGAACGGGAAAACTCCGAAAGTTGATGCTTTACCAACGGAACGAACTAATGTCCAATCGGATTTTTAAAAAAATAGAAGAAAAAGCAATATTTTGCGCAATTGGAGCGGGACATCTGGGTGGAAAACGGGGCGTCCTTCGGCTTTTAAAGCATAAAGGGCTAATTGTTCAGCCTGTTCCTTTTCAGTTAAGTTAGTTCTGTATACTTCCGATAAAAATCGGATTACTGTGAACCCCGATAAAGTCTTTTGGCGACCATTCAGAACCGAGAGTAGAGAATAGGGATTAGAGACTTAAAATGTTGACAAGTGGAATGAAATCGAAACTTTTGTCTAATTTCCTAAAATTTGAGTCTCTGCTCTCTCAATGAAATGGTCTCTGTTCTTTATTCTGAATAAATACGTCTTTTACATGAAAAAATTCTTAGGAATCGTTCTCTTTCTTACTGTAACCATACTTCTAACCGCACAAGCAGACCGTTGGCAGCAGCGCGCTTTGTACCAAATGGACATTCAAATGGATGTGGAAACCCACAAACTGCAAGGCACGCAACGTTTGGTGTATTTCAACAATTCGCCCGACGAGTTAAACCGTGTTTTTTACCATTTGTATTTTAATGCGTTCCAACCGGGCAGCATGATGGACGTCCGCAATCAAACCTTACCCGATGCGGACCCAAGGGTCGGCATGCGAATTTCTAAACTAAAAACCAACGAATACGGCTACCAAAGAATTAAGTCACTAAAAGTCAATGGACAAGCCGTGCAATATAAAACCGTTGGGACCATTTTGGAAGTGACGCTCAACGAACCCATTTTGGCCAATAATTCCGCAATTTTTGATATGGAATTCGAAGCGCAAGTGCCCGTTCAAATTCGTCGAACGGGTCGAGATAACAAAGAAGGGATTGCCTATTCTATGGCGCAATGGTATCCTAAAATGGCCGAATACGATTACCAAGGTTGGCACGCTAATCCGTACATCGGACGGGAGTTTCACGGTATTTGGGGAGACTTTGACGTAAAGATTACGATTGATAAAGACTATCTAGTTGGTGGCTCGGGCTATTTACAAAATCCCAATGAGATTGGGCACGGTTACGAAGACGATGGCGTGAAAGTTAAGCAAAATCGCAAGCAAAAGACCCACACCTGGCATTTTATCGCTCCTAACGTCCACGACTTCATGTGGGCAGCCGACCCCGATTACACCCACACCAGACTGCAAGCGGAAAACGGGCCGATGATGCACTTTTTTTACCAAGAAAATAAGGCAACGAAGGATAATTGGGAAGCACTTCCCAAAATTATGGATAAAGCCTTTACGTTTATTAACGAAAACTACGGTAAATATCCCTACAAGCAATACACCTTTATCCAAGGGGGCGACGGCGGTATGGAATATCCGATGGCGACTTTGATTACGGGCGAGCGAAATTTGGGCAGTTTGGTCGGCGTTTCGGTACACGAATTGATGCACTCTTGGTACCAAATGGTCCTCGGCACCAACGAAAGCCTCTATCCTTGGATGGACGAAGGGTTTACCAGTTTCGCTTCTAGCGAAGTAATGAATCATTTACGGGCCATTAAATCCTTACCGGGCAAAGTCGCCGATTTTCCACAGCAAGGTAGCTACGGCGGCTACTTCGCCTTAGCTAATTCGGGCCGAGAAGAACCGATGACGACGCATGCTGACCACTACACGACTAACTTCGCCTACGGTCGGGCGGCCTACTCTAAAGGGGCTACTTTTTTAAGTCAGTTGCGCTACGTGATTGGCGAAGAAAACGTCGCTAAGGGACTATTGACCTATTTCGATACGTGGAAATTTAAGCATCCTAACGTCAACGACTTCATCCGCATCATGGAAAAACAGTCGGGTATCGAATTAGATTGGTACAAAGAATATTTTGTCCATACGACTCAACAAATCGACTACGGTATCACGGGCGTTAACGAAAAGGATGGTAAGACAACCGTTATTTTGAATAAGGTTGGTGGGATGCCCATGCCTTTGGACGTTGTCGTTAAATACGCCGATGGTAGCATGGAAACCTTCTACATTCCTCTACGCATTATGCGAGGCGAAAAGCCCGCTAAGGAAGGAGAAAAAAGAACGGTCGTTCGGGATTGGCCTTGGACGCATCCTTATTATCAATTCGAAGTACCTACGGCCAAAGCGAATATTTTGTCGATTGAGATTGACCCGTCGAAATTGATGGCGGATGTGAATCGGGAAAATAATAAGATATAGGACCATGGAAGAAATCAATTGGTTATCAATAGCCATCGCCTCCATTACGCCCGCTTTAGTCGGTGCTATTTGGTACTCCAAATTCCTTTTTGGCCCCATCTGGATAAATGATGCTGACCCACCTGAGCAAAAACGTTCAACGACCAAAGTGCTTTTAGCAGTTCTGGCTTCCTTCCTAGTCTCTTTAGTCCTTTCCTTCGTCTTACTCAATTTTAACAACAGTCCTGCCGACCAGGACAGCGTCGCTTTTGACACTTTTCAGCACGGGGCTTGGCACGGCGCCTTTATCGGGTTGATAGTTATTGCACCCGTGTTAATTTTGAACGGACTACTGGAAGTAAAAAATTGGAAAAGGGTTGCAATTAATTTGGGCTACTGGGTTGTGTCGTTAATGCTAATGGGTGGGGTTTTGGATGCGATGAATCATTGGGGGTGAAATCTGATTATCGGTAAAGTAGCGGATTAATTGATAGCAAAATTATGATTAGCTTTTGCAATTTTATGGTGTCTATTTGACCATCATTAAATTTTATCTGACAAATCAAAGTGATTTATCTGACAAAAAAGGGGATATTTGTCCATTTTTCAGTTTACTTTTGTCAGATAAAATTAGAAAATGACTGAAACAGACTTAATACTACACCTTTTAAGCAAAAGCCCGCCTCTCTCTTCAACTGAGATATCCGACCGAATAAAATTTCCAAAAAGTAATCGAACCTTAATTAGACTACTCGATAAGTTGATTGACAAAAAGTTGATTGATAAGAAAGGAGTTCATAGGGGAACCAAATATTCGCTATCTAAATCATATGGTATCCTTCACTCGATAGATATAGATGAATATTTTTTTAAAGACATCGATGACCGAGAAATTATTGATTCTTTTAATCATAAATTGATAAAGGAAGACTTACATATCGTTGACCTATTTACGGATGCCGAGTTATCAAAATTAGAGGAGTTACAAAGAATTTATAGCAGGAATATTAGTGAGTTATCCTCTGAAGAATACTTAAAAGAAGTTGAAAGACTTGCTATTGACTTGAGTTGGAAGTCTTCTCAAATTGAGGGAAATACTTATTCCTTACTGGAGACAGAACGACTACTTAAAGAAAAACAAACTGCCGCTGGGAAGAGTAAGGACGAGGCGGTAATGTTGCTGAATCATAAAGACGCCATAGATTTTATTGTAGAAAACCCAGATTATCTTAAAACACTAAATATTCGGCGAATTGAAGATATTCATAGTTTATTGACTAAAGAATTAGGGATTAATCGTAACCTAAGACGCAGAAGAGTTGGTATTACGGGAACAAATTATCGCCCTTTAGATAATGAGTATCAAATTAAAGAAGCGTTTGAAGACACCTGTCAACTGATAAACGCTAAACCAAACATATTTGAAAAAGCATTAATAGCGCTTGTACTAATTTCTTATATTCAAGGCTTCATGGATGGAAATAAGAGGACAGCAAGAATTACTAGCAATGCGATTCTCATTGCTAATAAGCACTGTCCCTTATCCTTTAGAACCGTTGATTCTATTGAC
>JBCCQK010000395.1:0-8223 GCA_039024375.1 Bacteroidota bacterium
TCGACTATCTGGGCCCCATCGAATACGAAAACGATACCCTAGCAACCATTTACCTAGAAAATAGTAAATTGACCTTTGAAAGTGGGGTCAAAAGTGATTACCACTATTTTCTCAAAAATCATCTGATGTCCACCCAAGTGGTGTTTAAAGACGACGCAAATGGCGTCGCTGAGGTCGTTTCGCAGCATCAGCAGTACCCTTTTGGACTCGCTATGAAAGGAGATTTTGCAACGAACTTTAAGACCAAACGACTGTATAATTTTAAGGAGTCGATTTCGGACTTTGGGTTGGGGTGGATGGATTTTGGGGCCAGATATTATACGGATGGGGCGGTGCCGGTTTTTATTGGGGTGGACCCTATAAGTGATAAATTTCCAGCACTTAGCACCTTTAATTACGCCTCGAATAAGCCAGTGAACTCTATTGATTTACATGGTTTGCAATCTTGGGAAGTGAATTTGAGTAGAAGGATGGGAGAAGTGCGGCAGCCTTCTAAACGTGCGGAGGGAGATTGGCTTGGAGAGGCTATTGGATATACATTAGGTGCTTTAGCCGCAGCGACAGGTGCAGCAGCTGTAGTCGGTGAATTAGGATTTGGAGGCACACTATCACTACTTGGAAATGAAGCTAAAGATGAGGCTTTATCGCAGGCTACGGGAGGGGCTAGTGATGTTTTGGATGCTACAAAAGCGGGGAAAAAATTATTGAAAAGTGGACTAGAATCTTTAAAAGGGTTAAAGAAATTGGATGATGCAGGTATGGCATCGGTGAAGGGAGGAATGAAGTTTGAAAGTGTAAGTTCAGCTGAAGCGAGTAATTTTATTTCGACTGAACCCAATGCACAAGGAGGACGAGCCGTAGAGAGTATAAAAGAAGCGTTACAGCAAGGAGATTTATCTGTTTTTTCAGATGCTATTTACACAGTTAAAATGAATGGGAATGAATATATTTTGGATGGCCACAATAGAGTTAAGGCAGCAGTAGAGGTTGGTTATGATAAGATACCTATCACTAGGCTTTCCCATGATGAAGCAAATCAAACTTTCAAAAATAAAATGGAAGATATTCGACAAGGTTCTTTCGAGTAAAAAATTTAATTATATGGAAAAGATAGAGTTAATCAAAGATGCTATAATCACATTTGTGAAACTTGCAAAAAGAATTGAAGATACTATTACAAAAAGGTTTGACCTAGTACAGCACCCTTATTTGGAAGCTGGTAGAAAGTTTCCTAAGAAAGGTGAAATTCCTTTTAATAGACAGAAGATTGAATTTCGGTATCACGGGGCGGGTAATACATTCATATTATCAGATGGACTTATCATTGATTACGATGTGGCACCGCTAAATAAAAACACAATTAAATTATCTGGATGGAAGTTTCTTAGATTTATAGAGACAACACAATTATTTGAATTAAGTAATCTTACTCGAACTGAGTTAATTGGTTATTTTGAGATACTTGAAAGGCAAAATATACTTAAAAGAACGATAAAAGGCTACGATGTATTCGAAGTTGAAGAGGAGTGGTTAAAAACCATAATAACAAACCATTAACTATTGAAGGTAGGTGTTTGGGATAGAAATTACTACTAAAAAAGAATAACAATTAGCAGTTTTAGTCATGACGATAATAGCATAATGAGCAAAAAATTTGAATTAATTTTAATGGATTTCGTACGGAAGGCTAAAGAAGTAGAGTTAGCGCTGCAACGCAAATTTTCTTTTCAAGAAAATCCGTATCTTCTTGCTGGTAAATCATTTAGAAAAAAAGGTGAGATTGTTACCATAAATGATGAACAAGTTGAAATATGGTATCATGGTTCTGGCTGTACTTTTAATTTTTCTGAAGGTATTGAACTAAATTATAGTATTGCTCCAATTTCTGAGAATACTATAAAAATATCCCCTTGGAGCATTCATAAATTCACAGATACTTCTAAAAAATATGTTCAATTGAGTCAAAAAGAAGTGTTGAAAAATTATGAGGCGCTGGAAAAGGAAGGAATTATGAGTAGATATATGAAGGAATTTGACCTTTTTGAGATTCATGAAGATTGGCTAGAAATGGTACTAACTAGATAAAAACTAGATGATAATAAATGCTTTCCGAATGCAAGAACCAATAAAATCCAGACGATAACGGATGCCGCACCCTGTCCAGATAATAAGCAAGTTGACAGGACATTGGATAACACGGAACTGCATGCCGCCGACACACTAATCGTCGCCAACAATCAAATAAACGAAGGAGCAGTTATAACTTTTCAAGCGGGGGAGTCGATTACCTTGAAATCGGGGTTTCATGCTAAAGCGGGAACAGATTTTACCGCAAAAATTGGCGATTGTCCGAAAAGTGGTTTTGAGACGGACGGGTTTGTGCAACGAAGTAACGCCGCTATCACCTACGATTTGGACGGTAATATGACGACTGACCCCAATAAAAGGATAGTTGATATTAAATTCAACTACCAGCATCGCCCCTACGAAGTGACTTGGGAAAATGGCAATAAAATAGAGTGGTTATGGAGCGGAGACGGCGAAAAGTTACAACGATTAACGAGAAGAAACGGTACGGTCATTGGAAAATTGGATTATATTGGGCAAGGAATTGAATACGAAAACGATACGTTGGCTCGTATTTATTTGGAGGATGCTAAGTTGACTTTTGACAAAGGCGTTATTGATAAATATCGGTATTTTCTCAAAGGCCATTTAATGTCAAGTCGAGTGGTCTTTTCGGAGGAAAATGGGTTAGTGGTGGTTCATTCGGAGCATCACAGTTACCCGTTCGGATTAGCTTTTGAAGGAGATTTTACCAAAGATTTGACGACCAAACGACTGTACAATTTTAAAGAAAACATCAGTGATTTTGGCTTAGGCTGGTCTGATTTTGGGGAGCGATTTTATTTGGGAGGAGCGGTTCCTCGCTTTTTAGGAGTGGACCCGATTAGTGAAAAATTTGCTCATTTGAGTGTTTATAATTATGCAAGTAATGACCCTGTATCTAATGTAGATTTACATGGACTTCAAGGCGTTAAAGCTATAACCGCAGTAGGTCGAATTCTCTTGAGAGCAGTAACAACAGTAGGTCGAGTTGGAGTCAAAAGAGGAGTAAGTGAAGCTATAAAGGGGGAAGGAGCAGAAATTAAAGCTGACGCTCAAACGCTTATATCACCAGATGCTTCATTTGAGGATAGAGCGGCTGCTTTATATGATTTAGTGATTGGTATTGGTGATTTGAATGTAAATGATGCTAATGTAGTTACAGATATTCCTATCGTTAAAGCTGAAGGAGATGAGGAAAAGGAAGAAAAAGCAAACGATTCAAGTAAAAATGAAAAACATGGAGACAGAGGTAGAGCAAAATCCAAAGCGGAAAAACAAATTGAAGAATTAGAAAGTCAGCTAGATGGAGCCAATAAGAAAGAAAAAAACAAAATAAAAAAGAAGATTCAAAATATTAAAAGAGATGCAGCAAAAAAGGCAAAAGGTGAAGAACACTCTAGAACTAAAAAAAGATGATAAAATGATAGCCTACTTAGAACCATTTACGGGAATAGGAGAATTTAAGTTTGGGAAAAAAATAGATGATTTTTTACATTTAGGCCACTTTGATGTCAATCCGCCAGAGAAATATTCTAGTAAATCCTACACCATGCAGAATCCCGAAATCACTATCTGGGTGAATGAAGCAAATCTCATAGAGACTATAGGCTGTTACGAAGAATGCCTTTACAAAGGTCGAAATATGATAGAAATGAAAATTGATGAATTCATAGCTTGGAGCGATACTAATTACTATGGAAAACCTGACATTCTAGATTTTGAAGAGAATAGTGATATACCTCAAAAAGTTTATGAATTTGAGGATATAGGACTACAAATTTGGACTAAATTAAATGTTATAATTACTGTAATAGCATCAGAATATGAAAGTTATGGAGAATGACTTTGAACTACTAGCAAAAAGCAAAAATGACAAAGCTAATTTATCAACTGCATTAAGGAAATTGAGAGAGAAGGGAGCAACTCAAATGGAGTCAGTTAAAGTAGTTAAACGTGCTCTGGAGATTAGTTTAAGAGAGGCTGATAAGATTGTTCGAACTTCCGATGTTTGGAAAGATAAAGAAGAGGCTACTGATAAATTACGAAATACTTTTTGGGACACTTTGGATAGTTTAGATTGATAATCAGGGGTTGTTATAGAGTTCGTGTAAAAAGTAGTCACAAGCAAAATGTACACTAATTAAATGAGGTGCGATTGTTCATAAAAGTCATAGTGAGCCATTGAACAGACTCCTGTTCTTCTGTTCAGGTTTATCTCTACCCTGTTCCTGATTAACCGCAGTTCTTTTTTATTTCCCCTCCTTTAATGGCGGTGTTCTGATTGTCAAAACCTGCCATACTTGTCAGAAGAATTAAAAGGCAACCCTTCGGGCGCAAGCGACCTTTTAATTTTCTGTCAGCGTATGGACGGACGGTTTTATCAGAAACCACCAACCAAGGAGAATAAAATGGAAATTATAACGAACCCTAATTATTGGGATTGCGAATGCGAAGAAAACTTTATTCACCCAAAAACAGTTACCGAATGTCCGAACGGATGTGAATATGACGAAGAATTCTCACCTGATAGTAGGGAAAATGAAATCGATTTATTGCTCAAAAATCGAACAGATTAGAAGGTAGTGTTCAGTTTGCCGCAAATAACCCTAAATTCATGGATTACCCAGAATAGGTAATAGTGGGACGTCAAAATTGGGATAAAATTGATAAGTTTTTGATAGTTAGCTACTTAGAGGTGGGTGTAATGGGAAGTCAGATTTTATACTAAAACTGTCTTAAAAAGAACTCTTTGAAAGATACTTTCGGTTATAAATGAAAGTAGCTCTACAACTAATGGATACACAAGTTAGGGGTAGTATTTTGTCCGCAAAAAATAACGCCATTAGTTGTATTATTTTACCACTCACCTAAGATATTCTACCGTTCACCGATTAGTGGCTAGTAAATGACTAAAAAGAAAACAAATAACTTGACAATTTGACTTCTATTAAATATGTTGCTAACCCTAACGCAGCCCATGCTGTTCTTTACTGAACAATTCCAACCGATTTTACCCTTTTCCGATTTAAAGCATACATGAACTTATACCTACAATTATGAGTAGGTTGCGGTTATTGGCTACTAGTTTTACTTTTCATAAGCCATTGCATTGGTAATTAACAAGGACAAACTACTTAGCCGTAGCTTTTTAATAATTAATATAAACTTTATCCTAATGAACTACATGTTTTATTCCCTTAGACTCGGACTTTTGTTATTCGGATTATTTTCATCTCTACACAGCAGTCATGCTCAATGTTTTGAACCTGTTTCAATGATACCTGCTGGTGTTGGCTCCTTACCCAACGCAGGTAGCCCAAATCCTCAAGTAGGGTCGAGTTTTATTGCCTGTAATGATGGAGCTGTTATGTCGTTAGCAATTAATTTCGCAGCGTCAAATGTAGGAAATGCTGCTGCTAACTTAATATTCAGAGATGTAGCAATGGCTGGTAGAAATGTAGCTGGAACTACTCAAGAATACATACAAGTTATTAATGTATCAGGTGGTGGTGGAATTCAAACATTTACACTAACAACACCTTATCCTGTTAAAGGAGGAGAAACGTATGCATGGTTGATTGAAACACCGACTGCTTTTGAAATATCGACTTCAACTGGTAATGGTGCTAATCTCTACCCTAACGGAGGTGCTATGAATAATGCTGCATTTGTCACTCCAAGTCCTTTAATAGATTTAGTTTTTCAAGTTGAAATAGCAGCTTCCGAATCAGAATCAAATACTCCCATCCCCACCATGTCCCAATGGGGACTACTCATCTTCGCCTTACTCATCATGAACCTAAGCGTTTTCTACGTGCAGCGTAGAGCGCTAATATAACCATTCAAAAAAGAAAAATTAGAGGCGTACTTCGGTGCGCCTTTTTCGTTTGCAAAGACATACACAAGTTATCTCCCATTACTTGCAGGATTTCCTGTTTTATACAAATTAAAAGGTTTGACTATTTACAAACCCTGACTTTCAATTATCGGATTTTTTCGGTAGATTTATCTTCTCCACTTTAGTACCCAAAATCCCTAGAAAAGGGATTTGAACAAACCTCGTCAAAGTGTTCACCCTGGTGCAAAAACACTCTTTTTTCTTTTCCCAGCCGTTCCCTGAAAATCAAGCCTTTAGCCCCTTACCCATTTCGACCGTTTTGCGTAATATTGAACAGTATTCAGAAAGTTGTTCAATTCAGCTAATTCTTAAAATACAAAAAATCCCCTGTTTAAAGTTCATATTTTTCGTGTCACTTCCTATCCCGCCCCCGACTAACACTAGGTGCCTCCCCAAACGCCCCCGAATACAACCGAGAAAAATAGGCGGGGTCCGAAAAGCCCACCTCGTAGGCAATTTCCGAAACGTTCAATTGGGAATTTTTCAAAAGCGTTCTCGCTTTTTGCAGCCGAATGCGGTTGATAAACTGCGTAGTAGATTGATTGGTTAGGGCTTTTAGTTTGCGGTGTAAATGCACTCGACTGATGCCAATTTTTTGGCACAACTGTGAAATGCCAAACTGTGAATTGGTCAAATTGGCCTCTACGAGTTGGCGAACTTTGAGGACAAATTCGTCTTCAATGGTAGCAGCGGGTAAAGCGCTTTTCTCCCAAAAATCGGGTGATTGATACCGTTGTTGTAAGCGCCGTCGCAATTCCAATAATTTTTGGATGCGCACTTGCAGTTCGGCTTCCGCAAACGGTTTTGTAATGTAAGCGTCGGCCCCGTGTTCTAAGCCTGCTAACTTAGAGGTTTGGTCGGCTTTGGCGGTTAGGAGGATAATCGGAATATGGCTCGTTTGGTCGGTCGTTTTGAGGATTCGACAAACCTCAAAGCCGTCTTTTTCGGGCATCATGACGTCACTAATTACTAGGTCAGGGATGTCTGCTAAAGCCTTTTCGATACCTGATTGTCCATTCGTTACGGTGACTAAGCGGTACTGATTTTTTAAACAATCCACCAAAAAATGACGGACGTCCTCGTTGTCTTCGATGAGCAGTAGTAGCGGAGTATCTGGAGCTTTGGTATCATTTAATTTTGTTAAGTCGTACACCGTTTTTGTGGAGGTCTTCTCGCCGATTGGTCCTATTAGTTTGGCTAGAGGCGTCTGCACATTTTGTTGAATCGGTAAGCTAATGGTGAAAGAGCTGCCTTTCCCCAACTGGCTTTGCACGGTAATTTTTCCATCCAATGCCTCCACAATCTCTTTGGTTAGCGAAAGGCCAATTCCCGAGCCGTAGTTTTGAGCGTCCGTTTGATAAAAGCGTTCAAAAATATGGGGCAGTTGACCAGGATGAATGCCTTTGCCCGTATCTCTAAAAGTTAGTTCCACCTTATTTTCTAGTTGACGAACTTGCAAATAAATATCCCCATTTTCGGGCGTATGTTTGAGTGCATTCGCCAATAAGTTCTGCGTGATTTGCTTGATTTTTTCGGCATCGTAGTCTATCAAAAGCGTGGGGACTTCTGCTAGAAAATGCAACCGTATGTTTTTTTCGGCAGCGACCGAATGAAAAGATTCCATCAAGTAATTCAAGTAGGGAATCAAATCTCCGTGCACCAACTGAATCGGCAATTTACCCGATTCTAATTTGGATAAATCCAGTATTTGATTAATCAAGTCTAACAACTGCTGGCCATTGCGACCAATCATTCCCGCCTTTTGCCGAATCTCTTTTTTGGCAGACTT
Organism: Bacteroidota bacterium; assembly: GCA_039024375.1. GTDB lineage: Bacteria > Bacteroidota > Bacteroidia > Chitinophagales > Saprospiraceae > JAFMDF01. The sequence goes on from JBCCQK010000395.1 coordinate 7,797, forward strand.
TTTTAGTTGGTCGGCTACCCCTAAAATGAGTGTTAAGGGAGTACGTAGTTCGTGGGTAATATTAGTAAAAAAACGAGTTTTTAAAGTATCCAATTCTTGCAAGCGTTGGGTTTCTGCTTTTTCTAGTTGGCGATTTAACTGGAAACGATAAGCTAATAAAATGCCAGTAATTCCCAACAATCCATACAAGGAATAAGCCCACCAAGTTTGCCACCAAGGCGGGGTAATGGCAATATCCAGCGTAATAGTATCTTCCAAAAATTGTAAATCGGGATTAACCGCCTTAACTTTTAATTGGTAATCACCCGCTTTTAAACCCGCAAACGTTAAGGTGCGCTGATTCCCATTGTCTTGCCAATCGGAGTGTACACCTTTTAGCCAATATTGGTAATTGGTTCGTTCGGCTTGGAAAAAATTTAAGGTAGAA
>JBCCQK010000396.1:0-8187 GCA_039024375.1 Bacteroidota bacterium
CAAGATGGCTACAAGGAGGTCTTACAAAATATCAATCACTTTTTGATTCCCTGTTTGGAAGATGAATTTTCGATTTGGAGTGCGCTTGAGTTATACAGTACCATTCATCAGCAGATTAAACCTACGAGTGCTGCTTTCGAGGATTGCCATTTGTTTTTCAACAAAATTCCTCGGATGAATATCATTCCACATTTACTCAAACAGCTAACACCCCATTTCAATTTTTTGCCTGCTCATCTCTACGAGTACAAGCACTACGAAAGAAAGTATCGCTCTACCCTCTTTCCTATTCCCAGAGCTAAAAAGCCCGGTGTTCGGTTGTTTGATTTTGCCCAGCAATTTCACACTATCATTCAACCTGCAGTTATCGCCTAATAATTTTCATTTCTCAACAATTTTAAAAGCAAAAATTATGAAAGACTACATCGATGATATTCTCAAAGGAACGGCTATGGAGGAAGTACAGATTATCAAAAAGACTTCGACTACTACTCCCGTTTCGACTACACCCAAAACAACTACGAAAAAAGAAACTCCCGTTGCAGCTACTCCTAAAAAAAGACGAACGAAAAAAGCGACAGTTAGAAAGTTGGCTACTAACGCAGAAACTGGCAATCGCCGAGGTAAAGATTATACAACTATCAGAGTCTCCAAGGAATTTACCCTTGCACTAAAAATTCTATTTGATGGGCAAAACTTAACCCACATCATGGACCAGATTGTGGAAGACTATCTCAACCGTCACCGTAAGGAATTGGAGGAAAAGTACCAACAGCTAAAACCATTTTAAATCACCCTTCTAAATCTTTTACTATGAAACGTAAAATGACCGCCGCCGAGGTACAGGCTTTACTTGACGATAATTTATTTCAGCCAGAAGATGATGATTCTGAATATGTGGAAGTACAACTACCCAACTGGATGATTGAGATACTGCTACTACTTTTCCCCAATTGGTCACCCGAGCAAAGCATGGAGTTCCTTTGCCGAGAATTTCTGGAAAATAATAAACGGACAAAATTGAACTGATGAAACAAGCACTACTCATTACCGCCATCACCATTTTGTACTACACTGTGCTTATCTATTTCGACCGAAAAAGACGAGCCGCATTCAAAGCCAAAAAGCAAATGGTTTTTGGTAAAACAACTGGAATTAAGGACTTAGAAAAATCAGTCGAAACGGTCGTTGAAGAAGAGCCACCTTCTTTTGCTGCTTTTGGTCATACCAACTTAAACGTATCGGAAGACAGTCAACTAGAGCAATTAAAGTTATCCATGAATACCGATTTAAGTCAGCACACTTTAGAACAGGACATGGAAGAATTAGCAATGGATTTAGCTGCGGAACAAACACTCGAAACACCTAAAGACAATTTAGCCCAATTAGCCGCCACCAACCAAACGGAAATTAATCAAAAGACAATTGCTGGTATGATGGCAACTATCAAACGTAAACTTTAACTGCCCTCCATCTGGGTGCATTACTAACTTTAACAATTTTTACAAGATGAGAAAATTAACACTTTCCCCCTTTTCAAAACAGCTTTTAAAAATCACCACCATGTTCTGCTTGGTACTAGTGGTGACTAATCTAAACGCTCAAGACTTAGCTGATGGTCAAGCTGCCATCGAAGAGGCAGCGGATGGTATTGAAGGATACTTCGATTCAATACAAACATTGACATACATCATGGCTGGAATCATTGCCTTACTTGGCGCAGTTCGCGTTTTCATGAAATGGCAAATGGGCGACCCAGATGTCATGTCCTCGGCTGCTGGGTGGTTCGGTTCTGCCATTTTTCTAATTGTTGCCGTTACCGTTATTCAGTCTTTCTTTGGCATCGGATAAATCATTTTATCTATGAAAAAGAAGACTTATAAACTCAAAGACTTGTCCTACATGTCTTTGAGTTTGAACTACCTCGGTTTGATGGCAATGACCATCGTTATGACCATTATCACAGCAGGAACGACCTCGGCTGGTGGCAATTGGGTGATGCTCTTTTTATCACTCATCATTGGTGGCGGCATCACTTTCTTTATTTACCATACGGGCATCAAGTACGGTCAATACGGTTTGATTATCCTTTTTGGAAAGCTACTGCAACCAAAACATATTAAAAATGATTTTCCGCTTTTTGCGAAGAATCTAGTTCACAAAAAATAGTCCTCTTTCTGTCTATGAAAAATATCAACCTTTCACAAAGAATGCCCATCTGGAAAATTGAAAACCATTTGGTGTTGAGTAAAGCGCAAGCTTTATCCACCATGCTGGTTCTATCAATGCCAGAGGCCTACGCTTTGTCGGAAGGTGGATTGGAGGCTATTTATAATATGTTCAATCGGATTGTCAAAGCGATGCCCAAGGGGTATATTCTACACAAGCAGGATTATTACGTTCCCCGTATTTACCAGCGTAACGGACAGGGCACTACTTTTCTGTCAGCAGCTTACGAACGCAAGTTCAACGAACGGGAGTTTATGGAACATCGGTGCTATTTGACTATTACCAAAAATCCTTTGAAAGATGCTTTTACTACAAATATTTTGACGACTCTTATTTCTGGTCGCTTGGTCAAAAGGGATATTGCCGATGGCATTACCGAGTTTGAGAATACCATTCGTAAGGTGCAGCACATTATTACAGCGGCAGGAATAGAGATTGAAATACTACAAAATGAAAGTGTAGTTCAGTTGCTCAATGAATATTATAATCTGGGTAGTCGGCAGATTCTAAAGGATATTGCCTTTGAAAAGGACCATATCCGCATTGGGGATAACGACTTGGTATTGTATAATACTATTGCCTCCGATATCGAAATGCCTACCGAAATTGATAGTACGGCAAATGTGGATGAGTTTTTTGATAGGTCCGTCACCTACCCTATTGGTATTGGGTTTACCCATCCGCATATTGTCAATACCATTATTCGGAAAAATGACCCGAATAAGTTGATTAAAACTTTATCCCGAAAGCGAGAAAAGATTTTGTCCATGACTTTCAAAAGTCGAGAAAATGAACAGCTCGTTATCGAGTACGATAATTTTTTGTCAGCTCAAATTGATTCGGGAAGTTTGCCCGTTTACGTTTCGCAAAATGTAATGCTTTGGGGTAAAGGCGAATCTTTAGTGAAAGCAGAAAATCAGCTCAATAATGCCCTAACCAAAATGGAAGTTTTCGTGCAACGCAATTTTAATTGCGCCAATGTCTTTTGGGCTTGTACTCCCGGTAATGCGGCTGACCTGCCCGAAAGCGAATATCAAATTCAATTTTCCGATACGGCTAGTCTCTTTTTTCCTGTGGAAACCAATCCAAAAAATTCGGGCATCGAAGGGGTGAAGTTTTCGGAACGAGATTACGGCATTCCCATTACAGTAGATATTTGGGATACGCCCATGAAAAAAGGATGGATTACCAATCGCAATATGTTTGTCCTCGGTCCATCGGGTTCGGGTAAGTCTTTCTTTGTCAATTTTATGGTGCGGCAATTACTCGAACAGAAATACCATATCACCATCATTGATGTGGGTGGTTCTTATCGTAGGCTCTGCTCGTACATGGGTGGCAAGTATTATGAGTACACCGCTAAATCCAAGATGGCTTTTAATCCTTTTTTTGTTCCCGAAGGGGAAACCAAAAACTTGGAGGAACAAGAGTCGCTAAAGACCTTGATTTTCACCCTTTGGAAAGGAGAAAGCCAAGATATTTCTAAGGAAGAATATACCATTTTGAGTAAGTGCATCATTGCTTATTATGAGTACCTAAACAGGGTGGCACCTCACAAAGAAAAGGTAATTGCCAACTTCAATTCCTTCTACGAATTTGTAACCACCGAATTTGCCGAACTGCTTTTGGAAGAGGAAAAAACCTACTTTGATTTTATCTCTTTCAAAATGGTACTCAAGCCCTATTATAAAGGTGGTGAATACGACTACCTACTGAACAGCGAAGAAGAATTCTCAATTGCTGATTTACCGTTCTGTGTCTTTGAACTGGATGAAATTAAAGACCATCCCGTTATTTTTCCAATTGTAGCCCTCGTTATCATGGATGCTTTTATTGCCAAAATGCGCAAGTACAAAGCAGTCAAAAAAATCATCTTGATTGAAGAGGCTTGGTCGGCAATCTCTAATGCAGGGATGGCAGAGTTTTTAAAATATCTCTACAAAACGGTGCGAAAGTTTAATGGGTCGGTGGGCATCATCACCCAAGAATTGGAGGACATCATCGGTAATCCCTTCGTAAAAAACACCATTCTCAATAATGCAGATATTCAGATTCTTCTTGACCAAACCAAGTACCAAACTCGCTTTGAAGATTTAGCTAAGTTGCTCGGACTTCCCGAATCGGAAACCAAAAAGGTAATGAGTATTAATAAAGTGCCATTGGCTGGTGAGCGCTCCAAAGATGTCTATATCCGATTGGGGCAAGTTGGTAAAGTTTACTCGGTGCTAGTGCCACCCGAAGAGGTCGCCATGTACACTACCGAGGCGGCTGATTCGGTAATGATTGACGAATTTGCTGATAAAAGTGGTGACTTGGAGTATGGCATTATTAAATACTTGGATTTATCCGCCTCAAAAGGGCGGACTTAAAAAATGCAAACTGACTTATAAAATAAAACACAATAACACCCCCATTTCAATTTTACTACTATGTGGACAAACTATAACAAACTGCGGGAAGTGTTTCGATTCGCCCGAATTAGAGAATTAAGCAAAGCGAGGCAAACACCGCTTTTGATTGGCTTTGGAGGATTCATTATTATCATGCTCTTTATTCTGCCAAAGACAAAAAGGGTGAATACCACCCTCTACCCTACTACTGAAGTAAATGATGTTCATACGGAAGGGGGCATTGATGCGCTACGAGCCAATCTGGAAAAATTACAAAAGGAGGCTAGTTTTAATTCCTACGAATCTAGCTACCAGGAAATGGAAACGGCAAAAGCGGAACTGACCAAAACCGAGGAGGAGATTCGGCAAGAATTGCTCGGTGCGGTTAATCCGAATGACCAACTGGATTTCGAAAAAGAGTTGGAAACGGTTTTCGATGTTGGGGAACACAAAGCCTTTTTTGTCCGACAAATTGAAAATTGTCGGATTAAAATGGATTTGGCGGTAGTGGGAATTGGGATTATCCGAGTACACCAAGTGCTTAGGGGCGAAAATCCTTCGGTTTTGGAAAAGGACCAGGAAGAGTTCATCCGCTACATCAAGGAACAGGTGCAATATGCTCTAGCTGCCGAGGACCGAAATTATAAGGCGATTGTATTTAAGGGGCTGGAATCTAGTGCGGGGTAATCAATTCCATCATTTTATCATATTTTAAACTAACAACAATGAACAAAACAGAATCAGCATCAAGTCCCAAATACGGCGACTTGTCCAAGAGTCTAGGCAATATCGGTATTGTCTTAGGTATTTTGACCTTACTCATTTCTATGATACCACTATTTGGCATGTTTGCCGTTTTTATTGGAAACATTGCCTTACTCATCAGTTTAATTGGAATCGTAATTGCCTACAAACACAAGCATCCAAAAAGTAGGCTACTAACTGCCCTGATGCTTACTGCTATCGGCATGGGTATTTGCTTTTTGCAATTTCTAGCTTTAAGGTAGTATGAGAAATAGCAAACAAGTTAGGTTGAATAGGAAGTTTATCACCCTTGATATAACAAAAAATATACTAACGCTATTTTTTGTGTGTTTAGTCACGAGTGGAGTCTTTAGTCAAGTTACCGTAAAGGATAAAAAGCATCGAAAGTGGAGTAAGATATTAGAAGAAGTGCAAGTGACTTCCCAGGTTATCAATACTAGAGTAACGGCTTTTGTGGGAAACATCAAGGACATCCAAAATTTCCTTTCAAAAGCGGCTACCGTAGTTAATGGGGTGGTTAAGAATATTAGAATGATTCGAGAAATTATTGAGATTGAAAAGGACATTGTCCGACTGGTTAATGAATCAATTGAGGTCTTAAACTCACCTAAAGATGCGGACGGTGATGGTGAAGATGACTTTGATTTTTTAGATAAATGGAAACACATTCAAGTTTTACTAGCTATCGCTGCGGAGGCAGATGGTGTTTTTGATTTATTTCGGAATGTTATCGAAGAAGATTCCACAATCATGGATGATAAAGGTCGTTTGACCTTAATTCGGGATGCTTACAAAGATGCTAGGCGCATTCGAGCCACCATTCGGGCACACCTTAGACGTATTAATCGAGAGGTTTACCAGTTCCGCAGACTACAAAAGGAAGTGGAGATTTACGAAGAATTTTTCCAAAAGAACTCATAGTAAATGTAGTTTTAAGGGGAGTACTTGTCTGTTCGGCTCCCCTATTTTTTAGGTTCAAATAACGCTATTATGCAACGTAAGAAATATGGTGTGCTATTGGGATTGCTATTTATCAGCCAGCTTATTCATGCCCCAACTTTAGAAGGGCAAATCTTAGCCTCTCCCGTTTTTGATGTGGCTAATAATGCTATTGGAGGGATTCAGAAGGTAGTGATGACCGCATCAAAGGCGATTCGAGAGGAAATTTTGCCTTGGAAAGAACGTATTTCTAAAGTGCAGGATTTCTTTAAAAAAGCCTCTGAAACGGTGAATGTGGTCATTCGCAACTTGAAGATGACGCACGATTTGATTGAAACGGAAAAGAAAATCAATCGGCTCTTTACTCGGTCGATTGACCAGATTAACAAGTCGGAGAACGTGCTACAAAAATGGAAATACCAATGGATTTTGGGGCAGCTCTATTGGGAGTCTCGCAACATCTTTGGTGCATTTGATTTGGCGCATACCGAAGGGCAGGGAGTTATGGACGATGAAGGTCGGATTCGCATTATTCAAAACTCCCTCAAAGAGGCTAGAAGTGTTTACCGAGCTATGCGAGCGACTATTCGTAGAGCCAATCGTGCCACTTATAAGTTCCAACGACAAAAAAGGGAGTTGGAGGTGTTTAATCGGCTTTTTGGTAAAAATGATTGAGATGCGGTATTTGAAATTGTATAGCTGTTTGTTTGGATTGTTATTCGCGCCTTTGTCCTTTGCCCAAATTCCCGTTGGTCCGGTGGTGGACCCAACATTAGTAGGTAGTAATAGCATTGTTTCTATTGCCGAAGGCGTTACCAATTTCCTACTCAAAAGGGAGCGCCCTTTGCAAGAAACTATCAAGGATGTGCAGGAATTTTTCCACAAAGCCGAGACCGTGGTAAACCGTTCCATTAAAAACATGAGGATGATTCGGGAAATAGTGGAAACTGAAAAAGACATCATCGAACTCTACACCCGCTCTCTTAATAAACTCAACGAACCAATAGACGAAGATGGGGATGGTGTAGATGATTTGGAGTTTCTAGACAAGTGGAAACAGGTACAAATTCTACTTGCTTTTACCAAAGAGGCCGCCTCCGTTTTTGAACTATTCACGAATCTCCTAGAGGATGACGCTTTCACCATGAATGACAAAGGACGGATTATCTTTTTGGAAAAAACTTATAAAGATATGCTCCTAATCAAGCGAGCCATGCGGGCGCAACTCCGCAGAATCAATAAGCAGATTTATACCTATCGCAGACAGCGCAGACAGTTAAAAACATACTCGGCTTTTTTCGAGGTTAATTGATGAACTATGAACAGAACAAATACAAAAATCATTGGGCTTTCGCTAATACTTCAGCTATTCGTTTTCACGCCCGTTTACCCCCAAGTTCCAGTAGCCGATTACTTCGGCAGGTGGTTAAGCAAAACGTCTTCCGTAGTGCAGCAAGCCTCACAATTTATCAAAGAAACGGCTGCACCATTGGTCAATACTTTTAAAAAAACGCAGGAGTTTTTTCAAAAGGCACAAACCTTTGTTAGCAGAGTCGTCACCAATCTGCGCTACATCGAACGCATCGTGGAAACGCATGGAGATATTCGAGTCCTATTTGATAAAGCGATTACGGGTCTAAATGCTCCGAGAGATTTGGATGATAACGGGGAGGATGATTGGGGTGGTGATTTGGATGATACGCTGGACAAGTGGAAACATGCCCAGGTACTTTTGGCCATTTCTGCCGAGGCGACTTCCGTTTTTGAAATCTTCTCAAATATCGTGGAGCAGGACGCTTTCACAATGGACGATAAAGGTAGAGTACAAATTATCAAAGAGACGTACCTAGAAATGCTCGGATTA
>JBCCQK010000397.1:0-8173 GCA_039024375.1 Bacteroidota bacterium
AGTTTCTAGCAGAACATAATTCAAATCCCACAAAACGAATTATTTCCTATAGAACATATCCAAATCCCATTCGACTGAAAGGTCAAAACTTGACATCCATGAACAGCGAATTCGCCGGTCTCTAAATCCCACATTGATTACCGTACATCCCATACGAATTATCAAGACCAGCGTTTTCAACAACAATCCCGAAGGTTGTACTCCGTTGAAAACCTTATATCAAAGTACGACCTTCAACCGTGAACATTTTTTAAACTAGTTTTTAACTATTTATCCCAATCGCACGACATTTTATAATCCCACGAACGAAAAGACCGAGCGAAATTCTCGCTCGGTCTCTTCGCTAAATTATCGTTATTCGATATTAGTTATTTGTCAGTGTAGCCGTTGACATCGACCTATTAAAATGCTTTATAATCCTATGAACTATTTTACCTAAACTCCAATGACAACTAAAGACTCAACCAAAACTCAATTATTTTTAACCAGTACACCTTCAGGCTTGAACAACCTGAATCGACATTTTTAAGATTGCAACTACAAACACTCCCTTCTTTTAAAGACAACAAACAAACACTTTTACACAAACACATTCACAAACGAATCCCGTGAACCGACCAATTTGGTCGGTTTTCTTTTTTTAGAGCAGACGGTGCTTTGTCAGCACCTTCTGCTTTTCCAGTAAGGAAAAACGCTATTTGAATCAGAGGGGCACTCGAAGTGACCCTCTGATGACGCCACAACCCATTCAAATGGTTTTCGACTCTGGAGAGTCGAGTTACGTTTCGACTCTGGAGAGTCGAGTTACATTTATTTTTTTTAGGAAGTTACTCGCTCTTCACTTAACCACAAGTCTCGAAACTTCCCTTGCTTATCGTACATATTCGCTTGACGTTGCGTATTGAATACCCGGTCCCTAGGGTCGTTGCCCACGCCCGCCGCATAAATCCAGTTGCCGTAGTTACTTGTCACATCGTAATCAATCAACATTGATTCGAACCAAGCGGCTCCTGCTCGCCAATCTTGCCCCAATTTATGCACCAAATAGGACGCAACATTCTGCCGACCTCGATTGCTCATAAAACCCGTTTGTTTGAGTTCGTGCATATTGGCATCCACAAAGTCGTCGCCCGTTTCTCCGTCAATCCAACGCTGAACGACGGGCGCATTGTAGCGCCACTTTTTCTGTTTGTTTTTAATGCCATTGACCATAAAAATACTGCTGCCGTAGCGCATTGCCGTATATTTGAAAAAATCTCGCCACAACAATTCAAATTTCATCCAGTAAGTTGACTTATTGCGTTCGACTTCCTGCTCGTATTTCTCTACTTCGGCGTAAATACTACGAGCCGAAATACAACCGTGCGCCAACCAAGCGGAGAACTTACTCGAATAGTCGGCCCCAATCAGTCCGTTGCGGGTCTCTTTGTATTCGGAGAGACACTCTTTATCCCAAAAATAGTGGTCGAGTCGATTCCAAGCGGCCAAGGCGCCGCCTTTGAACGGCAATACCGCTCGCTTATCGGCCGTAAACGGTTCGAAGCCAAAGTCCGATAATTGGGGAATCGCCGTTTTTTCCAGTTCGGGACTTTTGATGGATTTAGGACTCAAAAAAGCCTCCCGTACTTCGCTGTACTTTTCTACTTTTTGGCGGAAAGCCGTAAACACTTCGGGTAGGCGCTCGATGCGAAACTTCACATCGTCGGGGTGAATCATGGGACTATTGTGAAACAGTTCTAAGTCCACTTGCTCCGCAATTCGGTCTTCGATTTTGATTTCTTCGTAGGTATATTCTTTAGAAGCAAAAACGGTGGAACAGTTGTAGGCAGTTGCTAATTCTGGAACCAAGGTGGCTGCGTTTCCTCTTTTAATGATAAGGCGACTGCCCAATTCTTCCAAATGCGTTTTTAAATCGACTAGGCACTCTAGCAGAAACTGTAGGCGAAACGGCCCCGTTCTATCAAATCCCCATTCGTCTTTCTGGAACCATTGTTCTTCCAAAATATATACGGGCACAATCGCCGATGATTGTTCCATGGCGGCCTTCAAAGCCAAGTTATCGCTCAAACGTAAATCGGTTCTAAACCAAAGTAATCCGTTGCTCATTTTTTAATTTGTTGTTGGTAGAATGATAGGAAAGAGGCTAGTGTAGTGACTCGTAATTAGTTGATTAGTGACTAGTTAGGCAAGGTGCTAAATTTTAGACCTTTGTCATCTATTCAAATTATCAATTATTTAAGGTTCGAACCACGAGTTGTGCCCTCTCGTAATTGCATAGAAAGCGAAACATGGAGCAAGGGGAATTGTTGAAGGTGACTACTGTATTTTTGTTGTCATAGAAGTTGAAAATGGCTAATTAGAGCTAATCCTATAAAGATAAACCACGGAATGACACTTCCAATGATTCGGTCTAACCAAAACAATTTACTTTTTAATAGAGCTAGGGTCGGTCTATTTTTGGTGAAAAGACGGAGAAAAATGAAGCCTACGGTATTAAAAAAAACACATAAGACTTGAAAGATAAAAGCAAAAGATACTACCACAGACCAACCTGCTTGACTTCCTAGTTTACTGATAAATTTAGCGTATAAAATGCCTCCAATAAACATAATCAACGAAGCAATAAAGGCCTTTTTATCCTGCGAATCAACGTCTGATTTTGGCGTCTCTTGGAAATCGTCCAATAAGTCACTCATAACTATTTGTAACTTTTAAGTTTTTGTTAAACCAATCCGTATATCTACAAATGGCTATGCTTCGTTTTACTTTTGATAATCCATTTTGTTGATAAACGAATGGATAAAAATAACGGTATCTTCAATATTTTTAGAGTAAGCGTTCAATAGTTGCTCGTCGGGAGACGAGCGGATAGTCATTTCAAGTCTGGAGACCACAGCCGTCAGGTTAAGGATTTTAGGAAAAAACTCACTCTAAATTAAACAAATGTAGTCGGTGCGATGCACCTTTGATACGTAAATGTTCCACCGAAATTGATACAAATGTGGTCGATGCTCTGCATCTTGGTACTAAAAGTTCCATCGGGACGACCACCTTTGTATCTGACAACTGAATCGGTCATTGCGAAAGGTGCATCGCACCGACCACATTTGTACTTAGCCTGACGGCTATGGTCTGGAGACTTAAAATATCGGTTGTCAATACTTTGAAATTTTAGATTTTACATTTTCTTAAGAATATCTCCAATGGCACAATACTTATTCGCATTCCTACTGTTTCCACTACTACTAATCAGCGGTGACCCCAGTTGGGAAGAATACCAATCCTACGACGGCAAGTTTCGGGTGATGGTACCGGGCGCAATGCAAATCAACGAACGAATGATTTATACCGATATTGGAGAAGTGACCTACATCACGCATTATTACCAAGATACCCAACGGGACGCCGAAAATGCGATGTACATGGTCGCCTACTGCGACTATCCCGAACATACCATACATTCGGATTCGACGGAGTTGGTAGAAGATTTTTTTGCGAATACGTTGGAAGCAGCGGTCGAAAGCGTGAGTGGTGAACTCCGATACTCTGATTTTTTTAACTATCGAGAATACCCCGGTCGGCATTGGCGCATTGACTATCGGGCGGGACACGCCACGCTGAAAACTAGGGCTTTTTTGGTGAAAAACCGCTTTTATACCATTCAAACGGCTACGGAACGAGGGAGGAGTATGAACTCGGCAACGGATACTTTTTTAGATTCGTTTGCTTTGTTGATGGAGTAGTAACTAGTGATTAGTGATTAGTTACGTAAAGTGCTATTTTCCAAACTTTTGGTTTGTCTAAAAACTGTATGTCTATAACTCGAATCAATAGCGGAGTTATAAAAATCTACCTTATTTTATTTGGAAGTTACGCTGTATTTTAAGAAGTTTTACCACTTCTTCTTGGGTAAAAAAATTACCTTTTTGTATCTCACTTCCTCTCTCTTCTAATTCATTCAACAGGCTAATATCAGACAAGATTGTTTGTTTTGATTCCTGTTTTTTTAGTTGTTGAAAAGATTCTACTAAGCCCATATTCTTAAAAGATTACATAATCTTGATGAAATCTTTTTCCAGTGCTGACTTAATTTGAATTTGGTAAATCATGTAGTGTGTTTTTTTTAAATTTGAGGTAGCAACTACGGATTTACAACTTTCTCTTGCGGCACAAACTTCATCGAAATACTGTTTACACAATGCCGCAAATTCTTAGCCGTCAAGTATTCTCCTTTAAAAACGTGACCTAAATGACCGCCGCAGTTGGCGCAAACGATTTCCGTTCTTCTTCCGTCGGCATCGGGGATTCTTTTGACTGCCCCCGCAATTTCATCATCGAAAGCAGGCCAGCCGCAATGCGCATTAAACTTATGTTCGGACTTGTAAAGCGGTGCGTCGCACTGCTTGCAAACGTACAGTCCTTTGGCCTCGTTGGTGTATAGTTTTCCCGTGAAAGGGCGTTCTGTTCCTTTATGAATAATGACTCTAGCCTCTTCGGGCGTTAATGGATTTAGTTTCATATTGTTGTTATTGGTTACTCGTTATTAGTTATTCGCACTGCGCTGAAAACGAATAACTAATAACAAATAACGAGTCTCTAGTTACTAACTTTCTTCTTCAGTTTATCCCGAAATTGCTTTCTGAATTTATTGACTTTCGGGTTAATGATAGCTCTACAATAGCCGTAGTTGGGGTTGAGCGTGTAGTAGTTTTGGTGGTAATCTTCGGCTACGTAAAAGTCGCCCAATTTTTCAATTTCCGTAACAATGGGCGCATCCCAAATTTTGGGAGCGACCTCTTTTTTTGATTGCTCGGCGATGGCTTTTTGTTCCTCCGAATTATAATAAATACCCGAACGATATTGTGTACCCACATCGTAGCCCTGTCGATTTAAGGTCGTCGGGTCATGCGTTGCCCAGAACACTTCCAAAATTTCCGCAAAGGAAATCACGGAAGGGTCAAACGCAACTTGCGCCACTTCGTTATGGCCCGTCGTTCCCGAACAAACTTCTTTGTATGTTGGGTTTTCCGTGTGACCAGCCGTATAGCCCGAAACAACCGAAGAGACGCCCTCCAATTCCTGAAAGACCGCTTCTACACACCAAAAACATCCAGCCCCCAACGTGGCCGTCTCCATATTTGCCGAATTTGCCATATCCTTTTCCTGTTTTATTAATTGAATAGCTTTTGTGTCATTTTGGGCGAAAACAGTTCCACTCAAGCAGACCAAAATAACTGCGATGATTATTTTTTGCATATAAATTTTTTGTTCCTTGTCAATTTCTCTTTAGTTCAAACCGATATTTTAAGTCTCTGGACCTGCCCGCAAGCATTCAGGCGGGCTTGAAATAACTATCTGCTCGTCTCCCGACGAGCACTTAGTTGAGACTTCTCCCATCAGTTCAAATGCGTGAATTCCTTAGAAATAAGTTCCTTGGCCACTCGCTCGAACAGTGCAGAAATGTAAACGTCAATTGGCCCCGAGTGCAATAGCCCTGGGTAAGAAGAATCTTGCTTATTCATCACAAACGTTTCAATGTTGTTGTTTTGCAATAATGCTTCTACCACTTTTACTTCGTATAACTGCGTGCTGCTAAAAATCTTAATCATGTCCTTTTGCATCTGTAGTGTTTTGTCGTGAAAGAATAGACCGTCAGATAAATAGCTGATATTCTTCGAAGTTGAAGGTGGGGTACACTTTGAAAGTGTGCCCCACCTTCTATTAATTTTTTAACTGTCCCTCTAAAAAGTCGCTGCAATTTAAACTATTCTTTGCTAACAAGTAACACCATTTAGGTAGTACTTGTTTTCGATTAAGGGGGGCTTTCGAGTTAATGAAGCTGTTAATTTTTTTATAATAAAGAGGGGAGGGCTGACATTTTCGATTGTCAAGGGGCGCGATAAATAAAATTATTCACCTAATTAAATCACTTATGACTAAACGTTTTTTGACCTTCTGCTTTCTCAGCAGCTTTGTTTATCATCTGACGGCACAAATTGACCCCGCTAATTTCTCCAAAAAAATCGAGTATCAAGTCGGCTATTTTGGCGAATTCATCGCACGTCCTGGCTTTAAATTGGGGGTTGCCTATCCCTTTTACCAAAAACTCAAAACGAAACAAAAGTACAGTGAGGCGTACAAACAAACCCTTACCAAGTCGAAGATTCATCAATTCAAAATCGGGTCTAACTTGGCCTATTACCACCAAGTTAATAATCATAATGGCTTGCTTTTGAATGTGGAATTGACGTACCAAAAAATTAAGCACAAGTCTAAAAAGCCCAACAAGTTAAGTTATTTTGATGTGAGTTTTGGATTAGGCTATTTCCATTATGAATTAGTCGGCAAAACGTTTCAACCTACCGAAGATGGTTTTGAAGAAATCAATGGCAATGGCAATGCTTTAATGCCTACTTTCGCTCTTGCCTGGGGTAGAAATTTACCTTTTATCAAGAGTATAGATATGCGCTATTACGTTAAACCAACCCTCCTTTTTGAAACCCCTGCGGGAACGGGAACACAAGTCCGTTTTGCCCTAGAAGTTGGACTTGCCAGTTCTTTCTAATGATTCATCAACGCTACCAATCTCTTTTCTTTATTCTGAATAATTATTAAGCTATTCCACATAGGTCAATTACTTTGAGATTGAGGGGCGCATCCTGCCTATATGTTCGCTCGGATTCCGCTTTGGGAATGATTCGAATTTCATCCTTCTAAGTAATTCAAGTTGCGGAGAACCAGTAGTATAGGCTTCAGCCTGTCCCGTTCGGCGACTTTTAGGTCGGTGATGCTTAAATATTATAAAAAGTAAATGTATTTAAGGCCTTACAACGGAACAACTTAAAGGTTGTGCTACCAGTTGTACCCGCAGTTGCTCGGCATTTATCCACAATTTAAACTAAGTAATCGTGTACTCGCACAAGGCTGTGTAGCTTTTTATTTTTAAATTAACAACACAAATACAAAAAAATATGAAAAACATACCATTTGTAATAATCATCCTCTTTTCTTTTCTCAATTATTCTTGTCAAAAAGAAGCGATTCCCGACGGACAAATTTCTGATTCCCTTTGGCTAGAACACAAAGGGGCGCAAATGCCGATTTTGGTAGAAGGCAATATTAGCTCTGGCACTTTAATTCTGATATTGCATGGAGGCCCAGGAGGTTCTACTAAACCAGACAATAAACTTAATAAGTCTGTTTCTGAACCATTGGAAGAACGGTATGCCGTAGCTTACTACGACCAACGATTGTCGGGGAATAGTCGAGGAAATTTTGAGGCGGAGATAGTCACGGCTGCGCAGATGGTAGAAGACGTAGATGTCGTAATAGACTTGCTAAAAGACCAATATGGGAGCGACTTAAATATATTCTTATACGGTATTAGTTGGGGCGGCTATTTAGGCAATGCCTATTTATCCACCGACAATAATCAACAAAAAGTTCGAGGTTGGATAGATGCGGTGGGGGCGCATAATGTTCAAAAAATAGGGTACGACGGAGTCGCCTTAATGGAAGAAGTAGCTACGCAACAAATAGCAGCTAATAGTTCCCAAAAAGAAGGTTGGCAGGAAATACTGGACTACGTAGCGGAGTTTGATGCTAAAACAAATGGGCGAACCATCACGCTGGATGAAGATATTTCTTTAGAAGTCAATGCGCAGGCATTCAAGGCAATGGATTTGGCAAGAGCGGATAGCTTATTAGCTACTCCGCCCCAGCAAGACGGTGTACTAAATGCGTACTTGCTTCAAGACCATAATGTAATGACTAGCTTTTGGAATAAATTTCAAATGTCTAGAACGGCACTTTGGGAAGAGATTTTAACCAAACCATTGTCTGATAAACTTCAAAACATTACCCTTCCAAGTTTGCTGATATTTGGTAAATATGATTTTGTGGTACCGCCAAGTTTAGGAGAAGAAATGCTGCTAGAATTGGGAACACCCGAGGCCGATAAATCACTACATATTTTTGAACATTCTGGGCATGGAGTGATGCTAGATGAACCCGAAAAATTTGTGGACTTGGTCGTGCAATTTGTTGAGCAATATCGATAGTAATTTACCGCTCATCAGAGTTTCCATTTTTTGAGTCTTTTTTCAGGAAAGCTAAAATGTTATAAAAAAGAATATTTGAATAGTTTTTTCTAAAAAAAGGCTTCCTTTTTTTC
>JBCCQK010000398.1:0-8142 GCA_039024375.1 Bacteroidota bacterium
CGGCCACTGGTTGTACTGCACAGGGTCAGCTTCAAAGCCCTCAATTTTGTGTTCATCGTTGTATCTATCCATAAAAAAGCACAGTTGTCGTCGGAATTTAACTAGGGCACGGTTCAATTGACCTGCTTTGCCCGTATCTCTATCCAGTCCTCGGTTGTTCAGTTGCTTGGTATTTTTGCTCTTGGCATTCCCTATATTGGAAAAATGCAGATGCTGGTCGATGCCATCTACGGGAACGAGTGGCGTATAAGGAGCTGAATCGGCGAAGGTGAAGTAAAAATCCAACATTTTACCGATGGTGCCCGTTTTGGGCAAGTATTCCAGTAGTCGCTTGGTATCAATAGGTTCGTTGGGAGCGGGATTTTCCTTGATGTGCAAGGTTGGTGGAAAATTGGGGACAAAGGTCATCGCAGGATTCGCCGTACTGTCAATGCGGGACAAACCGTGTACTGTAAAACGGTAAATAAAGTTGGTTAAAAATTTGTTGAGTGCCGCTACGGAAGTAATCTTTTTGAGGCCCTGAATATTGCCTTTGTCGATGGACTTTTGAATCCAGTTTTGCAAGTTGGCATCCCGTTGTACTCGTTGGCCAGCTTCCTTGGTGTTTCCTTCGTCCACCTCGTAACAGATGCGGGTAAACTCCTGTACATAATCACCGACAATTTTGTGAATATCTAGCAAATGTTTGACCATGGGGAATTTATCCCAAGGTTTATGGACGGTAAAATCTGCTGCTTGAATGCCCATTTTTTCCAAAATAGTAGCGGGGTCGTCGTCGTAAAAACTTCTTCCTACGGCGTATTTATCCACTACGGTCAAAAATTGGGTAGTCGTATTAATGGAGGTGGGTGGGGCGGCTGTACGCCACTCTAGGTACAAAGCATCGTTAAAGCCAATTAAGTGGTTGCACTTTTCGTTCAGCAGTTGGTAAAGGAAAGAATTTTTGTCCATGTAATTATACAGCGTCATCGACATAGCCGCCGTGACTAAGTGCCAAGGGTAAACGTGACCGAGCCAAATGCCGAATACCGTGATAGATACTTTAGCCGCCTGTAAAGCGTAAATCCAAGTGGTATCTTTGGTATCCGAAAAGTTGTAAAATTGCGCCGAAGTACTGATGTGTTCTTTTCGTCCTATTTGCTTATTGACGTACTCCGTATCGTAGCCTTTGATGTACACGGCAAAGGGCGTTACGTCTTTATGCTCGTCCTGTTTGAGCCAAGTAAACGTGGCGGGGGTATAACTCCAGATTAATGGTTTTTCGTTGGTAATTTGCGGAGTCAATACGTCAAAAATGCGCATATCAATAACGTATAGTTTGCCCGCTTGGCACAAATCGTCCATTTCTTGCGTCCAGACTTTTGCTAACTCCCCCGTTTTAAATTCGCCTAAATTTTGGGTAGTTACTTTTTGTAGTATCAACAGATTGTAGGCTACGCCATAGTTAGCTATTGTCTCGAAGAATTGCTTAGAAGCTTCGTTCGCATCCGTAAGACTTTGGGCCCATTTTTCTTTCAAGGTCGTATCGGCTCTTCCCCGAATGTTACCAAAAGTAGTCCAAGAAATATCAAAATCTTTAGGGTCTTCGAGGGACAAAACGGTTAGGTCAACTTTATCTCCGTCGCTAAAGTTATCTTGATTTTTACTGTCTTCGTAATTCCGTTCTCTTCTGGCGGTCGCTTCGCTTTCCGCCTTGGTTTTGACGCCCTGTGTTTCGTTGTCGATGAACCCTTTACCAAAGATGATAGAAAAAGGATTGAGGCGTAGTTGATTGAGCAATTCGGCGTAAGCATCCAACTTTAATCGGTGGTTGTTTTTGGCATAACAAAAAGCGTAACCCGAAGCTCGGTGTCCACCAATGTGATAGTCTCGGGTGCCCGTCAAGCCAAATTTGGCCTGTTCGGTAGCTTTTGCTCGGCGCAACAAACCAATTAACGCACTTACCGTTCGTCGGATGTTGAAGGGCCAAGCGGGGGCATTTTTGAACCCTTTTCGCCGTAGTGGTAGGCGAAAAATATGATTGCGTACAAAGCGGAAATAAATCAAGGCCAGTATCAATAAAATTAAGACAATGCTGCCTAAAAGATAGATGATAAATTTCATAATTAGGTATTTGAGCGTGTGATGGAGAATATTATTTTTTGATTTAATTACAATTCGCCAATAATTTTTTATTTACTCTCCACTACCGTAGACCCGCCTCGGAATCACTATCTCCTGCGTAAATGCGTCTTTCACTTCCTGATGCTCAATTTCCACGTTCAGTACCCACGGACCGCTCTGGCGAGCTTCTACAAAACCAATAATATACCTGCCCTCATTGCACAGTGAAAAGACGGGAGGGATGTACGGAAATACCTTTTCGGGATTTGCTTTCAGGTAGCCCGTTAACTTAATGTCGGCTTGATTAATAGGATTGCCTTCGGGGTCTTTTAAATCTAAAAACCAGTGGTGAGCTTCATAGACAAATGCCTTATTTTCGTTGGCGTAGACATGGACGAGAAAAGCCTTGTTCTCCGTAGTGGCGTAGTCCGTTTCTACTAGCTGCTTTTGGTGAGCCCGTTGTTTTAACCGACTATTTCCCGAAGTAGGTTGTCCGATTACATTGTGAGCAACCAAGAAGCAACAAGACAGTAAGCAATAGATGAGTTTATTACGCATGATTGTGCATTTATTTGTATTATTTTCCTTAAAAGTACTCAATAAGCGATGGATGGGGTTTTGTTATAAAACTTATCACTCATCATTTGTCACCTATTGAGTACTTACCTTTCTTGATAGTTAATCTGTTCTATTAACTATACGACTACTAGTAATTTGTTTGATTAATTGGATTTTATCCAGCGTTATTTCTTCCTTGACATCAGAATCAGAAGGTTCTACTGTAATCCTCAAGTCGCCAGAGAATTTATCAAAATCTATCTCGTTAGTCACATCAAAATGAAAGTGAGTTTCCTGCATATTTCCCGTAGGGTGGTCTTCGTGTCCAGCTTCTTGTGCCCCGTGGTTATGTCCTGCTCCAAAAAAGGTCATTATACCCGCTCTTGCTTCGGTACACGTTATTGACGTATCTCGTTGGTCTTGAATATAAACACCATACGAACCAGTCGGAACTTTCGCAAACCTCACATCTATGCGTAGTAACCAGACCTCTCGCTCGGTTCCAGTACAGGTAAAATCACCTAATCCTCCAACCGTAATTATCGTAGTCGGCTCCTCTGGTACGTTCATATCTTTATCGTTGGAGGCTACCAGAATATCAATTTCTGGAAATTCATCTTCGTCCCAAGTACCCAATTCAATCGCCGTTGCCACTTTATCTTCGTACGCTCGATTGTACGACCCATCGTTAAGCCACATATCATAGGCGTAATTCTGTACCCCATACATATCATCAAAAACAGCGACTAAATCATCGTCGTAATGTGTCAATTCTGTGGCTCCGGCTTTATAGAATTTATAGACCCATTTTCGATTTGTAAACTCTTGCTTAGTGGGCCTACCGCCGTTGGCGAATTTATCATCAATTTTCTGAATCAACCACTTTTCGTAGAGTCTGTCAATATTTGCGTGGTGAATCCAAAAGACGGGGTCCATTGGACTGTACATATTCATCATATAACCATATTCTGAATCTCGCCCAATTGGGTCGGGGTTTTTAGCGGTTGGATAAGTCCCTAGATATCTGTGCATTACGTTATGGGGTACGTTTTCTAGATGGATAGTAAAAGATTCGAAAGAACTGGCCTCGAAAGCGTTTTCTGGATTGGTAATGTTAGTGACGCAATTTCTAGTGTCATTAAACATGTTTGTGGCAATCTTTCCCCCTTGGTTTAGAGTATCATTTCGGTAAGCCTCGTACAAGCTAGAATTTTTATCCATCAACAGTTTAGGGAGCGTTTGATAACTTGGATTATCGTATTCCCAGTAAGGCAAAGAAAAATCGGGTTTCCCCGATACATATCGAATAATTTCTTCAAAATGATTCAAATACATTTTGTGCCAGGAATAGAAATGTAATCGAGATTCATCCCAATTTAAGTCTAATAATTTTCGGTGTGCCCCATGCGTACAGTTATGCCAAGCCTCATTGTCTGCTTGTACGTATTCCAAGGAATCGCAAAATATATTACCATAGAAAATGAGTGTATCTTTACTGTTGTCTGGAATGCCAAGTCGGGGTGCGCCGTGCAGCGCTCCTTGAGCGTACCAACTCATAGGATTGGTACAGGGTAACTCCTTCATCTTTCTCAGGGCCTCTTCCAAAATTTTCATGTTCTCGGTATCCTTGTGTGCATTTTTTCTTACATGCTTGACGCGCAACGGCTGACCCTTACTATCTGCCACGCCCCCGCCAACGAATGGTGCGGTATTGATTGACGGAGTCGAGGCCGACGCAAGCGTTTCTGCTGTTTCCATCTTAACGACTTTCTTAGTTGTGTCGCAGGCAAAAAATAAGGTAAACAAGGATGCTACTGCTACCAGTAATATCCGATTATTCTTATTGAAAGTAATTAGATTCATGTTAATTTATTTAGTGTTTATTCAATTTTTGGTGGTGTATTAGAATGGTTGATAAGCGAGAGCCGAAGGTGGGTGATTCTTTGAAAGTATCACCCATCTTCAACCGCTTTAATACACGACCCAATTTTTTTTGTAGCTGATTCGAGTTACGAGTTTTCAGTTGGTACAAAACGCAATTAGTTTGAACTAAAAAGGGTTTCAGTCTTACGTAGGCGGACCGTAACTACTTCGTAACCGCCATAATAATCTAGTTTTACGGTTGAACCCGTTTTGACCAAAAGCCTATTTTATTTCTAACAAGGTTTCGTTCCTTAGCGTAAGTACTCAATGGGGGTTGTGTAGAAAGTCATTTTTAACTTTAATTACTAAAAATTCATCTTTGATTAAGATTGATTTTTAGTAATTTATAGATATACCAAGTAAGTTCTCAATGTGCTACTGTTTCGGGGTCGTTTTGAACGCCCCCGAAACTTTTCTGCTTGAAAAAATCACAGGGGCGCAGGAAGCGACCCCGTGATATTGAGACCTTACTATACCAAATTTTTAAAATTTGGCATATCTCGACTCTACACACCCCCTTACGAAGACGCTACAACTGTAACGTAACGCTGTGAGTTGTGCTAAAACGGTACTTATTGAGGGTTTACGCTTTAGCTGCGCTACCTACCATAAGACCTGAGGAAGTTATACCTGTCGTTAATCAAAATAACTCAAATCCTGCCCAAACCCCGGCTGTACCATCTGCTGCTGACCACCACCGGCTGGCTGCTCCCCAATAAACTCCCCGTAGCGCATTTGCGACCGACCAACGGGCGGATTTTTCTCCACTTCATCCAAATAAGGGTTGGGATAATTACTCAAATCCACGCCAAACTTTTCTTTGATGGCCCGGACGTAATTGGCCCAATAGGTCTTTTTGATGCCTACGTCGGGTAGCTGTTCATCGTGCGCACTAGTATAATCTTGAATAATCGTGTTGGCGTTGAAGTCGCAATGCTGCAATACGCGATTAGTCGACCGCAACGAACCTTCTACCCAACCTTGATAATCGGAATAGGACTCGTTGCAAGTATAAATTCCTTGGTCGGCGACGGGTTTGACCATATCTTCCATCACCTTTTTATCGTTGGCCCCCATTCCCCAAAAGTGAACGGCGTAGCCGTAGGGCTGGTAAGTCGTATTGGGGTCGGCCTTAGCATCAACCTTCGCCTCCGCCTCCGCCTTTAACTCGGCCTTAGTCGGAAAATAGTTACTAGCCGACCAAATCCGAGCACTCGTCAAAACGGGTTCGGGAACGTAATGCGTGTTAAATAATTGTCGGAAAAATTGGGTAGCCCTCCGCACCACCGCCTTAGAAGCAGGCGTTAGCTGTGGATGCGCCTTTTGCATATCAGACTTGAAGTCATTTCCTTGATTTTGTAAGGCTTTCCAGAAGTTTATGTTCATGTAGTCGCAGTAAATCGTCAAAGCAGCGGGCGCATTGAATTTACAATCCAGTATTTCTTGTACCTTACTGGGTAGTGCTTCTCCAGGATGATTGGCGCGCCACCAACGTGCGTACTCCAAAGCGGTGGCAATATCTTGGCTAACAACGTAAAAAGGATATACCGAACCGAGCGGTAAGTCGGAAAAGTTAGGACCGTAGTCCACGGGGGGGCGTCCTGTAAGTTGACTACTCCACCACGCTTTTCTGTAAAATAGATTAATTTTGAGTAAGGGATAGTTAACTGTTGTCTGCAGGGTATTCCACAATCTACTGGAAGTTTGGGTACCTACACTATTAAAGACATCCGAACTAATAAACAATTTTTCCAAAGCCGCTCTGGGAAGTGCCAAGATTATCTTATCGGCATATATGCGACCGGGTAGCTTATCCCCGTTGTCATCCACATGGGTATAGTGGATAATGTACTTACCTTTCTGCTTAGTTCTATTGGCTTTTTTTGTATTTTTTTTCTCTTCGTCATTGTCGTTCTTCTCGATACGGTTGACCATCGTTCGAAGAAAGATTTGGTCTTTTTTTGACTTTTTGTTAGCCACCATTCTATCGCTCACCCGTTCAGCTAATCTATTGATTAACTGACTAAATCCATTTTTAAAGGTTTTGAACTTGGGGTCAGAAGGGAAATCTTCGAGTAATTGATACCCTACACCCACATTCACATTGGATAAAAAAATACCGTTGAATCCTATTAAGCGATACAAGAGGTTAATGACTTCGTTAGAATAGCCCATATCGTTAAACAATCCCTGCATTTGCCAATCAATTAAAGGAATGTCTTTCCATCTACAGTTCAAACGGAATCTCTGCCAAAAGTCAGCCCCTCGGTGGATGGGGCGTTCAGTAAAATGAGGGTTAACCGATAAGATACGGTTGAAAATGGTATTAATAATACCTTTTGGGTTGATGCCTTGTTCTTGCGGAGCTAGGTTATACAGTTTGGACCAAATCTCGTAGTCGTTTTCGGTGGAAGACTGATTGGTAAAAGGTTCGCCTCGAAAGTAAAGTCGGTTATTGCCGCCACTACTCATCGGAAAGGGTACAACAGAATCCTCTAATCCCAACTCTTGAATGAGTGCCATCAAATTATCCATCGTATCAAAAGTGAAACGCATGCCTCCTTGTTCTTCCTTAACGATGTAAGTATCTTTTTTATCGTCTTGACATACCGACTTAATCGAACTACGGTTCTTTGGAAATTCGATATTGGAAGAATCAAGCCGACCACCCGTACGACCCAATTGTTCTAAAATGCAGATATTTGGCTGCTCACCTTTCTCGTTTTTTTTGCCTTCTTTTAATAATTGATGAGCCGCATACAAACCCGATACCCCTGCACCAACAATGACGATGTCTACAGTCATACCATCAGTAGGCGTGGCGGATAATTCTTTAGTTGTTAAATGTGCCATTGATATAGTTTAACTTTTTACAATAGTATTTATCCTGAAATTTTCGCATATAAAGAAAGACTAACACCAGTTTAGAACAAAGGCTACACCCTTCAGATGTTCAAAGAGACAGCTACCTCAATTAGCTCTGGTATCACAGATAATCTCCTACCTTTTTGGCGTTCCTATCCTATTCTTACCCTCAAATTTGTATTGTTATATACAACACATAGCACATCATTAGCAACGGTAACATCAACACCGATACTTTCGCAAATACAGAACTTGCTGTTGCATTCAAGACTTGCGACTAGCCACCTTTAATGATTCAGTTGAATGTGCTATCTAAAGTCAGGGCAATCAGTTACCCTGTTTTACAGATAGAGTTTAGACTAGTAGATTACATCTAGTCAAGAATAGCCCCGAAAACAAAATCTAAGAGATTTAGGAACAAACGAAATGTAACTTCTAAGCGTAGGGATAACCACAAAGTTAGAACGATACACTCACCTGTATCACTTTACCCAGTGATAAAGATTATCGAGGTTTAATGCTTTAGGAGATAGTTTAAGTGTATTTCTTACAATGTAGAACTAGGGGAAAACCGCCTTATCTGCTTTACCATTAGCAAGAGACCTACTTTAAACTTAACAGATTATAAATTGAGAGTTCAATGAGAAGCAATTGATGCAAATATAATTGTTTGTGAGATATTACAAAATTTTA
>JBCCQK010000399.1:0-8116 GCA_039024375.1 Bacteroidota bacterium
ATCAGACACAATATTTCACCCAAATTATATTTTATTCTAAAATATAACTATCTATTCTATAAGTTTTCAAGTGGGTGACTTGCAAAATATTATATTTGCTTTTTTATAAAAAAAATAACTACTTTCTTTAGGTGAAACATAACGTCTAATGATGTGGCTCAAAAGTCAAATCAACTAGGCCTAATTAGCTAGTTTTTTTCTTAAATAAGTGACTTGGTAATTCACTCGCAGAGTAGCCTAACAAGTATATTTTTTGCCTTTAAAATTATCCACTTAACATTGTTAGAATGTAACTGTTGTAGATAGAGAATAGCGACCATCCTACGATTCGAGATGGAGCGAATAGATACTTGTATTGAAAAAACATCGACAAATTTTCTAGCTTTTCATCCTACTTGTCAACGCCATACAGTCTCTCTTCCTTGCTTTTGGTACTGAATGAATGCCTTGTAATTGTCTCCTTATCCTCACTCCTATTTTGACCTTTTTATTTTGGTATAAATTTTAATTCCCTTGATTTTTTCATTCTCTCTACCAAAAAACTATTTACTTTGGGGATAAATGCACAATATCTAACTACTTATGAAAAAACTTAACATTGCCATTTTAACGGGGGGTAACGTCGCCGAAAGAGGGATTTCGCTCAAGAGCGCCCAAACAATCGAAAAATTTTTAGATAGCTCTAAATACAAAACCTACATCATCGAACTCAACGAATCAAAATTTGTGGAGCAAGCTACGGGGACCGTATTAGATTTGAATGATTTTTCGCTGCCCAAAAGAGACGACAAAGTGCTGTTTGACCTAGTCTTTCTCATCTTGCACGGTCATCCTGCCGAAGACGGAAATATTCTTGGCTATTTCGACTTATTGGGTATTCCCTGTACGGGTTGCGACCATTTTGTCGGTGCTCTTACTTTTAACAAACAACGAACTAAAGACTTCCTTAGGCCTTACCAAATTCCGATGGCCGACTCTCGCCTACTCTATCGAGACCGAGTCATAGACTTAGAAGATATTGAAAAAATGGGCTTTCCACTGTTTGTTAAACCCAACAAAAACGGTAGTAGTTACGGCGTCACCAAAGTGTCGAGAGAGAATGAAATTCGGGCAGCCGTAGAAAAGGCATTTCAATTTGACGACGAGGTTATCGTCGAACAGTTCATGGATGGCCAAGAATTTTCAAACGGCGTTTTCCGCAATGGCCAAGAAATAGTCGTTATGCCCATTACCGAAATACGGTCCGATAACGATTTCTTTGATTATAAAGCAAAATACGAAAATGAAAGCGAAGAAATAACACCCGCCGACCTCTCGGACGAACTTCGAACCCAATGTCAGCAATTGACCAGAAAAATCTACGAATTGCTCAATTGCAAGGGAATGTGCCGAATCGACTACATTCTCATTGATGGGTTCTTTCATTTGTTGGAGGTAAATACGATTCCAGGTATGTCCGAGCAGAGTATTGTTCCACAACAAGTGTTAGCGATGGGTTGGACAATGACGGATTTTCTCGATTGTATCGTACAAGAAGCTCTATCTTAGTGATTAGTACTAATTACCCCAAAACACCAATCACTCCATCTTTAAATATTTCTAACTCTTTCGAAGTACTTTCCGACGGGTCGTAGCGAGCAGCATCGGCCTTGCCTTGCCCCGATACAATGTGAATCGTCCAAGTTGGGTCAATCGTCGCTACGGACTGTGCAATCATATCGCCATTTGAAAAAACACCCGCAATTACTTCATTGCCTACCATCTCTCCCCTTTTATCATAAGTTACCATTCGGTATTGGTAGTCCATCAAACTGGCTTTAAAATAAACTATACCAATAAATTCATCCGTATCGGGCAGGCAAAAACAAGGAATGAACTCGGTAAATTCGTCTATATTTTTTTCCAGAGGTAAGATGTAGTCTTCAATTTCCAAAGGGTCGAGCGGCGGATTATTGCTGCTGAATGCAAGGTGCGTATCATTGCTCAACGTGACGGGTAATTCGACGGGCGGGAACTTTTTTAAGTACTTAGTAAAACTTACTTTTTTAACTTTAAGACTTGGCATTTTTTAACTGTTGAAGTATTGAGTGATAATTTTATTTTACAAAGGAAACGAGAAAATGAGAGAGATAATTATTTTTTGGCTCAAACTTTAGCTCCTTAGAAATTATTTTCTGCCATCCAGTTGTTTTCCTTTTTACTTGCACAAAATTGCGTATCTTTATTAAAATTAATACTCAATCTATGGTCAAGGCAGATTATCAAGGTTCAGAAGGAAAAGAGAAAATAACCATTCCTTCCTATCTAATCAGAGATATAATAGACGGAGTACCTTATTACTATAAGGGCTATAAGGACGTATTGAACAAGACCAAAACCAGAGAAGACATCATGCCATGCAGTACGCTCCAAGCAGAAATTATTATGTATTTGAATTTTTTATTAACTCAAGCACTGGGGTTAAAAAAATATCGAATATTCACCGGTGAATCGGGCAATCATTTAGCAAAGAACATCAATTACGGCTTAGATTTAGCCGTTTATGACCGCACTATTTTGACTTCTGAAAAAATCAATAAACACTACGCCAACGTACCCCCAGAGTTGGTAGTAGAAGTGGACATAAGAGTTGAACTAGAAGACCTGAATGAAATTGAGTTCATTAATAAAAAAACACAAAGCTTACTAGACTACGGTACTAAAAAAGTAATTTGGGTGGTTTCTGAATCCCAAAAGGTGTTAATCGCAGAATCAGACGCAGAAAAAGACTGGTTATTGAGGGACTGGCACAAAGATTTTGACTTATTCCAAGGTGTCAACGCAAATATTGGTCAATATTTCAAGGAACAGGATATTCAATTGTAAACTGGTTTACAGATTTATATAGTGGCTTCTCTAAGCAATGGCAAACTCCGTATCTCCCCGAACCATTGGCGGATGAAAACCGAGTACAAATCTCTTTAGTAGGAATACCCATTTTGATAAGTCGGTCCGCCACTATCAATTCGGTACCATCGTAGTGCAGCCAAACTTTCCCGTCTGATTTGACTTCCATGTGAATAATGGTCCCGTACAAACGAGCATTATCATCCATCCAATGATTCCGATACAGTAAATAATGTCCATTTTTTTCATCCTCAATAATTTGATAAACTTGGGGCGCATCCTCGTATCTGTCATAAATAGATTGAATGATATTTTTGACGATGGCTTTGTGATGATTTACTTTATCCATTTTATAATTGTTTGGTTATTCAAACCGAAAACTATCAAATTAAATTAACTTGATTTCTCTTCAATAAGATTTGGCTAATAGTCTCTTGAAATAAGCCTTGGTATATAAATTTAGGAATAGCTAGAAACAATTTTCTATTAGGCTCATGTATTTCTAAAGCCACTTGATAATATTCGAATTGTCCTAAGGCCTGGTAAAAGTCGTAAACTTCTGAATGCCCTAAGAAGCTTTTTATCTCAACCGCTATGATTTCTTTATCTTTTTTCTATTATTCTTTCTGCTCCTAAGTCAATTTCGATAGGTCTGGAAGGTCTAGGAAACCGAAATGGGTCATGTGTAATTTCCCACCCTTCATTCACTAAAGCGTTTTTTACCAAATCGTGATATTTATCTCTAGCCATGTTTTGTTTTGAACAAAAATAAAGAATTTTAAAAGAATTTTCCATTTCTCCCCCTATCTTAGCACCTCACTACTAATTAAACTAAAGTATAGAACGTATGAACAGATTTTTCCTAACCATTTTGGCGATAAGTAGCCTTACTCTCGGCTTATTTGCCCAAAAACTGGACACCAAATTATTGGCAGGTATGAAAGCTCGGAACATCGGACCGGGTGGTATGAGTGGCCGAGTAACGGCCATTGACGTGAATTTAAGCAGCCCCAATATCATTTATGCGGGTACCGCTTCGGGCAGCTTGTGGAAATCAGAAGGCGGCGGAGTTAACTGGAAACCCATTTTTGACAAGGAAAAAGTGGCCTCCATCGGCGCCATTGCCATTAATCAAAAAAATCCCGACGAGATTTGGGTTGGAACGGGCGAAGGAAATCCCCGAAACAGTATGAGTAGCGGGGCGGGTGTTTACCACAGTTTGGACGGTGGTAAAACGTGGAAGCTAATGGGCTTGGAAAAGACCCGAAACATTCATCGCATTATTATTCATCGAGATAACCCCAATGTGATTTACGTCGGTGCCTTAGGGTCGGCTTGGGGCGATTCGAAAGACCGAGGGGTCTATCGGTCCAAGGACAGAGGGAAAACTTGGGAACAAATTCTGTACGTCAACGAACGTACGGGGGCGGCCGATTTCGACGTGGACCCGAGCAATCCCGACAAGCTATTCGTCAATATGTGGGAACACCGTCGATGGCCTTGGTTTTTCAAATCGGGCGGCAAAGGGTCTGGTTTGCACGTTACGCTGGACGGCGGCAACACTTGGAAAAAATTGGACGATAAGAACGGTTTACCCAAAGGAGAAGTCGGTAAGATTGGTATCGCCGTGGCGCAAAACAAGCCCAATGTGGTGTATGCCTTGGTCGAATCGAAGAAAAACGCCCTTTATCGGTCGGACGACGGAGGCAATACTTTCGTAAAAACGGCGGACAAAAACATCGGTGGTCGGCCTTTCTATTATTGGGATTTGGCGATTGACCCCACCAACGAAAATCGTGTTTACAGCGTCGCCTCCTCCGTCCGAATAAGCGAAGATGGTGGCAAGAACTTTAAGATTCTACTTGGCTTCGACCAAGTTCACGTGGACCACCACGCTTGGTGGATTCACCCGACTAACCCAGATTGGATGATGTGCGGCAATGATGGCGGTTTGTACCAAACGTACGACCAAGGCAAAACTTGGGCGTTTGCCGAAAATATTCCCGTCGCCCAATTTTACCACATCACCGTGGACAATAATATTCCCTACAACGTCATGGGCGGAATGCAAGATAACGGAACTTGGCGAGGCCCCGCCTACACGTGGCGGGCGGGAGGAATTCGCAATAGCTACTGGCAAGAAATTGGCTTCGGCGACGGTTTCGATGTAGTTGTCGAACCCGACAATAATCGATACGTGTATTGTCTGTGGCAACAGGGAAATATTTTCCGCATGGACTTGGAAACGGGTGGACAAACGTGGATGAAGCCGTTCCACCCAGAAGGCGAATTTTTACGTTTTAACTGGAACGCAGCCGTGGCCGCCGACCCCAGAAATGCGGGAACTATTTACATGGGTAGCCAGTATTTGCACAAATCAACCGACCGTGGCGGTAGTTGGGACATCATCTCCCCCGATTTGACGACCAATGACCCCGAGAAGCAAAAACAAACCGAATCGGGCGGTTTGACCTACGACGCAACGGGCGCCGAAAATCATACAACTATCATTTCTATTGCTCCCAGTCCTTTAGAGGAAGGGTTGATTTGGGTCGGAACGGACGACGGTAATTTGCAAATTACTCGAGACGGTGGTAAAACTTGGACTAACGTTGCCAATAATTTGAAAGGAGTTCCTAAAGGAAGCTGGATTCCGCAGGTTCACGCTTCCAAATTTAACGATGGAGAAGCCTACGTGGTGGTCAACAACTACCGTCGGGACGATTGGACGCCCTATTTATACCGAACGAGAGATTATGGCAAAACGTGGGAAAACGTAGCGGCAAACAAAGACATATGGGGTTACACCCTATCGTTTGTGCAAGACCCCATCGAACCCAAATTGCAGTTTTTGGGTACCGAATTTGGCCTCTACGTTTCCATTGACGAAGGCGCTAATTGGTCAAAATGGACAAACGGGTATCCCAATAACACGTCCACCATGGACCTGCAAATTCAGCAGCGAGAACACGATTTAGTCATTGGTACTTTTGGACGGGCGGCCTTCATTTTAGACGATATACGACCTTTGCGGGCAATGGCACAACGAGGGACTGAACTGCTAGACCAACCGCTAACCGCTTATCCGATTCCCGATACGTACTTGGCCAACTACAACCAAGCATCGGGCAGCCGATTCGCAGGAGATGCCATGTATTCGGGTGAAAATCGACCCTACGGCGCTATGATTTCTTATTCGGTGAAGGAAGTTTTGAAAAAAGACTCTATGGATAAAATGGCAAAAACGCCCGTTTTGAAGGTGAGTATTAGTGATACACAAGGGAATGTCTTACGCAATTTCAGTTCCAAAGAAGTTAAAAAAGGACTCAACCGCATCCAATGGAATTTGAGAAAAGACGGGATTCGTTATCCCGGCCGAGCGAAGCCAAAAGACAAAGATGCCGATGTTCCGTCGGGACGCTACGTTCCTCCGGGCGTTTATCGAGTGACGTTGACCTACGGAGACCACTCCGCTTCGGAATTGGTGACGCTACACGCCGACCCGAGAATTGACGTTAAGCAATTTGAAGTAGCCGATAATTACGCCGTGGCCGACGAATTTGAACGGCACGTTGCCAAGTTGACCGAAACGGTAGATAATTTAATGGATGCCAAAAATCGACTAACGGCCGTCGGCGAAATGGTCAAAGCACAGATGGAGGACGAATCGGCTTACCGAGATTACTCAGAAAAAATGCAGCCGCTCAAAAAGCAGATTGATTCGTTGCTTTTTGTCGTCATGCCCGACGAAACCATTCAAGGTATTTACCGAAACCCAGGGATGTTAACGAGTAAAATAGGACGGGTGGCTTCGTATATCAATCCCGCTTTTGGAACCCCCAATCCAGCTTACGCAACGGCTACACCAACGACTAAATTGGCCGCCGAGACAGTACAGAAAGATATTATTGCTTTTGTTAAAAATGTTAATGAGTTCTTTGCAACGGAATGGGTGGATTTTGAGACGGACGTAGCGGCGATGCCGTTGAAGGTAATGCCGGTGATTGAACGAGTGAAACTGGAATAGCTTGCATTGCTCAGATTTTACGCATAATGATAGGGGATATTCTATAGAAATATCCCCTATCCTTGGTCGCTATGCGAAATAAGAAAGGATAGGCGGTATTTTTATAGAATACCGCCTATCAAAACCGAAAATCTTGCATAAGTCCTCAATAATATGAAAAGGTACCTCCTAGTTCTCAGCCTATTCTATACGACTCACTGCCTCCAAGCCCAAATCACCTACGATATTGTCATCAAGGGAGGAACGGTAATGGACCCCGAAACGGAATTTGAAGGGATTCGAAACGTAGGAATCATTGGCAATAGAATCGCCGAAATCACTGAAATAGAGCTGCAAGGTAAGGTCGTAATAGAAGCCACTAATTTGGTAGTGTCGCCCGGTTTCATTGACCTCCACGTACACGGGATGACGAACAAAGCCCACGAGTACCAGGTACGAGACGGAGTCACAACGGCTTTGGAATTAGAATCGGGTATTCCTTTTTTGAAAGATTGGATAGCTACCAAATCGGGTAATTCCATTGTCAACTTTGGGGCGACGGCCCCGCACTCTACCATTCGGGCATTGGCAATGGGGCGATACCGCCATTTTTTTGAAGAGGCAAAAAAAATCATTGCCGAGGAGGGTATGAGTAGCCCCAAACTGGCCAAAATCCGTATCAATCTGGGACGGTCTGCTTACCAATCGCTCACCGATGCGGAAATCGAAAATATGGAGCCCATCTTTCAATCCGAATTAGCGGCGGGTGCGTTGGGTATTGGCGTTCCCGTAGGCTACTATCCGGGGTCTAAACACGGTGAAATTTATGCAGTGTACGAATTGGCGGCCGCTATGCAGGTGCCTATCTTTTCCCACACAAGAGGCTTTGGCATGCCGGGCATTCACGAAGCCATCGCCAATGCAACCGCCTCGGGCGCACCTCTCCACATCGTACACGCCAATAGTCTGTCTTTGGGAGAAATCCAAGTTACCCTTGATATGGTCGCCTCGGCACAAGAAAGAGGGCTGGACATTACCACAGAAGTCTATCCCTACACGGCTGGCTCTACCTCGTTGGAATCCGCTCTTTTCGACGAAGGCTGGCAAGAAGAAATGGGCATTACCTACCAAGATATTCAATGGGAGGCTACGGGCGAACGGTTGACCGAAGCTACTTTCCAAACGTACAGAGAACGGGGCGGCACGGTCATTATTCACATGATG
>JBCCQK010000400.1:0-8101 GCA_039024375.1 Bacteroidota bacterium
ACGAGCAAAATTACCAAGTCAAAGGTATAATACTACATTTTATAATCCATCTTTCTAAAAAGTGTTTTTTAAAAAAGGCAAGTTCCGGCTTGCACTTTTTAGTAAAAGCACGATTTTTCAGTCCAAGTTTATAAACGCAGAGCATCATTTTAAGGCAACAATTTTTCCTGTAAATCAACTTAATGTAACTATTTAGAACCGAAAATAGACTAGCTTGACTGCCGTTTTGGGCGGGAAGGAAACAAGGCGCAGGTATTTAAACTGTTGGATAAATGGGAATAAGGTCGAAGATTTTGTCGCATTTCCCGCAGTTTATGTCTTTATTCCCTCAATAAAATGGTCTCTATTCTCTATTCTGAATCAATAAACTTAACTATAGAAACATGTTCAAATCAGCGACCAAAACCGATGCTACCCCTTCCATCCAAGCTACTTCCTCTCTTTCTGCAACTAATGCGACTTGTATGATTGCAAAAGGAACCACTATTGAAGGTAAATTTACCAGCAAGGAAGATGCACAAATTAACGGTACAATTAAAGGCGAAGTTTTTTGTAAAAGCCGATTATTAATGGGACCAACGGGTTTGATAGAAGGAACCGTTCGGACGCAGAGCGCCATCATCAAAGGCTACGTGAAAGGAACGATTATCGTACAAGGACTTTTAAAATTAGAAAGTACCGCAAAAGTGGAAGGCATTATATTAGCCAAAGACTTGCAAGTAGAATCTGGTGCACAATACGATGGAGAATGTAAAATCGGAGAACGATTTGTGAAAGAAGAAATGCCCAAAGCTGCAGTTGCATAAAACGTACCACGACCCTTCAAAGTCGTATCTTATTGGAAAAAAGAGGAAAGAAGAAATCATAGATTTCTTCTTTCCTCTTTTTTTTGTAAATATTTCCCTCAAAGAAACTTAAAATTCACTTTTACTGGTCTGAAGGCTACCCGTCTAACGTTGTAAGTTGTTAAAAGTGAATTAATTACAACTTATTGGTTGTTAGTTCACTTTGTTCCTACCGTGAACCGTTTACCGTGAACCGATAGCCTTTTTGATTTCACTTACCTATTCCGTCGCCACAATCATCTTCTTAGTCAAATTACCAAAGTCAGTCGTTAGTTTGTAATACAAAATCCCACTTGTCCGTAAATCCTCTGCTTTCACGGGAATTGTATGAAAACCTTTACTATAATCTCCCTCTACCGTGCGCAGTTCTTTTCCAGCCGCATCGTAGATGCTCAACGTAACGAAACTACTTTCGGGTAATGAGAAGCCAATATTGGTCACCTTATTAAAAGGGTTCGGCTGGTTTTGGTACAGTTGGAAAGTAGCTTCTTCGGGCTGCGTGAATACCAAATCTACGGGCATCACTTCCAAGTATTCGTCGTACGCCTCCGCTCGAACGGGGCGAGAGTTAATCGTCAGAAAGTCGCTTAACTGACCATCTCGGTTAGCTGTGAACGTGAAAGTAAAATCCAAATTATTAGCAGGGACACTTTCAAAATGATTCCAACTCACACGAATTTGATTGTGCTGTTTCACCATATTTTCTGCTCGTAGAGTATTCGCTTTTGCCAATCCGCTAAACTCAAGTGCCGTTGGGTCATACGTCATCGTAAATTGATACCCCACTAAATCTACTTTACTATCCGCATTGAAAGGAATGGTATAAGTGTTTCCTTCCAATAAAGGCATATCTTCCGTTAAGAAAGTCAATTGGTTATTAGACCTTGATTCCCCAAAAGCGGTTATATCTCCTTCCTTAGCACTAGTGTGGTCAGCAGAGCCATTAACGTCTCCCATTTTGACGGCTACAAAATTGTAATCCGCATCTCGGTTTAGATTAATGGAAAAGGTGGTAGGTAGATTCTCGTCTAGTGGATTATCATCCAAAAAATTGTAGTCAGCGTTGACAAATCGCCAAGAGGGAGTACCATTGGGAAAGACTTCTTCGGTTCCCAGAATGAGTTTTCTAATAGCGACCAAATCAGCCGCTGTAATAGTATTAGAATTATTGACATCGGCCGCCAATACCTTATAAGGCGTATCAAAAAACTCCATACCTAAAATATGCTTCAGAATCAACACCATATCTAAGGTCGTAATACCATTACGATAGTTATCGTTTTTACTTAGGTTTAGATTAATATCTTTGCACGTAGCGATGTTGTCCACTCGGAACGTACCGTCCGCAATGGCGTTAGCAATCGGTTGATTATCTGCATCGGTTATGGTTACATCCACGTTCAGAACGGTGGCACCAAATTCGTTGGTAACGATGCCCTGTAATTTGGCCGCATCGCCGTAAAAACCGCAAATTTCCGTCGGATGCTTAGCCTTGAATACGTTCTCTTGCATAATGTGAATACCCGTATTGTTCATGAGCACGTCTCGCATCGTCGTATTTCGAATGACTTCTTTTTCAGCATCACCCAAACTCGGGTCGATTTCGTAGTAAAAACGGTCACCGTCTCGAATCAATTGGAACTGTAATTTCATAAAAGCACTGACGGTTTCTCCAAATAGCGCACCCTCTTTTGGTTCTTCCGCTAGCATTCCTACCCAAGCGTCAATATCATCTACGTCCACATAATTAGATTGCAGGGCTTCAATGGCATCTTGGTCGCTCGTAATTTGGCGAAAACCCCTATATTTCTCTAAACCTAAAACTTCTCGATAGGTATTAAAATCGGCAATACCTCTTTCTCGACCTCTATTGATATTAATAGCTGCTAAATCCAATCCGCCAGCACCCGGTGCACCGAACAGAAAGCTACGAATATCATCGACAATTTTGGCATCGAATCGTTGCTGCATTTGAGCCGCCATCCCTCGGAAAAAAGGCTCAATGCCGCCGTTGTCAGTCAACGAAGTAGGGTTAAAAAAGACATCTCTTAGGCGCATTGCACCCTCCAATCTTTCGTTGCCTTCTTCGTCCATCACTAAAATATCCCCACTTAAAAGCGTATGTCCTAGTCGAAAAGCGGCCGCCGAAAACCCGTTGATAATGGAAGGATTAGCTTCTGGATTGTAGCCTGTGTATTCGTCCAAATGGATGCCCATCACGGGTAACCATTCGTCAAAAGTGATACGTTGAATAATGCCGCTTACCATTTTTCGAGCATGTTGGTAGATTTGTTCGTCTTGCCAATCGGGGTGCTGAGCGATAATTTCATCACAAATTCGGTTGTGTTCTCGCACAAATAAAGTATGGTAACTAGCTAAGATAACATTTTCATTGGCTCTAGGGTCGCCCGCTACGAATAATTTTTCGGCTAGGCCCACATCGTCCCCCATGTGAGGCGCATCAATATATACTTGGTCGTCAAATTCACCACTGTCGGTGTTGAAGGGTAGTAAATTGCCTGCGGAAACTTTCATTTTTCCTTCTTCTAGACTTCGAAGCCAAGTGGCTCGAAAAGCATCCGACCCATAGACCGCCGACCCGTCCAGCCAAGCCGTAATCTCGTTGAAGTGTTCCCTTGGGTTATCCTCGCTAGTACCTGTTCCTTCCATCACTTTGTTCCTAAACATGGGTATCATCACATTTTCGCTAGTTCCTCCCGGGTTGAATTGAGGGTCGTCGAAGTTGACGGGAATCATGGCAGGTTCACTTCTACCACTTTCCGTTAAGGTAATATCGTGGTCAATAAATTGGCCGTAGGCCCAAACAAAGTCACTCAAGCCTAGACGGTCGGGAAGACCCGCCGATTGAGAAAAAAGTGCGTTGCTGATTCTGCGTGGGTTTTGTCGGCGTGAACCCGCTGGAGAAGAGATTTTGTCTTCGTAGGCAGCGGGAGCAATTCGAACCAATTCCGCAAAGGTCGCTCCCCATTTGGGATGGGTCAAATTATTATTGGAACCGTCGTAGGTTCTAACTTCTTGTGAAAAAGCGACAGTAAAACAAAAAATCGAAAAGAATGCTACAGTAGATAATTTCTTCATAAAATGTTACTTCATGGGTTTCAATAAATCGGGTAAAGGGCCTGGTTCGGTTACTCAGAAGAACAATCGTCGGACCCATTAGTCATAATAATTTCTTGCTATTAGGTAATAGCTAATATCTATGTAAATCGGAATTTGGAATGTGCGCCTCAAGGAATAAGGCAGTTTGTTTATTTGTTTCTCTTTTATCCTTTTGTGTGGCTGTAAAATAATGAGTAGTAGATGGTGTCTAATAAGGAAAGTAATAGCTGCCACAAATATACACAAAATAGCAATTTGTCGCTTAAAAAAAACGACAATTTCTAGCTAATTTTTACACTTTTTAAAATTGCTCATTGCTAAACACCGTTATGGTGTTATGGTTATCGTTTTTATCAAGATTATTAAAATATTTATGCCAAATTCTGAGAAAATTACAGGCGGATGTCATTTTTTTTCATTTTGAGCCAAATTTATTGACGACTAGCGTAGCAAAAAATTCATAAGAGTGGGTTACAAATTAGTGGAAATTATATATTACAGTCCAGAGATTAGAAATCGTATATCTGTCTAAAGTAAGCAAAATTACATAGATGGGTGCAATCCGGACGTGTCCTCAAATGTGCTAGCGATAGGACTTACTTTTTCTGATGATACCAATTCTGCTTACTTTGAGTCCAAATCCTAAAAAAAATAATGGTTTTACTCTATTTGAACACTACACTTTTTTCAAATTCCTTAACAAAAGTCAAACAGAATTTAGATATTTGTCGTTCAAAAACAACTCGTCAACTAGTGGTGTTACATCAGATGTACCTAAAGATGAAACTCGGGTTTATTTGAATCGAAAAACTAAAGTAATAACCTATCCCTTAGAACGGGGAAAAAGAAAATTTTTATGAGTAAATATACGGCGTACCTAAAAGAAATTGAAGATAGAAAAGCACTTGGATTGCACCCGAAACCTATTGACGAAGCGGGCTTATTATTCGAAATTATTGAGCAAATCAAGGATTCGGAAAATGAACATCGAAAGGATTCACTACATTTCTTCATATATAATGTACTGCCAGGAACGACGAGTGCAGCGGGAGTAAAGGCGATGTTTTTAAAAGAAATTATCCTTGGCGTCTCCGTAGTAGAAGAAATTTCTCCCGATTTTGCCCTCGAACAATTATCTCACATGAAAGGTGGGCCGTCCATAAAGGTGCTTTTAGACTTGGCATTGGAAGAAAACGCATCCATTGCTGAAAAAGCTGCCAAAGTTCTCAAAACACAAGTTTTCTTGTACGAAGCGGATATGGAGCGTTTGGAAACAGCCTACAAAAATGGTAACACCATTGCTAAAGAGATTTTGGAGAGTTACGCCCAAGCGGAGTTTTTTACCAAATTACCCGACTTGGAAGAAGAAATTAAAGTAGTTACTTACATCGCTGGAGTAGGGGATATTTCGACTGATTTATTGTCGCCCGGTAGTGACGCACACTCACGGTCAGACCGAGAACTACACGGCCAGTGCATGTTTGAACACGATAAAAATCGACAGCAGGAACTATTGGACTTGCAGGCGGCGCATCCCGACAAGCGGGTCATGTTGATTGCAGAAAAAGGAACAATGGGTGTTGGTTCTTCGAGAATGTCGGGGGTGAACAACGTAGCGCTTTGGATTGGTAAACAAGCGAGCCCTTACGTTCCTTTCATTAATATTGCGCCCGTAGTAGCGGGAACCAACGGTATTTCGCCCATTTTTTTGACGACCGTTGGCGTTACGGGAGGTATTGGTTTAGACCTAAAAAATTGGGTAAAGCAATACGATGAAGCTGGAAACTTAGTGGTGGATGAAGAGGGAGAACCTATTTTAAAGCAAGCCTACTCGGTAGATACTGGAACAGTATTGACTATCAACACCAAAGAGAAAAAACTCTACAATGGTGACCAAGAACTCATGGATGTATCTTCTGCTTTTACGCCGCAAAAGGTCGAGTTTATGAAAGCGGGCGGCTCTTACGCTATTGTCTTTGGTAAAAAATTGCAGGCATTTGCCGCCAAAATGTTGGGAATTGACGTACCTCCCGTATTTGCTCCATCTAAGGAAATTTCGCACGAAGGACAAGGATTGACGGCGGTCGAAAAGATTTTTAATAAAAATGCTGTTGGTACGTCGGGTGCTACGCTACATGCGGGTTCCTACGTTCGAGTAGAGGTGAATATTGTCGGGTCTCAAGATACGACGGGACTAATGACTTCGCAGGAATTAGAGATGATGGCCGCTACGGTTATTTCTCCAATCGTCGATGGAGCCTACCAATCGGGCTGTCATACCGCTTCTGTTTGGGATTTGAAAGCGCAAGCGAATACGCCCAAATTGATGAAGTTTATGAACGATTTCGGTTTAATCACTGGGCGTGACCCGAGAGGCGTTTATCATCCTATGACGGACGTTATTCACAAGGTATTGAATGACATTACGGTAGATGATTGGTCGGTCATTATTGGTGGAGACTCGCACACTAGAATGTCCAAAGGCGTGGCTTTTGGCGCCGATTCGGGTACGGTTGCGCTCGCTTTGGCTACGGGAGAAGCATCGATGCCCATTCCTGAATCCGTCAAAGTGACGTTTAAAGGGTCGATGAAAGACCACATGGATTTCCGAGATGTCGTACACGCAACACAGTCTCAAATGCTCAAGAAGTTTGGCGGAGAAAATGTATTCCAAGGCCGAATTATTGAAGTACATATTGGAACGCTACCCGCCGACCAAGCCTTTACTTTTACCGATTGGACCGCAGAGATGAAGGCCAAAGCCTCTATTTGTATCTCCCAACCCGACACCTTAATCGAATCCTTGGAAATTGCTAAAGGTAGAATCCAAATTATGATT
Organism: Bacteroidota bacterium; assembly: GCA_039024375.1. Lineage (GTDB taxonomy): Bacteria > Bacteroidota > Bacteroidia > Chitinophagales > Saprospiraceae > JAFMDF01. The sequence continues at coordinate 6,805 of JBCCQK010000400.1, forward strand.
GATAAAGGAATGGATAACGAAAAACAGGTGCTACAAGGCTTGATTGATAAAGCGAATAAGCGAATCGAAGAAATTCGCTCGGGCGAACAACCACCGTTGGCACCCGACGAAAATGCCAAATACTACGCCGAATTTGTCGTTGATTTAGACATTATTGATGAACCGATGATTGCCGACCCCGACGTACACAACGAAGATGTTTCGAAGCGCTACACCCACGACACCATTCGAGAAATTTCCTACTACGGCGGTGACAAAAAGGTAGATTTAGGCTTCGTAGGTTCTTGTATGGTACACAAAGGAGACATTAAGATTGTCTCCAAAATGCTGAAAAATTTAGAAGAACAGTACGGTAAAGTGGAATTTAAAGCGCCGCTCGTGGTGACGGCACCTACCTATAATATTATCGACGAATTGAAAGAAGAGGGAGATTGGGAAATGCTACAAAAGTATTCAGGCTTTGAATTTGACGATACTGCTCCTAAAACGTCGGCGCGAATGGAGTACGATAATATTTTGTACCTCGAAAGACCAGGCTGTAACCTTTGTATGGGGAATCAAGAAAAAGCGGAGAAGGGAGATACGGTGATGGCGACTTCTACTCGTCTTTTCCAAGGTCGGGTTGTAAAAGACTCAGACCGTAAAAAAGGAGAATCGTTGTTGGCTTCAACGCCCGTTGTCGTACTTTCCGCAATCCTGGGTAGAACGCCAACTATTGAGGAATACAAAACAGCGGTCAAGGGAATCAAATTGACGCAATTCGCTCCACCTCTGAAAAAAATGACGATAAAGCCGATGGCAGGCCATCAGATTTCCTACTAGTAATTCGAAGACTAATTACTGTTTATCGTAAGTTAGAAGTGTTGAGATAAATTGTGCGAGCTATTTGTTCTGTACCTATCTTTGGTATTAGCAGGACTCTTCCTCTTTTGAAGGAGGGGTGATTGGTTGTCAAAATCTAAAATTTCATATATATGATTTTCTATTGGTTCAAGTCATAAGTAATTGATAGTTTAATCGAGTGTATTTTTTCGTTAGACAAGGCATTTTTTTTGAGAATAGCCGTAGCTCTTTGAGAAAAAAATAACGCAGTATAACGGAAAAAGACGCCGATTTAACCTGTCCAGGATTTAGGTCTTGAACCACTAGCCACATATCATCCTCAATCGTATGTGAGCATAAATCTTTGATTTTACTTGTCAACACACTCTGGATTTTGGACTTTTGTTTGAGTGACACTTCTAAATAAACCTCTCCTATTTTCGAAGCTTTTAATTCAATTTATTCTCACCTAACT
>JBCCQK010000401.1:0-8086 GCA_039024375.1 Bacteroidota bacterium
AATATCTTGAAAATCAACGGGCTTGATATATTGGTCGTACCCCTTTTTTGTGATGTACCCTCCAATGAGGACTACGATTAGACCAAAAGTGTATCCATTCTCATTTCTTAGGTAGGTAAACAAGAGGATAAAAACGCCCAAAAAGAAGGCCATTGCTCCCAAAAGTATCTGGGTTCGATATTTATTTTTGACTTGTTCCGCCAAATTATATTGAACAATAAAATCGTTAATCAACGACCGCAATTCCTTCTGTTCTAGAGGAGATAATTGCTTCGTAGGTACAATAGAAGTAATAGCGTCGTAGTCTTTTCCTTCGTAGGCCAGCCGTCTAGCTTTTTTCGCTAAAGTATCAAAATCCATATCAATTATCAATGTGCAATTATCAAATATCAATGCGCAAAGTACATAAAAAAGTAGAATTATTCGACCGAGAAATGGTAGCCTACACCCTTCAAAGTAACAATTTTTAATCGCTCGTCGGCTTGCAAATACGTTCTCAGTTTTTTGATGTAAACATCTAAATTTCGGGAGTTGAAATAGGAGTCGTCACCCCATACTTTTAGGAGAATGGTCTTTCTTTCGATGGCTTGGTTTTGGTGAGCAGTAAAAATTTTTAGTAACTCGGTTTCTCGGTGAGAAAGCTGACGGGTTCCACTGGGGTGCACCAATTGATATTTCAAAGGATAGAAGGTAAAGGCACCGATGTTTATGGAAGATGGTTTAGATGAAGAAATATTGGATTCGGTCAGATGTAGCAGATTCTCGATGCGTACGATTAATTCTTCCATCGAGAAAGGCTTTTTAATGTAGTCGTTTCCGCCCGATTGGAAGCCTTGCACCAAGTCTCTCGTCTGCGTTTTGGCCGTTAAAAATAAGATAGGAAGCGTTGCGTTTTTTGCTCGAAGGGCTTTTGCCAGCGTAAATCCATCTACGTTAGGTAGCATGACATCCAAAACGCAAATGGCGGGTTGAAAGGCTTCAAAAGCCGATAGAACTTCTTGACCATCGGCAACCATTTTGACTACAAAATGCCGACTTTCGAGACTTTCTTTGACTATCTTCCCCAAAAAGGGTTCATCTTCTACGTACAACACTTTGATTTTTGACATACTGGATGCTGGATTCTGGTTGCTAGCTATTGGTCATCAATAACAAATAATACTTCGATTAACTAATCACTGTTACTAATCACTAACCACCAACCTCGGCAAAGCGATGGAAAACTTTGTGCCTTTTCCAAGTTGACTATCGACTCCAATGCTCCCTTCATGCTTTTCGATGACTTTTTTGACGTAGTTGAGGCCTAAGCCATAGCCTTTAGTTGTGTGTGTATCTCCAGTTGGTACTCGAAAGAATTTGTCGAATATTTTGTCTTTGTATTCCTTCGCAATTCCCAAACCATTGTCTTGGATAGCCAAGCGAATATGGGGCAATTCTAACCAAAGGTCAATGGATAGTTGAGGGGACACGGGGCTGTATTTCAATGCGTTATCCACTAGATTGTAAACGACGTTAGTTAAGTGAACGGGGTCGGCCATTAATAGAAAATCATTACTTTTGACATTAAAATGGGCCGTTGCTCCTCTTTTTTGGAATTGCAATTTCATCGAATCTAGCACCTCTTGAACCAAGTTTTTCAAATCAATTTGTTCTTTTTTCAAAGGAAATTCTGTCTTTTCAAACTGCGCCGTTGTAAGTACTTTGTCCACCAAAATAGATAGCCGATTGAGTTCTTGTTTAGAAATATCTAGGTATTCCTCGGTACGCTTCGGGTCGCCCAATCCACCAAAGTCTTGAAGTGCCTCAATGGCGACGGCAACGGTGGCGATGGGTGTTTTTAACTCGTGGGTGATATTGCTGATTAGGTCATTTTTGAGCGTAGTCAGACGTTGTTGCGTTCGCAGGTTTTTGTAATTGGTATAAAAAGCCAGCATGGTTAAAGAAAAAAGCAACAAGCTAAAAAGAAGTTGGGGCCAAATTTCGCCTAGTATGTAGCTAGTCGAAATGGGGACGGCCAATGCGTAGGTATTGCTCGTTCCAATATCTTGATACGTTTCACTCAATAAGACTTTTGGATTAGGCAGGGAATCCGACACTCTGACGATTTTGATTTTTGGAGGAAGCTGTTCTATTTTGGGAGAAGCTAGTAAAATCAATTCAAGTTGTTTGGTTAAAAAAGAATCTACCCGCTCCTTTGACAACAGTAGTTGTTTGTCCGATTGGTGCGCTCCCAAAAGCCAAGATAGAATGGCTCCAGTTGCACGATTTGCTCCATTCTGACCCCGAGCGTCGTCAACTTGTACATTCATCTTTGACGTTATTTCGATTAGGGTACTGTCGCCTTTTCTCTCCGTTACGGCGTCCAATCCACTATCGTACACGTTAAAACTAAAAGCCGTTATCTGGAGGGAGTCGCTAGGCAATTTAGTCTTTAGTTTTTCGATATTGTTGACCGTATTTCTAAAAAGTCGCACCGTTCCTATCGAATCTAACGGCTTATTGGGAAGCGTATATTCCGATAAAATGGGCGATAATAACTCTGATTTTAAATAACGGGTTTCCGCACTCCGAACCGCATCAATGAATATGAAGCTGCTCCTTTCTTGTAACCGGTTTACCTCTTCTCGATACAAATTTCGCAACCAAAAGGCCAGAAATAAACCTAATAGCAGCATGCTACTACCCATCAACAATAGGGGAATAACGGTATCAGGTATTCTTTTTTTCATGTGTCAAAAATAAGTTTTTCTACTAGTCCTTTCCGCTTTCATTAACCTTAATTAACCTTAAATCAAGAATAGTTAACTTTCGTTCGACCTACCTTTGGTGCATATTTACGGGTAAGTACTCACAGGAGAAGGAGAGGGAGATTCTTTGAGAGAATCTTCATCTTTTCGCTGTTAAAGGCCTGCCCGCAATCATTTAGGCGGGCTTGATACGATATTCGCAGGTCTCCAGACCTGAATTAAGAGCGTACCGATATTTCAAGTCTCCAGACTTGAAATGACTATCAGCTCGTCTCCGACGAGCATTTACTATTACATTTTCTAAAAACTCTAATTCATTGTGTTATGAAGAACCTAAAACTTCCTTTGCTTTTCCTTTTTCTTCCTTTGATAACCTTTGGCCAAACGACCGAAGGAACAATTCGATACTTGGAGTCCATTAAAATAGAGGTAGAACTTCCCGAAGGGCACGAACATCTAAAAGATTTGATTCCCACCAGTAACGACCGAGAAAAAGTCCTCCATTTTACCCCGACGGAATCTATGTATCAAGACGAAAACAAGGCAGATGATACCCAAGATATTGCCCAAAATACGGGAGATATGAACGTGCAAGTCAAAGTCGTTTCGGGGTCAAGTGAGGATAAGCTGTACAAGAACGAAACGACCAACCAATGGATTGACCAGCGTGATTTTATGGGGAAGTTATTTTTAATTAAAGGAGCCGTAGAACCTTATCAATGGAAAATTACCCAAGAACAACAATCGATTTTGGGTTACCAATGCCAGAAAGCGGTGTATCGCCAAGCGGATGCAGAAATCATTGCATGGTTCACGCCACAAATTCCCGTTCCGAACGGCCCCGACCGCTACGGGCAATTGCCCGGTATGATACTCGCTGTTAGCGCTGGTGCGGGCAAACAAACCATTACCGCTACGCACATCGATTTAGCCACGATTGACCGCAATGTATTGACACCTCCGAAAAAAGGGAAAAAAGTAACCCGCTCCGAATTTCAGAAAATTCAAGAGAAGAAACTAGCAGAAATGGGGGCAAATGAAGGGGGAACGACTACGGTCATTCGAATGGACGTGGATGATAGGGGGAGGTAAGGTGATAAGGCCGAGAGGTGGACAGGTTAATAGGCTGATAGGTTAGTAGGTTAACTAGTTAACCCAAGTTGCGGACTGTAATCTATGCTATCTCAGAACCTTTCTAATATGCACACCTCTCAGCCTCTACACCCCTCAGCCTCTACACCTCTCAACCTCTACACCTCTCAGCCTTTAAACCTAAACCTTAAAGTATGCTAAAAAAAACAGTCTTACTTACAATACTTTTGCTGAGCGCTTTTTACCAATTAGCGGCTCAAAAAAATACACTTCGAGGCGTGGTGACGGACACGCTTAACCAACCCCTTTCGGGGGCTACGGTCATGTTGCTGCAACCAGCAGATTCTACGTTGGTAAAATTTGGGATAACGGGGAACAAAGGACAGTTTTTGCTAGAAAAATTGCCCGAAGGCTCCTTTTTATTGCAAATTGCTTACTTGGGGTACGAAAATTGGGAAAGGGAAGTTGTTTCGGGTAAGTCGCTGACTGATAGCCAATTAGGTGTGATTCCTTTGCGGCCGTTGACGGCGGTTTTAAGTACAGTGGAAGTGAAAGCCGACTACGTTCCGCTTCGTATCAAAAAAGACACCATTGAATATAATGCGGCGGCATTCGGCACCAAACTCAACGCCGTAGTCGAGGATTTATTAAAAAAATTACCTGGCGTAACGGTCGATAGAAATGGAACGATTAAAGCCCAAGGCGAAACGGTGAAAAAGGTTTTAGTCGATGGGAAAGAATTCTTTGGGGACGACCCTAAAATGGCTACTCAAAACTTACCCGCCGATGCTATTGATAGAGTGCAGGTGTTTGATAAAAAATCGGATATGGCCGAGTTTTCGGGCATTGAGGACGGCCAGGGTACCATAACTATCAATTTGTCGCTGAAGGAAGATAAGAAAAAAGGCTATTTTGGTAAAGTGAAAGGAGGGGCAAGTCCCGACCGCTACGAAGGAAAATTGAACGTTAATCGTTTTGGGCAAAAGGTGCAAACTTCTATATTAGGGATGTTTAATAACACCAATGAGCCGGGCTTTTCCTTCAACGATTATATCAATATGATGGGGGGATTGGGAAATTTGATGAACGGTGGGGGAAGTATGTCCTTAAACAGCGAGGAAGTGGGACTACCGCTAGATTCGGGTCGAAAAAATCAAGGATTTACAACCACTAATGCGGGAGGGGTCAACCTAAATACCCAACTTAGCAAAAAGACGAAATTACATGCTAGCTATTTCCTCCACGCTTTGAACGCTAACAATGACCTAGAAGGATTCCAAACGAATATTGTTGGAAGTCGGCAGTTTGCTAATCGGAGTGCCGTAGAGACGCATCAGCAAAAACTGGGGCATCGTTTTAACACTAATGTGGAAACTAAAATTGACCCGACGCAGACTTTAAAATGGCGAACAAATCTCGGTTGGACGGCTAAGCAATTAACTAGTGAAGGCCAAGGTTTTACTATTGGTCAAAACGCGGATTTGGAAAATAAAACCCACCGCACGAGAGACAACGAATCGACCAATTTTCGCTTGAGTTCTAATTTGACCTACTTGAAGAAATTTGCCAAAAAAGGCCGATTATTAACTACCAGTTTTGGCTTAGAAAGAGGGGAAACGGATGGAACGGGGACCTTGCAGGCCACCAATCAATTTTTCACTTCCGTCTTGATGATTGACTCGCTTTGGCAGCAGCAAACAGATGATAATCAGTTGTTTAATCACTACTTGGGAGCCACTTTTACGGAGCCGATTGGTAAGACTACTTATTTGACCGTCAATTACGATTATCAAAAATTTGACGCAGAACAAGAACGCGAAGTAGCCGATATAATGGCCGAAGCCTCGTTTTTTAACCCACAGTTGAGTAATCATTTTCGTCGAAAGTTTCGGGCGCATTTGACGGGCCTAAACATTCGACGGGTTCGCAAAAAGTGGAAGGCTAACGTAGGAGTTCAACTGCAACAATCCGTCTTGGATGGCCTGTTATCAGCACAGGATATTCAGTTGAAAAAACGTTTTATTAATGTGTTACCCAAGGCTTCTTTTAACTATGATTTTAAAACTAGTCGCAGTTTGAGATTGGATTATCAAACCTCGGTTCGGCCACCCGCCGTAGCGCAACTGCAACCCATCGTCAACAACTCTAATCCGCTCAACCTTATTGTCGGTAATCCCGATTTGCGACCCGAATATCTGCATACACTTCGGTTGAACTTTAATTCTTTTGACCAATTCAGTTCCATCCATATTTTTGCTCGGGCAGGGCTTACCGTCACGGACGATAAAATACTAAATGCCAGAACTATTGACGAACAGTTTCGACAAACAACTACCCCCGTCAACTTTGGACAAACGGTTCAGTATAATACCTACGTTTCCTTCGGAGCACCCCTTAAATTTTTACGGAGTAGGTTCGACCTCGTAGCAACCGCCAAGCGAGAGAGAGGCAACTTCTTGGTCAATAACCTAGCAAGTAAGTACGAAAATCAACGATTACAATTGGACGCTTCCATTAGCAACAAAAACACCGAAAAAGTGGACTTGTTGGTAGGCTACCAATGGACACAAAACCACACTAAATACCTAGGGAGTAGCCAACCCAATATTGTATATTCCGACCAGCTACTGTACGGGGATTTAAGCCTGCACTTGAAAGATACGTGGACCCTAAGTAACTCCTTAGACGCTCAGTATTATTCTGCTGCCGTTTTCGGCAAAGCCACTCGGCGAATTATTTGGAGCCTATCTTTGAACCATCATTTTTTGGCTAGCAAACGAGGTACGCTGAGTCTTTCGGTAGAGGATATTTTGAACCAAAACGTTGGCATCAATCGGTACAGTCAACTCAACTTTGCCCAAGAACAACGGATTCAATCCCTCGGGCGCTACTTTTTGGTGAGTTTCACCTATGCGCTGTCTAAATTTGGAAAAGAAAATATTACCATCAAGCAGAGAGGACGGTGAAAAAGGTTTTTTTAAAGTCATCAAATTTAAAAAAATCGTCTTTGTAATTAAAAGCAAAATTGCTGAATGGCTATATTGTTAAATGGTTATATCGTTATAGGACAAAGTGTAATGAGAACAATGTAAATATCATTTGAGTGCGTTACAAATTAGTAGAATTTATATTTAATTGTAGTATTTTAGGATTAGCCAAATGGTTAAATGTCTATATTGTTTTATTGTTGTCTAGCCATATAGCCGTACATCAATGTAACCATACAGTACAGCAATTGACATATTTGATTTCCACTAAAATGTAACACACTCTTATCATTTTCTCTGCTTTTTTTAGCTATTCGTATTTAAAATCCGTGACAATCAGTTAAATCTTGCCCAATCCGTGTTGAATCAAGTCTAACCTACAGACTTTCTACTGCCCCCACTGTACATTGTACATTGCCAATTGTTAATTGCACACTTTCTTAAAGGTGTAGCAAAGTTGTTAAATTCAAGAAAATTGCCAATTTGTGTATTTCATTCCCGTTAATTGTGTTATATTAGTTGCTTTAATTAAACACTTCTCTTTTTTATCAACTTTTAATACAAAACATGGCAGTTTTTAACCTAACTATTAATGGGAAGCAACATCAAGTAGATGTTGACCCTGACACTCCAATGCTTTGGGTACTCCGAGACCACGTAAACTTGGTCGGAACCAAATACGGATGTGGTATTGGCCAATGCGGTGCTTGTACCGTCCATTTAGATGGTAACGCCATTCGGTCTTGCTCTTACCCCGTTTCCGCCGTTGACGACCAACCCATTACGACCATCGAAGGGCTATCCGAAAATGGCAATCATCCAGTACAAGAGGCGTGGCTCGAACACGACGTTGCGCAATGTGGCTATTGCCAAGCGGGACAAATCATGAACGCAGCGGCATTGCTAGAAAGCAATCCTTCACCTACTGACGCTGAAATCAGCGCCACGATGAACGGAAATATCTGTCGATGTGGTACTTACACCCGTATCAAGGCAGCCATCAAAACGGCGGCCAGTAAAATGGAATAACTTGAGTTTAATTCCTACTTTTGCTAAGTGCTCAGACAAAATTAGTATATCAACTTTAGAAAGAATTGCAGGACTCAAATGATTATGGGTTTGTAAAGATTAAGGAACAGTGAAAGAATAAATTTACCATTTTAAAGTTTCAACTTTCTGATTGTCAATACTTTTAGATTTTGTCTCGATTTTCATCGGGATTAAATTTTACATTTTCACTAAATCCTGTTCATCTTGAAA
>JBCCQK010000402.1:0-8081 GCA_039024375.1 Bacteroidota bacterium
CAGCGTTGCGGTGGTAGTACGAGTACACCTTGTTCCTGGTCTTCTTCAGCTTCGCCTCCAGCTCCATCCTCCGCTCCTCCTAGTGAAACACGAAATTTAACCTATCTTATTTGAAATTGTAAGTTATTGATTATCAAAATTTTAATTTGCTGAATTTCACTAAGACATGATTAACTCACACTATTTTTGTATGAATAGGCTATTGCTGACAAACACTTCCTCGTTACTACTTTCTTTCCTTTTGCTCTCTTTTACTGCATCGGGGCAATCTTCAAATATGCTTTTGCAGTCAACTTGGAATGGGTCGCCCCTAAGTTATAACGACGTTTGGGGCTACGTAGATTTTTCTGGTAAAGAATATGCAATTATTGGTTCTCAGCAAAAAGTACATTTTTTGGAGGTTACTAACCCAACCAACCCTGTGCTAGTGGACGAATTTTCTTTGGGGAGTAATACCTCGTGGCGAGATATTAAAACCTTTAACCACTACGTTTACGCCGTTTCGGAAGGGTTTACCAAAGAAGGATTGGCCATTTTTGATTTGTGTGGTATCGAACAAGGAAAGATTAAATTGGTTAGTCAGCAAAATACTGTTTTTGGAAAGGCCCATAATCTATTTGTGGATACGAAAAACGAACGGCTCTACGTCGTTGGGTCGGATACCCAATCGCGAGGAATCATCATTTACGACCTATCCGAAAATCCAGAAAACCCAACGGTGTTGGCCAGCACAACGCTGCCAGGTGGGTATATCCACGATGTTTTCATTCAAAACAATTTGGCTTTTTGTTCTCACGGTTATAATGGTTTGTACGTTTACGATGTGACTGACCCGAGTAATATTGTGTTCAAAGCGTCGATTGAAACGGGTGGTTACAACCACAGCAGTTGGATCCTACAAGACGGTAAACATCTGGTCTATGCGCAAGAGATACCTACTGGGTTGCCGCTGGGGATGCTGAATTATGAGGATTACGAAAGTAACGATTTGGAACTTATTACCAATTTTAAAAAACCTCTTTTGGCGCCCGAGCATACGGGAAGTACGCCGCATAACCCCTACGTCGTTGGAGACTATGCCGTGGTATCTTATTACGAAGATGGAGTGGTCCTCTTCGATGTTAGTAATCCTACCCAACCCGATACGGTTGCTTATTTTGATACCTATCCGAGCAACGAAACCTATACGGGATATGCTGGTTGCTGGGGTGTTTATCCCTTCCTCCCTTCGGGCAATATATTAGCTTCGGATATTAGCAATGGATTGTTTGTACTTAAACCTAATTTTACTTTGAAAAATAATTGTAATAATGGGGTGCAAGACTGGAACGAGGAGAATATCGACTGCGGTGGTGTTTGTCAACTTTGCACACCCTGCTACCTAGAAATTTGCGATAATCAAATCGACGATGACCGTAACGGCCAAACGGATTGCGAAGATATTGCCTGTGATTGTACGGAAAACCAAGGACGGATTGACGTTACCGTCTTTATTGAAGGTTTTTTTAATCAAGAAAAATCGACCACAGAAATGGCCACTGACTTGGTAGAGGATGGACTGGTACCCAATTTTCAACCTTTTAAGACTAAGCCTTATTACTATGCTGGCCGAGAGCAGACCACCACATTGCTGAATGATGTGGTTGATTGGGTATTGCTGGAAGCGCGCCATCCAGAATTACTGGATTCTGTGTTGGCCCGTTCGGCTGCTTTGTTGCTAAAAAATGGAAAAATTAGGCAAATGGATGGTACAATGGGGGTAGATTTCGGGTCGCTTCCAGTGGATGCCATTCATTTGGTGATTCGTCATAAAAGTCATCTAGCGGTTATGAGCAGTGATTTGATTCAGTTGAGTTCGTCCAACGTAACGTATGATTTTACAAAAAATGGAAATACTGCTATGGGAACGAATCAACTGAAAGAAATAGCGGGGAAGTTTTGTCTCCATGCGGGAGATTTCGACCAAAATGGTAATATTAACAGTTTGGACTTCAATATTTGGAAACAAAATAGCGCCTTGGTCAATCGCTATTTGTCTTGGGATGCCGATGGAAATGGAGTCATCAACAATCAAGACTTTAATTATTGGAAAATTAATCGGAGTAAATTGGGAGAGCCGTCGATTCGGTTGGCAACGGAATAGGAGCGTGTGGGATTATAGGTGTTTCAACTCTGGAGAGTCGAGGTACTTTTTTATCGTAGCTGGAGAGGGAGATTCCTTAAAGGAATCTTCATCTTTTCAAAGGAGAAAGATTCCCTGAAGGAATCTCCCTCCAAGTGTCCATTGAGAATTTACCTAAATTGAGCGCAAATCTTCTAATTTCAAACCTTTGTAATCCGTAATAAACCGCAAAATGTGGTCGTAGGCCGCAAATTCTTCCCTTCGATGCGTAGTAGTCACAATTACCGCCGCTGCTCCGCCCCGCTTTGCTGCTTCTGCACCCGTTAAGCTATCTTCAAAAATCAGACAATCCGTAAGTGGGACATCCATCGCCGCCGCCGCTAGTTCAAAAACTTGTGGGTCGGGCTTACCTTTAGTGACGTCGCCCGCGTGAAAAATGGCGTCAAAATACCCACTGATGGGCAAGTATTCCAAGACAAATTCGGCATTTTCGGCGGGAGCAGCCGTCCCAATGGCCATTGGAATATTGGCTACTTTTACGGACTCCAAAAAGTCGATTAGTCCATCAATGGGCTTGATTTCGGATTGGTAAATTTGGCGATAAGCCGCTTCTTTTTCGTTGGAAATCTGAACCCTTTCTTCCAAAGTAAAGCGGTCGCCAAAAATACGTTCCAATATTTCGATATTAACCCCGTGGATTTCGTCCATCACTCTTTCAATGGACCAATCAAAACCAAGGTCGGCCAACTTACGCTGCCACGCCCGATGGTGCACCATCATGTTGTCAATCATGGTGCCGTCCATATCGAAAATAACGCCTTTAAAGGGTAGATTCATTGTTGCTAAATACTGGTTACTAGATACTGGATTCTGGTTACTAATTACTAGTCACTAGTCACTAAACTAACCACTAAAATAGATGTAGGCAACTACGATTAATACGCAGACCAAGGCCGACCAAAACACATCACCTTTCGAATAACTATTCCGTACTTTTTGCTGTTCTGCTTCGCTAACTGTACCGAAGGCAAGACCTGCAATCTTTGCGTAATCGGGTTCGGGAGTTCGGCGACTAACGACCACCATCACAATGGCACTAACGAGGAAAATGAGTAGGCTATAATATTGGAAAAAGATATTATTGATAATCCAAAATACGGAACCTTCTTCGTATTGATAACCCGATAAAGCTACGGGCGTATCAATGGCCAATCGCACTAATCCCATGGCAAAACCTACGCCCAACGCCCACAAAGCACCTTGTGCATTCATTCGTTTGCTAAAAATACCGAAGAAAAAGACCACAAAGATGGGCGGCGCCAAATAGCCTTGCACACTTTGTAGATATTCGTATAGCCCCCGACTTCCTTGAATGACGGGAATCCACAATAGGCCGATGATGACCATTGCGCCCGTAGCAATTCGACCGATTCGCACCAAATCTTTTTCGGACGTATTGGGCCTAAATTTGGAATAAAAATCCATCGTGAATAGGGTAGAAGAAGCGTTGAAAACACCCGCTAGAGAACTCATTAATGCTGCTAATAAGCCCGCAACTACAATCCCCCGAATACCTGCGGGTAGAACGGTTGCTACCAATAGTGGAAAGGCTTGCTGAGCATTCGCGGTAATGACATTCCCCTCACTATCCATGATGGCCTGGCGAATCGTGTCCATCTTTCCACTTTCGGCCAAAGCGAAGCAGATAATACCAGGAATGATGAAAATAAAAACGGGTAGTAATTTTAAGAAGGCCGCCGCAATCGTTCCGCGTCGAGCTTCCGTCAAGCCATTGGCACCCAACATTCTTTGAACGATATACTGGTCGGTACACCAATACCACAAACCAATGATGGGAGCACAGAACAGCATCGTAATCCAAGGATAGTTGCTATTGAAATACCAAGCTTGGGTGGTCTCATTTTTGATGGGCGCCCAAGTACTTTCCAAGCCTTCTGGTAAAATGGGGCGCCACAGATTAAAGGCTTCTGAACCCGCAACGGAACGCAATTCGCCCCAACCGCCGAGCGCATCTAATCCGTACCAAGTCACCAAAATTGACCCTATAATTAGAATAACGGTCTGAATGGCTTCCGTGTAAGCCACCGCTTTTAATCCCCCTAAGGTGCTGTACAATCCCGTGAGGACAATGACCAAAATGGACCCGAACCAAAAACTATTTAAACCGAAGAAATTAATGTCGGGTAAGAGTACACCAAAGACGATTCCTCCCGCAAAAATGCCGACGGCTACTTTGGTTAACACGTAAGCCACCAAAGAAATCATCGACAACACCCACCTCGCCGTTGAAGAATAGCGTTTTTCCAAAAATTCGGGCATCGTATAAATCTTCGACCGCATATAGAAAGGGGCCAGTACCCAACCCAATACGAGTAAACACCAAGCATGCAGTTCGTAATGGGCTTGAATTACCCCGTCTGTCGCCCCCGAACCTGCTAGTCCAACAATGTGCTCCGAACCAATATTGGAGGCAAAAATGGAAGCACCCACGACGAACCAACCTAAATTTCGCCCCGCCAAAAAGAAATCTTCCGACGTGTCATTCTTTTGGCGAATTACCCAAAAGGCAATTCCCAAAATAAGTGCGAAATAGGCGAAGATAATCACCCAGTCAATGGTGTCTAAAACGGTCATTTTGTTTTGTTTTGACTAATATTTCTTAAATATGGGGCTAAGTAAATGAAAAATGGAAAAAAATAAATAATTAAGGCCTCGCCGTCCCACCCATTAAAAACTTCACGCCTTTTTGCTCCATCATCTCGTTCAATTTTCCTACTTGCTGCTCCATTACTTCCTTTAAATCCGACAACTCCTTATCAATTTGCGCTGATACTTCCTTTTTGTAGGCAATATCTTGGTCGGTCGGTCGGAAGTCGCCACCGCCTGCGTGGGTTGCCAAGTAAGCCAAACGATTGTTCAATTTGATACCAAAATTGAGCGGGTCTTGTCGAGCTTCGTTGCGTGTTTCGTGAATATTATTTTCGATGATGGTCATGTCTTTATCGAAAGCGTCAATGTTTTTCAAAATATCGGTATATAATTCATCGTCGCCCAATTTTCCCTTCAAGTAATCCAAATCTTTGCGTAAGCTGCGAATATCAATAATTGCTTGGTGGGCCTCGGAGAGTTTGTCTCGGACGGAAATTAAATAGTCGAACTGCGCCTGCAAGTCTTCGACGTTACTCTCACTTCTTGGGTCCATTTTTATTACAAAATCCTGTTCGGTCACTTCGTCATCCACCTGTAATTGGACTTTGTAATTGCCCGGTACGGCAAGTGGCCCTCTAGTATTAGAAGAATACAAAACTAGCCCTTTAAAAGATACCGCATCGGGATAGCGCATATCCCACACAAAGCGATTCATGCCTTCTTTCGGGGTAAATCGTTGTTTGGCTTGCTTCGCTTTATTCGAATATCGTTTGATGACGGTTCCGTCTTCTTCAAGTATGGTTAAACTAACCGTGCTTTCTTCTTTCGGTAGCTCTTTAAAATAATAGTGAATCATCGCTCCGTTCGGATGATTTTCTCCTTCTAATAACTTGTTGACTTTTCCCCAACCCGATTGTCGCATTCGATAAGTTAGCTTGGGTTGAAAAACGTAGTGCGGCTTTTGAGCGACCTCCTTATCCAATTGGTGAAGTGGTGTCAAATCGTCAATTATCCAAAAACTTCGCCCTTTGGTGGCTACGATAAGATTCTCGTCTTTTACTTTTAAATCTGTGATGGACACCAATGGCAGATTCAACTGGAAAGGTTTCCAGCTAGTCCCATCATCGAAAGAGATGTACATGCCAAATTCGGTTCCAGCGTAGAGTAAACCCGCTTTGTTGGGGTCTGCCCTAACGACTCTGGTAAAATGTAAATCCTTTATGCCATTGGTGATTTTTTGCCACGTCTTTCCGTAATCGTTTGTTTTGTACAGATAGGGCCGATAATCGCCCGATTTATAACTAGTTCCCGCCAAATAGGCGCCACCTTTGATGCTCGGATGTGGGTCGATGGAGTTCCACATTATCCATTTGGGGGCATCGGGTGGTGTTACATTTTTCCAGTTTTGGCAATTATCCGTGGTCAAGTGAATTAGACCATCGTCCGAACCCGTCCACATAACGCCTTTCTCGTGCGGACTTTCCATGACGGTAAAAATATTAGCATAAAATTCGACGCCTGTATTATCTTGGGTGATGGGGCCACCCGAAGATTTTAAAGTGCTGGGGTCATTTCTCGTCAAATCGGGACTCACCAATTGGTAGGATTGCCCTTCGTTGGTAGTTAAGTGAACGTGATTCGAAAAGACGTACAATTTTTCGGGCTCGTGCTGCGAAAATAGGACGGGCGTGTTCCAATTGAAGCGATATTTCATTACCTCTACACCCGAACCTGCGGGGTTCAACGGCCAAACGTTAATCGACCGACGTTGCTTGGTGCGGTGATTGTAGCGGTACATATAGCCTTTGTACGTTCCACCGTAAACGATGTCGTTATCGCCAGCATCAATGGCGTGGGAAGCACTTTCGCCGCCGCCCGTTATTTCCCAGTCGTTTTCCGAAATACTGCGGCCATCGGAGCGGTGCGAAATGCGGATGGACGTATTGTCCTGTTGTGCGCCGTAAATTCGGTAGGGGAAATGGTTGTCCGTGGCGATGCGGTAGAATTGTGCCGTAGGTTGATTGTGGTAAGTAGTCCAATTATTGCCACCGTCGTTGGAGACTTGGGCGCCACCGTCGTCGGCGATAATCATTCGTTGGTTATTATTGGGGTCAATCCAAAGGTCGTGGTGGTCGCCGTGGGGCGCATTTTTGAGGGTCCAGGTTTTGCCACCATCTTTGGAAACGCCGTAAGAAACGTTCATGACATAGACCACATCTTCGTTTTGCGAATCGGCGTAAATACGGGTGTAGTACCAAGCACGAGAACGTAAGGCACGGTTTCGACTAACTTTCTCCCACGTTTTTCCCGCATCGTCGGAACGGAAAACGCCGCCTTCTTTCGCTTCAATTAAAGCGTACACTCGGTTAGGATTGACGGGAGAAACGGCGATGCCAACGATACCTCTCGTCCCTTTGGGGAGTCCTGTTTGGTCCGAAATTTTCACCCAGTTTTCCCCCGAATCGGTACTTTTCCACAAATCGGACCCTTCGCCACCGCTAGAAAAGCTGTACGGTGTTCGACGCACATTCCACGTACTTGCATACAGTACTCTCGGATTGCCGGGTTCCAAAATCAAATCAACGGCGCCCGCATCTTTGCTGGCGAATAAGATTTTCTTCCACGTTTTACCGCCGTCCATCGTTTTGTAAATCCCACGGTCTTCGCTACTTTTCCACAAATCACCCATCGCTGCGACGTACACAATGTCGGGGTTAGTCGGATGGATTCGAATACGGCCGATGTGCCGAGTATCTTTCAACCCGATAAAGTTCCACGTTTTCCCCGCATCGACAGATTTCCAAACGCCGAAGCCCGACGTTACGTTTCCTCGAACGGTCTTCTCGCCTTGACCGACGTAAATTACGTTTGGGTCGGATTCGGCAACGGCAATGGAACCAATGGAGCCGCCAAAGTAGCCGTCGCTAATATTTTTCCAAGTGGTGCCCGCATCTTCTGTTTTCCAAACCCCACCACCGACGGAGCCAAAATAGTACAAATTGGGTTTGTCCGCTACACCCGCCACGGTGCAGGAACGGCCTCCACGAAAGGGGCCTACTAAGCGATATTTTAACCCACTGTATAGACTTTCGTCAAAGGTCTGCGTGGGTGTATTTTTCGTTTTTCTTTTTTGCGCAAAAGAATCGGAGTAGCTAATTAGTAAGAAAAAGCTACAAAGAATTGATAAAGTGATTTTGGTTAGGTAATTCATACGTTTGCTATAATTTTTTACGAATTATTAGACTTTATTCTAAATGGTTTAGTGGTTCCAGCACTTCGAGTGCTGGAA
>JBCCQK010000403.1:0-8078 GCA_039024375.1 Bacteroidota bacterium
AGCACAAAAAGATATTTTACCCTTTCTTAGAGGTTTCGAATATGGAATGACAAGGGAAAACGACATGAAATGAAAAATTGGAAAGTATCAATAAAAAAGCCGTAAGTCGTTCCAGTGTAATGACTAACGGCAAATTAATTTTTGTTAGTGATCTCGCTGGGGCTCGAACCCAGGACCCTTTGATTAAAAGTCAAATGCTCTACCAACTGAGCTACGAGATCGTGAAGTTTTAGGGATTTGAAAACATTTTTTGAGATACTTTTTTCCTATGCTTTCAAAGCGGTTGCAAAGTTACAACCTTATTTTTATTATGCAAGGATTCAGCCGTAGTTTTTTTTCATTTTTTATTGAAAAGATGAAATTTAGGCCTTTACGAATGCTTCAAAGCGTCACCAAGTGCTATTCTAAAAAATTGACTATCAACAACTTGTAAAATAAAACAAAATTTACTGCTTGACAATCTTTTTTGTAAATCGACCCGATTCGGTCAACACTTCTAAAACATAAATGCCATTCGCTAAGTGGCCGATTTCAACCTCCGTTTCAAATGGCTGATTCACAAGAATTTGTCCATTGCTATGATAAATTAACAGACGTTCGGGCGGTTTAGTTCCTTCCCAAGAGAAGGTTAATTTATCAAACGTTGGGTTGGGAGCCACTTGAAAAGAAAATTGACTCTTGACCTCAGGGCTACTTGTAATTTGCGACTTTAGGTCTGTTCGAAAAAATACAAGTCCTCCTCGTACATTCCCAATGGCTATTTCTAATCGACCGTCGCCATTTAAGTCGGCAAAAGCGGGGTGCATTTCGGCGCCCGTTCGGATTTGCCCGTAGTCCGTTTCCGTTTCGACAAAAGCGCCCGCTAAGTTGTTTTCAATATTGGTGTAGCGTTTGATTTGGCCTACTTCGTTGCCAACGAATAGTTCTATTTCGCCGTCCATTTCTAGCACAACGGGCACGCTATACCCCGTTACTTGATTGGGTGCACGAGCATCGACTCTTCCGAAGAAATTATTCGTCGGGTCTTCCGAAAAAATAGGATTGGTTACCGTTCCCGTATTTTCAAAATAGTTGAGGTTGCCATTGCGTTCGCCAATCACCAAGTCGGGCAAATCATCGCCGTTCATATCCACAATCTGGGGTCGATTGGATTGGCCGACGTCAATATCTTGGTAGCCAAAGATGGCGGGGCTAAATTGGAAAGGTTGGCCTTCACCCGCAATATTTTCGGCGTAAAATAAGTTTCCGAACTCTTCGCCGATTAAAGCGTCCAAATCGCCGTCGCCATCTAAATCACCGAAGGTGGGCGTAAACCGCCAAGCATTTTGACTAAAACGATTAAGTCCGAACAAATCGTCATTTTTCAGTTCAAATACGGGTTCATTCGCCGTTCCTACATTTTCGTATAGAAATATTCTTGCATTTCGCATACCTGCTTCCATGTAGAAACTTTTATTCCCCACCACCAAATCTAAAAGTCCGTCTTGGTTATAGTCCACAAAAACGGGTTGGGCACCCGTACCGTAGTCTATCATCTTTTCTGTAAATAGGTCTTTCTGCTGCAATTCGTAAACGGGGACTTCGTTCGTACCCACATTTTTGTAAAACCACGCTACTTCGTAAGTTTCCCCAATATCGTTTCCTAAATTCGGGGCGGCCAATAAATCTTTTATTCCGTCATTATCCACATCCAGCGAAAAAGCAGCGGGAAATAGTGGCAGTTCAACCGATACGTCGTTACTTGGAAAGGCCGTATCTTGGTCGGTCATAAATGCCTGTTCGGGCGTTCCACCGTTGGTGGCCAAATTGAGGTTATTAAAAGAAATATCTCCTAGAATCACCTCTTTGTCGCCGTCGTCATCCAAGTCAATGGTCAGTATAGTCGAACCTGCATGCAGCCCACTTCGGGGTTCAGCGGCCTGCAAATTGAGTACGCATTCGTTGGGGTCGGTACTTAGGTCTAATTCTTTTCCGAGACCACTTTCAAAAAATCTCCCCCAGCAGCGGTCCGCCAAAATATAAATGAGGCTATCTTTCTGAAAACCCTGTTCTACGGATTGATTTTGGTAGTACTCGACGATGCCACCCGCCACGTTGAAAGTAATAATGTCCAAATCACCGTCCCCATCAATGTCGTCAATGGCAGGATAATCGATGCTACTGACGTACAGATTATTATTACCACTATTACCGGGATAATAGATGATATTAAATTGCCCACCCGTCAACTGATTTTGCCGAAAAGCGATGCGATTGTCCGAATTGTAAAAACCCGTGTAAACCTCTATGCCCGGAATGCCAGGCGTGCTCGAATAGGAAAAAATATCTTCAATCCCGTCCCCATTATAATCCCGTAAAATCACCCATTCGAATAACGGAGGAAAATTGGCTTCGTATTCGGGAGCGTAGGTATAATCAACTTGGTTGGGCGTTCCACCATTAAGGTAAGTTAGCCCCAATCCACCAATTTTGTCATAAATGTAAAGGTCTTTCATGCCATCGTTATTTAGGTCAATTTCCGAAAATTGGGGGGCGCTCAAACCACCTACCGTTGCCTCGGCGAGTGTTTGACCGTTTTCAACAAACGCTGGATAGAAGCGTTCTAAACGTTGCGCCTCTAGCTCTAGCACAGCGCAAAAAATCAATAGAATTACAAGGAAATAACTCGGCGACTGCTTCAAGTTGTTATTTTTTGAACATCGAACAGCGTTTTGGAAATGCTGAAAGACGATTGAAGTAAAGAATAAATGTGATATAAATTTTTAAGAAGAGACACGATTGTAATAAACTTCCCCTAAGCAAAACAATCACTATTCCCATTAGTTTACGGCTAGCTGACAAAGCTATTTTGACGCTACAATAAACGGTTTGATTGTTTTAAAAATGACATAACTCGGAGAGTTGTATTACATTTTTAGCGAGTTGTTGCACTTTTTTAACGGCAAATGTGATTTCTAAATTCATTTTACTAACTTAACCGCCGAAGGAAGCAACGTGTGTTTTCCATTTTTCAACAAAATTCAAAAAATAGTGGCGGATATTAACGAGAATCAAGAATTAAACATTTGGGAAGCGCTCATTCCCGTTTTTGCTCTAGTGGGCTTACTGGCTTTTAACGTAGTCATGTACGGCGATGATGCACTTAGTGGGTCTAATCAGTTTGTATTATTACTCGGTGCTGCGGTGGCGGCCATCGTTGGTTTCAAAAACAAGGTGACCTATAAGAAGATGCTAGTGGAGGTGGGCAATAATTTCAAATCGACGACGGGGGCTATTTTAATTTTATTATTTGTTGGCGCTTTGGCGGGTACGTGGCTATTAAGCGGCATCATCCCTACGTTGATTTACGGTGGTTTAAAGATATTGAGTCCAAGCATTTTCCTACCTGCTACGGTCGTTATCTGTGCCGTCATTTCACTTGCAACGGGAAGTTCTTGGACGACCTCGGCTACCGTTGGTATTGCGCTCATTGGCATTGGCGGCACCATTGGCTTTTCGCTCGGCATGGTGGCGGGCGCCGTACTTTCGGGAGCGTATTTTGGAGATAAAATGTCTCCTTTATCCGATACGACCAATTTGGCACCAGCAATGGCGGGCGGAGAACTGTTCGACCATATTCGCTACATGACCTACACAACGGTTCCGACCATTACTGTAACGATTATCATCTTCACCATCATTGGGTTGACCAGAGAGACAACGGGCGGTACCGATACTACTGAAATATTAGCAGCCATTGACGCCAGTTTCAACATTACACCGTGGCTATTACTCGTTCCCGCAGCGGTCATTTTTCTCATCGTCCGTAAGACCAAACCTGTGGTGGCTTTACTAATTGGAAGTTTGCTCGGAGGCGTTTTTGCCATCATTTTCCAACCAGAAATCGTCGCTAAAATTGGTGGCTCGGACACGCTAACTTTTGGCTCTGCCTATAAAGGCGTTATGGATGCCTTGACGGTGGATATAGCCGTGGAAACGAGCAACGAATCGCTCAACGACCTTTTTACAGCTAGTGGAATGAGTGGTATGCTAGGCACCATTTGGTTAATCATGTGTGCGATGGTATTTGGTGGGGTCATGGACGCCATTGGTGCATTGGCGCGAATCAGTAGCGCTTTATTATCCGTCGCCGATTCCGTTTTTGGCCTTTTTGCGAGTACCGTGGCCAGTTGTTTGGCTTTGAACGTAACGGCTTCCGACCAATATTTAGCGATTGTCGTGCCGGGGAAAATGTTCGCCAAAGCCTACGAAGAGAAAGGACTAGCTCCTGAAAATTTGAGTCGAACCCTAGAAGATTCGGGAACGGTAACCTCCGTTTTGGTGCCTTGGAACACCTGCGGAGCCTACCAATCGGGCGTATTGGGCGTTTCCGTCGCCGATTATTTTGTCTATGCCATTTTTAATTATTTGAGTCCTTTCACGACGCTGTTGTTTGCGGCTTTGGGGATTAAGATTAAGCAGTTGGCAGGGAGTAAGTAGCCCGATATCGCCATTTTTCCAAAAAAAACTAAGCCTTAAAGTCATCAAAGCTAAGGAAGAAGAAGCACCTATTACAACTATTGAAATACAGTCTCCTTCCCAATCTATCGAAGAATTACAGCACAAAATCTGGGACTTGTACTTCCCGATGGGCGTCCAATCCGCTTGGATAGTTATTCCCGCTATGAAAGCGGTAAAGATTCTTTACGCTAACGATAAAGAGGAAATTTTTAACACAGGAAAAGTAAAAGATACGGTTACGGGAATCACTATTGAACTAGCTAAAATTTTTGCTTGTATGGAGTGAAGGGTACTTAAAGTATCATCCCCGCAGCCACTGTATTATTCGTCCCTTCGTCAATCAAAATAAAGCTACCCGTAATCCGATTGCGGCGGTAGCTATCCATGAATAACGGTTTGGTGGTTCGAAGTACGACTCTGGCAATATCATTCATCCCAATAGAAGTATCTTCCGTATTTCTGTGCAAAGTATTAATGTCCAATTTGTAGCGGATCTCTTTGACAATACACCGAGCGTCCTGCGTGGTATGCACAATTGAATATTTTCCTCTTAGTTGTAGTGGACGGTCAGAGAACCAGCAAATCATGGCTTCGACGTCCTGTTCTACATCGGGAACATTATTTTCTCTCACAATCATACCTCCCCTGCTCAAATCTAAGTCATCTTCTAATAGCATGGTGACCGACATGGGCGGAAATGCCTGCTCCAATTCACCATCAAAAGTTTCTATTTTAGCAATCTTAGTTGTGAAACCAGAAGGCAAAATCATAACCTCGTCCCCTTTTTTGAATGTGCCACCCGCAATTCGTCCAGCATATCCTCGATAATCGTGGTACTCATCTTTGTAAGGTCGAATGACGTGTTGCACGGGAAATCGACAGTCAATAAAATTGTGGTCACTTCCGATGTGAACGTTCTCCAAATAATACATCAGCGTTGTTCCATCGTACCAATCCATTTTGTCGGAACGGTCCACGACGTTATCTCCTAAAAGTGCCGAAATAGGAATAAAGTGCACGTCTTTGACATCTAATTTGGAGGAAAAACTAGAGAATTCGTCTTTGATAGTTTCATAAACTTCTTCACTGTAATCGACCAAGTCCATCTTATTCACACAGACCACCAAGTGTGGAATTTGCAATAACGAAGAGATGAAAGCGTGTCGTCGAGTCTGCTCGACTATGCCATTTCGAGCATCAATCAAAATCAGTGCTACATTCGCCGTCGAAGCGCCCGTCACCATGTTTCGAGTATATTCGATGTGTCCTGGCGTGTCGGCAATGATGAATTTGCGTTTAGGTGTCGCAAAATAGCGATAGGCGACGTCAATCGTAATCCCCTGCTCTCTTTCTGCTTTCAAACCATCCGTTAGCAAAGCTAAGTTGACCCCTTCTTCTCCTCGCCGCTCACTCGTTTCCTTGATAGCTTCGTATTGGTCTTCAAAAATTGATTTACTATCGTATAATAGGCGTCCGATTAACGTACTTTTTCCATCATCCACACTCCCCGCCGTAGTAAAACGCAACAGTTCAGTCGCTTGGTCTAGATTATCCATAAGTTGATTTTTTGCATCTGATGCCGCTTGTCCTGTCATTGATTGTGATTTTTGAGAAGTCAGACCGTCCCTGCGGGACTGTCAGAAGTCAGAGGTCAGATACCTCAAACTATTTGTATCTGACTTCTGACAATGCCATGGTCTGGCTTCTGACTTCTTTTTTAAAAATACCCCTGCTTTTTTCTATCTTCCATAGAAGTTTCTGAGCGCTTATCGTCCGCTCGACCACCCCGTTCGGTCATTCGAGTAGTAGAAACTTCTTGTATGATTTTTTCCAAATTATCGGCATCCGATTCCCAAACGCCCGTACAGGTAATATCACCGATGGTCCGACAACGCACCATTTTTTCTACGACCTGCTCCGTCGGTCTTTTTTGGATAATGGGCGTATCGGCTAATAAGATACCGTCACGTTCGAACACTTTTCGCTTGTGGGCAAAATATAGGCTGGGTAGTTCTACTTCCTCCAAGGCCAAATACTGCCAAACGTCCAACTCCGTCCAGTTGCTAATGGGAAAAACCCGAAAATGCTCACCAAAGTGTTTTTTACCATTGAACAGATTCCACAATTCGGGTCGTTGATTTTTGGGGTCCCATTGGCCAAATTCGTCTCGATGTGAGAAAAATCGCTCTTTTGCACGGGCTTTTTCCTCGTCCCGTCGGGCGCCCCCCATGGCTGCGTCGTATTTGCCTCGCTCCAATTCGTCCAGTAAAATAGCCGTTTGCAAACCGTTTCGGCTGGCATTGAAACCTTTTTCTTCCCGTACCATACCCTTGTCAATTGCATCTTGAACCGAACCGACTACTAATTTTACACCCAACTTAGCTACTAAGTTATCTCGATAGGTAATGGTTTCATCAAAATTATGCCCTGTATCCACATGCAATAATGTAAATGGGATTTTAGCAGGATGAAAAGCTTTCATTGCAAGGTGCACCATTAAAATGGAGTCTTTCCCCCCCGAAAAAAGTAGGACGGGCTTTTCGAATTGCGCCGCTACTTCTCTCAATACAAAGATGGACTCTGCCTCTAATTCTCTTAAATGATTTAATTGATAATTCATTGTATTTTCGGTTGACTGTTTTTTATGGGTGATGGAGATAAATGATGAACGATGGTAAAGAAAGTTCCTTGGTCAGCCACTAATCAAAGGTTTTAAAAAATGGTATATTTCCTCAACCGATGCTTCGACCGTTTTATTTTCCGTTAGAATTTCTAAGTCGGGATTTTCGGGCGCTTCGTAAGGGGCATCAATGCCCGTGAACCCTTTGATTTCACCTTTTCTGGCTTTTTTATACAAACCTTTAACATCTCTTGCTTCACAAACTGCTAGAGGCGTGTTGACGAAAATTTCGACAAAATCGCTGTCTCCAACAATGTCTCTGGCCGTTTGACGAATTTTAATTGTTGGACTGATGAAAGAATTAATAGTGATTACACCGCTATTTAGGTATAGCTTAGCGATTTCGGCGATTCTTCGGATGTTTTCTGCTCTATCTTCGGGACTGAAACTTAGATTACTATTTATCCCCGTGCGAATATTATCTCCATCCAAGACCTGCGCAAAAAAACCTTCATTGTGCAATTTTCGCTCCAAATGCTGCGCAATAGTACTTTTTCCCGAACCCGACAATCCCGTTAGCCACAGTACCTTACTACATTGTCCGAGCATTTGTTCTCTGTCACTCCGCTGCAATAGTCGGTCAAAAATTGGATGAATGTTTTTTGTCATTAGTACACGTTTATAGCAAAAGTTGGAAGGAAAAAATAGTAATTTATCTTTTGTGTCCCATTACCAACCTATAAGGTAGGTCGCAAAAGTAGGAATAGTTGCGTCCAAAATCTACTATTTAACCAAAACTTTTTAAAGGTGACATTGGATATATGTTGATATGTAAATACATCTTTTTGAACGTATTTAGTGAGTTATTATGAAAATCGACTATCTAAAAAACAATGGTGTCGTGCTATTTGACTCCCCATAATAATCAACTACCTTTGCAATTTTAACCACAAAGAAG
>JBCCQK010000404.1:0-8066 GCA_039024375.1 Bacteroidota bacterium
CCTAAATTAGTATATGTTGCTAATTCTGTCTTATTACCTTCTTATCGAAAATCATAAAAAATAATATGACTTTAATAAAAACTTCTTATAACCGACGGTCTTTCTTGAAGACTTCGACCGTCGCAGGTGGTGGCTTTGTATTGGGTTTCAGTTGGTTAGCTTCTTGCCAAACGGCTGATTCTACGGCAAAGGTTGCTATGAAAAGTATGCCCAAAGAATGGTTTGACATTAATGCCTTTTTGAAAATTGGTGAAAATGGTCTAGTAACCATCATGTCTCCTAATCCCGAAATTGGGCAAAATGTAAAAACGGCCATGCCGATGATTGTGGCCGAAGAATTAGATGTTGCTTGGGAAGATGTAGTCGTTGAACAAGCGCCCTACGACAATCAAAAGTTTACTCGACAGTTAGCGGGCGGTAGCCAATCCATACGTCAAGGCTGGCAGGGATTACGGCTGGCGGGCGCAACGGCCCGACGAATGTTGTTGGAAGCGGCAGCTAAACAATGGGAAGTTTCCGTTGGTGAACTGACCACGGAGAACGGCATGATTATGCACGCAGCTAGTGGCCAGAAAATGGGCTACGGCGAAGTCGCTTCGGCGGCTAACGGTATGGAGATACCCGAAGAGGTGGCTTTGAAGAAAACTAAAGATTTCAAAATCATTGGTACGGATAGAAAAAACGTAGATGGTCACAAACTCGTAACGGGCCAACCCCTTTTTGGTATTGACGTCCAAGAGGAAGGGATGAAAATTGCGATGATTGTGCATCCGCCCGCTTTTGGCATGAAACTCAAGTCCTTTGACGGGGAGGCGATTAAATCCATGCCCGGCATTACTGATGTGTTTTCCATCAATACCCAGCCCGAAGGGGTCAAGTTGCAGTGGTCAGACATGAATAACGTCTTTCCCGAGTTGGTAGCCATCGTTGGGGAAACGACCTGGCAAGTGATGAAAGCGAAAAAGGCGTTGAAAGTAGAATGGATACAAGATTCCAAAGCGGAAAGTAGTGCGGACCACGAAGCGACGCTTTCTAAATTAGTACAGACTGCAGCTAAGGAAGTGGCTAGAAAAGATGGGAACCCCGAAAAAGCTTTCGCCGAAGCGGCTAAAGTGATTGAACGGACGTATTCTGCGCCCTTCCTAGCGCATAATACAATGGAACCTATGAATTTCTACGCCAATGTGACGGCGGATAAGGCAGAATTAAACGGTCCCATCCAAACACCCGAATTTGCTAATAAAACCGTTGCGGCTTTGTTAGGCATGGAAGAAGACCAAATCTCTATGGGTATGACCCGAATGGGCGGCGGTTTTGGCCGAAGATTATACGGAAACTTCGTAATGGAAGCCGCTTTGATTTCCCAAAAAGCAAAAGCGCCCGTCAAGTTGATTTATACGCGCGAAGATGATATGACGCAAGGAACGTACCGACCTGCCTACAAAGTGATTTACCGAGCGGCATTGGACGAAAATAACGAGTTGATTGGTTTCCACGTTCGGGGAGCAGGTACCCACGGAAGTCCTATTTTTGCCAACCGTTTTCCTGCAGGAGCGGTGGACAACTATTTGGCCGAAAGTCATTCCAAAGCCTCCAATATTTCAACGGGGGCTTGGCGAGCGCCAAAGTCGAACTTTATTGCTTGTGCCGAGCAGTCTTTCATAGACGAAGTAGCTAAAGAAGCGGGGAAGGACCCTATTGATTTTCGATTGGCCCTTTTTGAAAAAGCGGCTGCTAATCCAGTTGGAGAAAACAACGATTACGATGCGGAACGCTACGCTGGCGTATTGAAATTGGTGAAAGAAAAAACGAACTGGTCAAGTCCTGATTCGAGTGTTCACCGAGGAGTTTCCGCTTACTATTGCCATAATTCTTATGTAGCACAAGTGGTGGACGTGGTAATGGAAAATAATACACCTAAAGTTAAAAAAGTACATTGCGCCGTCGATTGTGGCATTGTGGTGAATCCACTGGGTGCCAAGAATCAAATTGAAGGGGGAATTATTGACGGTATCGGACACGCTATGTACAGCGGAATGACCTTCAATAACGGCCGTCCCGACCAGCAAAACTTTGATACTTACCGATTGATTCGCCACTCGGAAGCGCCCGAAGAAATTGCTACTTACTTCGTGGACAACGGCATTGACCCAACGGGGTTGGGCGAGCCTTCTTTGCCTCCAATCGCAGCGGCAGTAGCCAATGCTGTGGCGGCGGCAACGGGCGAAAGACTATACAATCAGCCGTTCATTGCAGATAAGAAGATTTTGGGTTAAAAGCAGGTGATGCTTTGTCAGCATCTCTTGCTTTTTGAAAGTATACAAGAAATAGATACGGCTCTTTGACAATTTTTGCACAGATGAAAATCACGAAGTGATTAAACTTGAATAGCTCCGTATGAAATGCGGAGAATTTGAATGTTTTCGAGGTTCACAATCCCGAAGGGATTGAACTTTTGCAAAAATTGAAGAACCATAAATACTTAAAATAATGTGGTCGCCAACCACAATGAATGATGGTTGATGAGTGATAAATAGCTTGCCCGTACGGGATGTTTTTTGTACTTCGTAAGACGGATATTTTGAATTCACTACACATTAATAATACCATTTATCATTCATTTGGCGAAGACAGTATAAAAAGTATCAACTTCTATTGATTCTCCGCAACTTGAGTTAGCTAACTAGGCGAGTGATTGTTTCATTCGCCTAGTTTCATTTTAGGGCCTATCAGACCACCGATTAATCATTTCAACCAACGGTTGACTATGTTTAGTCCAGTTAAAATGATTGAGCTGGCCCCCCGTAGCTTGTGTCGTTAGCGTAAACCGCTCAATGGGACTCTTGGCGTGCAGTTTTCCGTACAAATAAGCCATTGCCTTGGGAGGAGACATCCAGTCCCCTTCAATATCAATGGCTAAAATCGGTAATTGGGTATTTTTCAACGCTTTTTCGTAGTCTAATGAATCTCCCGATATTTTGTAAACGCCATTTCTTCCTACGTAAGCCCAATCGTACAACTGTGTTTTGGCTGCCTTTCCGCCAAATCCTACCTTGTGACCGGGGAAATAACCAACTATTCGACTTAAGATAGGAAAAAGCGTATAACCTAGTAAGTTGACGTATCGTTGTTTCCCCGACCAGCCTTTGTAGTACACAGAGTTAGCAGCGATGAGGACAAGTCCATCTAAAAGATTGCGAAACTTTGCCTGTCCTAAAATAGCTATTTGCCCACCTAAACTGTGACCAATCACTACTATTTTTCTTCGGGGATATTTATTTTTTAAAAACTGAATGACCGTTTTTAAATCATTTATGAAATGGAGGTAACCAAAGTCCATATCGGCCGAAGGACGAACAGAGGAAGTGCCTAAACCGCGTAGGTCAACCGAAGCGACGATACGATTATTTGTTGAAGCTAAGGCAGTCAGAAAAGGTTGATAATAGCTAGCTTTTACGCCCATAGCAGGTAAGAGCAAAAAAATAACCTGCTCCTTTTGGCCCGTGGCTTCGTAAATTGTTAGACTTACGGTAGCTTTGTCTTGAAGGAAAATGTTCACGCTGCTTTCTTTCATCCGAAACGATTAGAAAATATTTGAAACTCACAAGATAACTCAATCTTACTACAAAATAATTCAATTATGCAAAAATCAACCGCTATTGTCTTAACGAATGGAATGTTGGACACCATGAACGCCAAAACTTGCCACGGCCTACTGCGAGGAACAGAACGCTTTGATGTGCAAGCGGTCATTGACTATAAATTTGCGGGACAAGATGCGGGCGAAGTAATGGATGGCCGAACGCTCGGTATTCCCATTTTTAAAGATGTTAAAAGTTATTTGGCGTCCAATGTGCCAATCCCACAGTATTATGTAGTTGGAGTTGCGTTGGAGGGAGGCTTGCTGCCCGACGACTTTCGGGGAGAATTGCTGGCAGCGATGGAACACGGCATTTCCATCGTTTGTGGGCTACATACGCTTTTAAGTGAAGATGAGGAATTTGTACAAAAAGCGAAGGAATACGGCGTAACGCTGACCGACGTGCGGAAACCTCGCAAGTTCCACGAATTAAGTTTTTGGACGGGCGCTATCTATCAAGTGAAGACGCCCAAAATCGCCGTATTGGGCATAGACTGTGCGGTAGGAAAACGAACCACCTGCCGATTTTTACTAGAAACTTGTCGAGCTAACGGTATTAAAGCGGAGATGATTTACACGGGGCAGACGGGTTGGATGCAGGGCTACAAACACGGCTTTATTTTTGATTCTACATTAAATGATTTTATTAGTGGGGAAATTGAACGGGCCATTGTAGAAGCGGATGAGCAAGAAAATCCCGACTTAATTTTAATCGAAGGACAGTCTTCTCTACAAAATCCATCGGGTCCTTGTGGCATGGAGTTTTTGATTTCGGGCAACGTCAAAGGGGTGATTTTGCAGCATAAACCCGCTCGAAAATACTTTGACGATAATCCCGATTGGGGGCCTTTGCCGAGTTTGTCCAAAGAAATTCAACTGATTGAATTATTCGGCGCCAAAGTCTTAGCCGTCACGCTGAACGAAGGGGGAATGGAAGCGAATGATTTGAAAAAATATCAGTACGCAATGGAGGCAGAACTAGAATTACCCGTCGTTGCGCCGTTGACGGATGGGATGGAGCGAGTATTGGAAGTTGTAAAATCTTTCCTTTTTTCCTAACAAATTTTTAACACATCCTAGAATAGGGGGGACTTTCCCATTTTGTACTCTTAGATACGAATACCTTTTTATATCAGTGCGCAATGGTTAAAAAGGATTATTGGTTATCAAAGTTGAGGCATAGCGATGGTTGACAAAAAGTGGTCTTTCATTCTTCCAATTTGATAACGAAAAGTTACTTGTTTGAGAACAAGGAAGAGAGAACATTTCATTGAGAGAAAAGAGACTTACAGCATTAGTTCAAATGACAATAATTCGTTTTTTAACTTTTGCTGTTGATGTACGTCTCTACTCTCGCTTCTCTATTCTGGACAACTAAACAAAAAGTTAGGAGTGGTCAATCGGCCGTTAAAGACTGTTAATTATTCGTCGTCGATTGAACCCTAAGTACCAAATTTTATCACCGATTCGTTTCGAGTTAAACCGCTAGTCTTTTGGTTTCTACCAAGGCTAGTTATCCAACTCCCTTAAATTAAAAGATTATGAAAAAAGTAATTTTTGTTTTTGCATTAGCCGCTCTATTTACCACCGCCGCACAAGCCCAATTCAAAGCAGGCATCAAAGGTGGGGTTACCACTTATAACATGAAATTAGGCGATTTTCTAGTAACCAATGGTAACGCTGCCGAGGATTTTGGCTTAGCCGTCAAAAATGCCAAATTTGGCTACCAGTTTGGCCTTTGGACGCGTTTGGGAAGAGGATTACACTTGCAGCCCGAATTATTGTTTAGTACCAACAAAGTAGAGTACGAAGTAACGGATGGTAACGACGTATTTTTGAAAGAAGAAACCTACGCCAATATTGATATTCCTATCATGGCGGGGGTAAAGTTAGGCCCTTTACGTGCGCAGGCAGGTCCAATTGCTCGAATTTTCTTAGGGTCCGACGAAGAATTGGCCAACGTCATCGATAATTTTCAAAGTGACCACGACCGATTGAAAATTGGTTACCAAGCGGGAGTTGGACTTGACCTTTGGCGAGTACAAGTAGATTTACGCTACGAAGGCAGCCTTCGTCACTTTGGAGATAACATTTCAGTTGCGGGTCAAAACTTCGGCTTGGACAATAAAGCGGGTAGAGTAGTAGCGACGGTTGGTCTGAGTTTCTAGGTACTAGTTACTGGATTCTAGATACTGACTACTGGATGGGACGTAATGTAACTAATCACTAATTACTAGTCACTGGTCACTAACTACCAGCTTCCGGATATTCGATTCGGACGTGCAGAATGCTTTTCAACAACTGCTTAAAAACCAAACTACACTGGTCTAGTTCGGCAAAAGTGAGCGCCGAGTCTTCCAGTTGGTTATGGTCAATCTTATACTGGACTAATTTATCCACTAGGTCACTAATCTCCTCTAAAGATGGATTATTGAGACTTTTACTAGCAGCTTCTATGGAGTCGGCTAGCATTAGAATGGTCTGTTCTTTAGAGCGAGGTTTAGGACCTGGATAACAAAAATCGGCTTGGTTGCAGGGCTCGTTGGGGTTTTCTTTTAGAAAATTCCGATAAAAGTATTCCACTCTTGTAGTGCCGTGGTGCGTTCTAATAAAGTCAATGAGTACTTTGGGTAATCTATATTTTTTCGCTAATAAAATACCTTCTTTTACGTGGTCGATAATAACCTTTGCACTTTCTTGACAGGGTAATTCGTCGTGGGGATTGACACCGTTTTGATTTTCGATGTAGTGCAGCGGTTGCACGGTCTTTCCAATGTCGTGATACAAAGCGCCCACTTTTACTAACAGTTGGTCCGCACCAATAGCGGATGCGGCCGCTTCTGCTAGGTTAGATACCTGTAAAGAATGTTGTAAAGTGCCAGGCGCTTCGAGGGACAGTTTTTTTAGTAAAGGTCGATTCATATCGGACAACTCCATCAGCCGAATAGGGGACGTAAACCCAAAAAGGCGTTCTAATAATGGAATTAATGGGTAGGCCAATAAGGTTAAAATAACGCTTAAAAAAAGATAGGCATAATTACCCCAATCAATTTGTGACACGTTCCCTTCTTTGATGAGCGATAAGCCCAGATACCCCAGACCCAAGGTCAGAAAAACGTAAAAAATAGACCCAAAAAAAGTGGACCAACGAGTAATTCGGCTCGTCAAAACGGCCACCATTCCAGCAAGTATTTGCAAAAAGGTAAATTCGTAGCCGAGAGAGCATAAAAAGCTGGCTATCAACACAATAGCGATATGGATAAATAGCGCAATGCGGTCGTTGTAAAAGCTTTTGATGATAATAGGGACGATGCAAAAAGGAATCACCCAAGCGTTTAATTCGTCGAAAGATTCGACCAGATAGACCAAATAGCTGGATAACATTATCCACATTAGAATGAAGAGTAATTTGTTAAACTTCTCCATTACTTCCCACGCCTCTACTCGGAAATAGAGCATCAATACCCCAATTATCAAGCTGGTCAGTAAAAAATAACCACCAAAAACGGTTAAATAGGTTTTATTCTGACTTACTTGCGCCTCGTACTCAGCCTTGTAAGAAACGAGTGTCTGATAAATCTGCTTCGTTACAATGCCTCCTTCGGGAATAATCAATTCTCCTTTCTTGACTCTTCCGCTAGTAGAAACAATGCTGTTGAGTTGTTCCTGTTTGAAACGATTTGTGAGCGTTTCGGAATGGAAAATATTTGGCTGTATGGCGTTTTCAACTAGAGGAAAAATAAATTCTGGTTCCCTTAATGGAGCGTAGGGCAAAGAGTCGCCCATGAGTTCTAGGACCTCAGAAGGCTGTAAAATATTTTGAAGGGTTTGTCGATATTCGGTGTTCCCCTTGATAATATTGATGACAAAATTATCTCCCTTTTGTGTGTAGGGGTGTTGTGGGTCAATAATTCCAAGTTGGTAATAGCGGGTCAATAATTCTAGGCCGTATTTTTGGTAAATTTGGGGACGTCGCTGTACATCCGCAAACTGGCTATTCTCTTCTTCTGCTTTGATTTGCCGCTCAAATGCGGCCAAGAAATTGGCTTTTTCCTGTTTGGCAATGGCCATATCCATTTCAAAGTAGGGCGAAAAATCCGTCGAAATTTGCGCAACTTCTTCTTGAATTTCCGCTTCCGTTTTTTGGATGGCGAAGTCAAACGGCGCTACTAAGTCCTCGTAACGCCACGATTGCCCCTCTTGGAATTCGTATTTGAAAATAACGTTATTGGGAAACAGTAAGCTAATGAACGCCACTACGCTCAAAATCAAGCCGTATTTTACCAATAATGGTAAATTTTGTATGGTGGATTTTACTTTTTGATTCAAATTGCTAGTTTGATAAAAGGTATCAAATGATTAGTGTTTATTCTGAAATTTTTTGTAAGGAAAGTGGTTCCAGCACTCGAAGTGCTGGTACCACAAA
>JBCCQK010000405.1:0-8042 GCA_039024375.1 Bacteroidota bacterium
ATAGCCGTCAGGTTAAGAACAAAGGTGGACGGTGCGACGCACCTAATTGAAGAGCCGAGTTGAACTGCCCGATACAAAGGTGGTCGTCCCGATGGGACTTTTAGCGTCAAGATGCGTAGCATCGACTACATTTGTATCAGTCTCAGCAAGAATTTCGCTTCACAAAGGTGCAGCGCAGTTCTCCGTATGGACCGACTACATTTGTCCAATTAAATTATTTTCTTTCTTAGCCTGACGGCTATGGTCTCCAGACTTGAAATCACTATCTGCTCGTCTCCCGACGAGCATTGATTGATAGCCTACATCGTTAATTGCACGAATAACAAATAACAAATAACAAATAACCAATAACCCATCAAATATGCGTTTTCTCATCAGCTCACTTGTTTTTCTGCTTTGCGCAAATCAACTTTTGTCCCAAAAAAAAGGAGATAAAGTCTATGACAATTTAGGCTACTTGACGGCGACGGATTATTACCAAGATTTGGACGAAGCCGAACAGAGTTACGAAGTCAAACTTAAGTTGGCCAATAGCTTTTTGTTCAATAGCCAATACGAAGCGGCGGAGTATTGGTACGCCCAAATCATCAACGAGGTGAAGGAAGTGGAAACCATTTTGCGCTACGCCCAATCTTTGCAGGCCAATGGTAAATGCGAAGACGCCATACGTTGGTACAAAGCCTACCAAGCGCAAAGCGACGATACCTCCCGTTCCTTCATTGAAGACTGTGACGAGATTAAGCGGTTTACCAACCATAAAAACATCAAGCTCTACAATTTAACGGATTTGAATACCGAGCACCACGATTTTAGTCCCGTTCCGCACAAAGACGGCGTTATCTTCACTTCGATGCGCAAAGGCAATAATTCGATTACCAACAACACGGATAAGTGGACCAAAGACAATTTTTCGGACTTATTCTATGCCGTTCAAAAAGACGATGCTTTCGAAAAACCCAAGGCACTTAGTGGCGAAGTCAATGGCACGTTTCACGACGGCGTTGCTACGTTTAGTGGCCCCGCCAAAACGATGTATTTCACCCGAACAAGTAAGAAGAAAAGTGAGGAAGGAGATACTAAAAAATTAAAAATATACAGTGCGAAAGGCGAGGGGGAAAAATGGGAAAACACTACCGAACTCCCCTTTTGCGACAAAGAATATTCCACTTGCCACCCTACGCTATCGACCGATGGGCTACGACTCTACTTCTCTTCCGACCGAGGCGGCGGTTTCGGTGGAATGGACATTTACGTTAGTCAAAAAGTAGGCAACAAATGGGGAGAACCCGTTAATTTAGGCCCTGCCGTCAACACTGCGGGTAACGAAATTTTCCCCTTCATCAGTCAAAAAGACAAACTATTTTTTGCCTCCAACGGTCACAAAGGCATGGGCGGCTTGGATATTTTTGTGGTAGAAAAATCGGACGATAGCGACGAAAACAGTTGGGCCGACCGAAAAAATGTCGGCAAGCCCATCAATTCCAAAAAAGATGACTTTGGCTTTTACATAGACGCCGAAGAAGAAATGGGCTACGTCTCTTCCAATCGACCGGGCGGCGCGGGCTTAGACGACATCTATCGTTGGAACAAAACCGAAGAAGACGAAGACAAAGAAGACCCTTTCGACCCCAATCCCAAAAAAGAAAATGCCCTCGTGAAAGCGGGTAAATCGGGCATCTTCGCCGTGGCCGTTTGTGATGCCAAAACGGGCGCTCGTTTGGAAAATGCACGGGTAGCACTGCTCAAATCGGAAGATAACTGGATTGCCTACGAAGACGCCAACGATATGCCCAATACCATTTTGACCAACGATATTGGCGGCGATTACGGGATTAAAGTAAAAGGCGGCGTGGTTCGGGCCGACGCTTCGTTTACGACGAATTCGAACGGGGTTTTCAATTACTTTTTAGAAGAAAGCAAAACCTATTCTTTCTACGCCGAGAAGGATTATTATCGGCCCAATCGCCAACAACTGACAGGAGCGCAATTAATGGAAAATACGGATTATTGCATTCCTTTGGTGAAAAGAAATTGTGTTCGACTGAAAGGGCGAGTGAAAAATAAAGATTTTCCAAAGTTTATCCCAGGAGCGGAGGTCACTTTAGTCGATAAATGTACGGGTGCAACGACTACTTTGGAAACAGATTATGATGGCAAATTTGAGATGTGCATCGAATGTAGCTGCGAATACGACATCACCGCTCGAAAATTGAACTTCAAAGACGGACAATCGCAAGTTTCGACGCTCAATGTGCCTTGCAACTCCACCATCGTGATGAACACACTAATTGAACTAGAATTAGACCGTCTCGACCCCAGCAATGACCAAGTGACGCCCAACTACGTCAACGAATACTTAACGGGAGACCCCAACG
This sequence comes from Bacteroidota bacterium, assembly GCA_039024375.1. GTDB lineage: Bacteria > Bacteroidota > Bacteroidia > Chitinophagales > Saprospiraceae > JAFMDF01. Next base: position 2,376 of record JBCCQK010000405.1, read on the forward strand.
GTAATTACCGTGTAGGCCAAGAAATTACACTCAACCACATCTACTACGATTTCGACCAGCACTACATCCGAGCCGACGCCGCCAACGATTTGGATTATTTGGTATTAATTATGAACGAATACCCAAGTATGCAGATTTCGCTAGCTTCGCATACCGACAGTCGAGGAAAAACGGAATACAACGAATGGCTCTCCAAAAGTCGGTCAAAATCCGCCAAAAAATACTTAATCCAGCAGGGCATCGCCGCCTACCGCATCAACCAAGCTATCGGCTACGGCGAATCGCAACACGTCAACGACTGCTACGACGGCGTGGAATGCAGCGAAGAAGAACACCAGCGCAACCGCCGAACGGTCGTTACCATCACTCGTTTGGACGAAAGCGTTCCCGTACGTACGGTTGCTCAGCCGAAAGTAATTGACCGAAAACCAGGGTCTTAGCAATGTACAATTATCAATTATCAATGTGCGATGAGCCAACTAAAAAGGGGCAACGTCCAAATCCCCGTACGGGTAAACTATTGTCCAAGTCAACAGTAAACATTGCATCCGTTGTCCTTAAAAACAGCAATGGGCAATAAACAATGAGCAAGTTAAAAAAGGTCAACGTCCAAATCCGTTGTCCAAGTCAACAGTGAACATAGCATCCGTTGTCCTTAAAAAGTAGCAGTTTGCAAATAGGCTGTACGAAGTTTACAAATTAGGATTTAATTCAACACAGATTTACCAGATTCAATAGACGTTCACTGATTTCCTTCGCTATTCGAGTAAAAAATCAGTAAGAAATCTGCTAAATTTTACCCAATTTGTGTTGAATCAAACCTAACTTGCAAACTTTCTACTGCCCTAATTGTACATTGTTCATTGCAAATTATAAATTGACTTCAATGTACCAAAGAATTGCCCACATCGCCCTAGTTGTCGAAGACTACGACGACGCCATCGCCTTTTATACCCAAAAATTACATTTCGACCTCATCGAAGATACGCCGCTGGAACCCGGCAAACGCTGGGTGTTGGTTGCGCCCAAAGGCGCCAAAGAATGTCAATTACTCCTAGCCAAAGCCGCCAACCCCAAACAAACCGCCAGCATCGGCAACCAAACGGGCGGCCGCGTGTTTCTCTTTCTACATACGGATAACTTCGAACGAGATTACCAAAATCTGCTCGACCAAGACATTGAAATCGTTCGGCCTCCGCAAACGCACGACTACGGTACCGTGGCCGTTTTTGCCGATTTATACGGAAATTTGTGGGATTTGATTGAGCCGAGTGGAAAGTAGCAGTAGGCAGTAGGCAGTAGGCAGTAGCAGTAGCAGTAGGCAGTAGCAGTAGCAGTAGCAGTAGGCAGTGACAGTAACAGGAAGAAAGAGTAGTAACTGACAATCTTACGAGGGTCAACATCTAAATCCGCTGTCCGTCAACGTTAAATAGGTAATCCGTTGTCCCTAGAAAAAGTGACAGGGGGCAATAGCAACTGAGAATAATACAGAAAAAGTCAACGTCCAATTCCCCATACGGGCGAGCAGTGCTCCCTCAATCCGTGTTATAAAGCAAAGTAATGAAAGCAAACACCAACAAAAAATTCGAAATCACGACCATGAAAGAAATAAAAAGACCTTCCCTATTCCTCTTTTTCACCGAAATTTTCCGCGCCCTGTTGGAATACCGTAAAGTCATCCCTTTCATTAAAAACTACACGGTCGAAAAGAAAAGACCGCCCCAACAAGTCCTCGTCATCCCAGGATTTATGGCCAGCGACGTTTCCACCCAACCTCTCCGACAGTTCTTACAAAAATTCGGCTACGAGACGCACGGATGGAAGCTCGGAACGAACTTCGCCGATTTGACCCAGTTGCCCCTCATTTCCCAACAAATAGACGATTTATACGCCAAAAATAAGGAACCCATTAACTTAATCGGTTGGAGCTTAGGCGGCGTTTATGCGAGAGAGATGGCCAAAGAACAACCCGAAAAAATTCGACAGGTTATCACGCTAGGCTCTCCGTTTAGTGGCATTTTAGAACCTAATAACGCCAATATCACCTTTCGATTCATCAGTTGGCTAAGAGGATACCCCGAATTGGACCCAGATTTCATCAATGGGCTACCAGCACCAGCAGAAGTGCCAACAACGGCATTATATTCTAAGAAAGATGGGATTGTCCCTTGGCAGGTTTGCCGAGAGCAAGTAGAAGACGAAATACACGAAAATGTGGAAGTAACGTGCAGTCACTTGGGAATGGGCGTAGAGTGTAACGTACTGGAAATCATTGCCGACCGCTTACAATACGACGCTACGAATTGGAAAAAATATGATGAAGCAACCGAGCCAACTACTGCGGCGTAACGGCGTATTTTTTCAACTCTTCCATCGTCACAAAATCCAATGCACGAGCGTGCGTACTTTCCAAAACCACGGGCGGGGCGTAACCTGCTACCATCGCTTCACGCCACCGACTCGCACACAGACACCATTGGTCGCCCGGTTTTAATCCCGGAAAATTGTAATGCGGAACGGGCGTACTCAAATCATTCCCCCGACTTTTGGTGTAAGTCAAAAAAGCCTCTGTCATTCTAGCACAGACGACGTGCGTCCCATAATCAGTCGGCCCCGTTTGACAAAATCCATCTCGATAAAATCCCGTCATCGGGTCATAGCAGCAAGATTTTAGTTCCGTACCGAGAACGTTTTTAGCAGTGGTGGCGGTCTTCTCCATTTTTCCGTTATCGAGCAAGCAATTTTTATCCGTTTGGGCCGTAAGACTAACGCCCATTATTAATGACAAAAACACAAAAAATAAAGAGGTAGAAAATTGTTGCATGGTAAATAGAAAATCAACTTTTCCTAGATGAAAAAGTTCACAAGATAGCTTAGTATCTCGACCTCTACGCCTTCTTACACGACCTTATCCGCACAAGAGGAACTGGCAAAAGCGTGTGGCTTGGCTTTAAACACAAATCCCATTCCTAAAATGTAGCCCATCGCTTCCCGCAAAGCTACATTTGACTGAAAATTCGGGTCCGTATTAATATCGGCATGAACTTCCAGCTCTACTTGGTACATATCCAATAAATCACAAAGCCCATAAGCGACTTGAACGGACTTGGACACCTCCAAAATCATTCGCTCTTTCAAGGACATAGTTTGCTTCTCTTTGTAATTACTGATGAACATAAATCCCCCTTTTTTCTCCCGCAAAAACACAATAACCGTCGCAAATTCGACGACCTTGCCACGAACCTGCGAATCGGTTCCAATGCATACTTTGAGTTTATGCCCCGCCTCCGTTTCTCGAATTAGCGTGTTTTCGACGGCTTCTAACAAAGGTTGTTCAATCTTATCTCCGTTGAGCCTTCTCCAGTTCATGGTATCCATTTTTTGTAATTTTTTGTCTTTTAAAAATAGTTTCTTACCACCAGAAAGTTTGGTAAAACGACCCGTTTCGGGCATCTTGTTTGCTTTTGCATTAAGTTAAGCAATAAATACATACGAAAACGAAGAAACCCAAAATTTAATACAGAAATGACTTTAAAACAACGATAGGCCGCTAAATAGTTCCGAAACTCATCAATTCTCAATTTGAATAATCACGAAGTGATTGAACTTCATGAGCACCGTATGAAATGCGGTGTTGAAGGAGATACACAACCTTACAACTCTGAAAGAGTTGAACATAATTGGTTATACGGCTTACAAATTGAGAATTATTGTCCGAAACTAATATTCGCCTATCTTTGTTTGGGAGAATGGCAGTAAGCAGTGGCGGTAGCAGTAAGTAGTGGCTAAATCAATTGTCTCCATCCGTTGTCCAATTTGGACTAGCTGCAAAAGAAACTCTTATAGCGATAATAATTTGCCAGAATCATTTACTACGCCCCAATAAATTACCATAAAATGAACACCATCATAGAAACTGAAAGATTAATTATTAGGGAGATGGGTCAAAATGACATCAATGAGATGTTAGCACTTCACAGCGACCCCGAAGTGCACAGATACTTGGGAAATAAAACCATTACTAGCAGAAAGAAAATGGAGCAAATCATTAACTCACTGGTACAACAATATGACGACTATGGCGTCGGACGTTGGGCAATGATTCACAAACAAACAAAAGCGTTTATCGGATGGACAGGGCTAGAGTTTGTCACCAAAACCGTCAACCAACATCAGAATTTTTACGACCTTGGTTACCGATTAGTGAAAACGTATTGGGGACAAGGATTCGCAACCGAATCTGCGATTGCTTCCATTCAATACGGCTTCGACCAATTGAATCTACCTACAATCAATGCCATGGCCGATAAAGAAAATGGGGCCTCTAACTATATTTTAAAAAAAATTGGATTGCAATTTGTAAAAAACTTTGAATTTGAAGGGGTTCCGCATCATTGGTATCAATTGGAAAAAGCGGAGTACCACCAAAGTGAAGTTTTTTAAGAGAATGAAAGTAGCAGTAGCAGTAGGCAGTGGCAGATGAAAAAAGAAACTCGACAACGTCTGATTCCGTGTTCCCAAAATCCGTGTTATCTAAACCATAAGCATCGGAACAAGTCAAAGGAGAAAACATAAGAAATAACCTACAAAAAAACATAACCAAAACAGCGTCAAAAAGAAAAAGTCACACCAATCAAAAAAATATCAACGTCAGAATATGAAACTACCCTTTTACAAATACCAAGGCGCAGGCAACGACTTCGTCATGGTCGATAATCGCCAAACAACCTACTTAACCGTTGACCAACAAACCGTTATCCATCGTCTTTGCGACCGTCGTTTCGGCATCGGTGGAGACGGTCTCATTTTGCTACAAAACCACGAAGGGTACGACTTCGAGATGATTTACTTCAACGCCGACGGTACGGAAGGGTCGCTCTGTGGAAACGGTGGTAGATGCACCGTCGCCTTCGCCAAACAACTAGGCATCATTCAAAACCAAACTACTTTTTTAGCCATTGACGGGCCACACGAAGCGACCATTAACGAAGCGGGGAATTGGGTAGAATTGAAAATGGGAGATGTCGAAAAAGTCCATCAACGAAAGGGAGATTTTGAACTCAATACGGGGTCACCCCACTACATTCAATTTGTCGAACAGCTTCAAAGCGTTGATGTGTTTCAAGCGGGCCGCGCTATTCGTTACAATGACATCTATGCCGAGAAAGGCATCAACGTCAATTTTGTAGAACCCACCAAGCAAGGCTTTTCCATCCGGACTTACGAACGGGGAGTTGAAGATGAAACCCTCGCCTGTGGAACGGGCGTTACGGCGGCCGCTATTGCCTACGCCAAAAATCATCCTACTCAAGCCAAGAAATTATTACAAAATGGAGGGATTCCCGTCAAAGCGCAGGGTGGCGATTTGAAAGTCCGATTTGAGCAAAATGGAACTATTTTTGAGCATATTTGGCTGTGTGGTCCTGCGACTTTTGTTTACATGGGAACCATTGAAATGTAGTCTATACATTAGATTCGATAGAATCAGGATTTGGTAAAAAAGGAAATAAGTTGAAATAAGGGAAATAAGGGATGACGAAATAAATAACCTACACATCTGACGGCTTCTTTTTCCGATTAGCGTCGTTAAATTTTTTCAACGTAGCTGGGCTATGCTGAAAAAATTTGCCTAGCCAATCAAAAAAATAAACTCGTCATTTTGCGTAG
>JBCCQK010000406.1:0-7979 GCA_039024375.1 Bacteroidota bacterium
TTCAAGCAAAGTTATTCCCTATTTCAATGAACTTTAAATATTAATTTTCTTATATGTTAAATAATCGTGCGAAACGCTGTTTTAGAGCTAAGGAAATGGTCGTTAGTATCGGTGATGTATGTGATAAAATATTCCTAATTGAAAAAGGGATGCTTAGAAATTTCTACTACGATAGGAAAGGGAACGACATCACCCATTGGTTTGCAAGTGAGCACATGATAATGACCATCCCGCCAAGTTTTTTCAAAAGAGAACCGAGTAACTTTGGAATTGAGGCAATTGAAGATACCATTGTCCAGGCGATGTCCTTTCACCAAATGGAAGAAGAGTTAAAAAAATCCATCAAGTTAGAACGATTCTACCGATTACTAGCAACCGATATAATGATTATGCTAGGCAGAAAAGTTATCGACTTGCAAACACAAACCGCAGAATACAGATACGACCAATTATTGCAGACCCATCCAGATATTTTTCAACGGGCCAAATTAGGGGATATAGCTGGTTATTTGGGCATCAAACAACAGAGTCTTAGTAGAATAAGAAAATTAAAACGCTACGGAAAGCATTTTTTAACCTAGGTGAAAGGAATTTAAAACGGCTCTATATAATTTTATCCAATTTTAAAATATTAATTCTTTAGCAATATGGATGGTGAAGTTATTAGCAGATTAGTCCCCGTTTCCGTTTTATTAGTACTAGGTATCATTGAGGCCCTTGGAGGTTTATATTTTCACGATGAAAGAACGAAAAATGATTTTTCCATTGAATTAATCAGCCTTATTGTACTCCCCGTTTTTGTACAACCGGGTATCTTTTTACTTATTTTTGAGATAGGAGATATCTGGTTCGGACAATATGAAAATAGCTTGGCTGGCATTTCTATTGGTTGGCATTTCTTGGCGTTGCTCGTCTTTGATGACATGATGCAATATTGGTGGCATCGCCTTTCTCACGTAAGTCCAATGATGTGGAAATTACACCGACCTCACCACGTGGTGGAAGAAATGGGCGTGCTAGTAACGTATCGTAATGCCATATTGTATTACGCATTAATGCCCGGTATTTGGTTCTCTGGTGTTTTGATTTATCTGGGAATGGGTTATGCCTACCTGTTTTACATGCCTATAAAATTAATTGTGATACTACTAGCACATAGTGAAACTAAATGGGATAGATTTCTATACAAGTACAAATTTCTTCATCCTGTAGCCTGGGTAGTTGAACGTACTATTTCTACCCCAAGTACCCACTTTGCTCATCATGGACTAACTGCAGAAGACGAGATATCTCATCCGAACGGTAATTTTGGTAATTTACTTTTTATTTGGGATATAATTTTTGGAACGGCTAAAATTACCCGTAAGTACCCTACCAAATTTGGCGCTTGGAATAGAATTAACGAACCTTGGTATGTTCAATTGATGTTCCCATTTATACGGTCAAAAGATGAAAGAAGTGAGCTACATTCTTTGATTACTAAAAATGACTACGACCCCTCGGTTGATTATAAGGAGTATGATAAGTAGTTATTAAAGAGAGGAATGGTTTTAAATAATTTGATTAAGGTTATAGTTTATCTTTTAGACAGGAGATATTAGATAAAATAGGTCTTGCCTTGGGAATTATAATTGCTGGAATATATGAAGGTAAATAGTCTTTATTCTAAAACGTATTTACAGCTTAAATAGTCACTGAAAATCAATTAGTTACAAAGACAAAATCTAATTTAGAATAAAGTCTAATAGTTCCAAAATTCATCCAAATTCAACCCGTCACTATCAACTTGAATGACTACTAAGTCCACTTCCTAAAATGGTAATCTACTGATTTTTCCTAAAAAAATCCTTCCTCGCAGCCTTTTTACTAGAAACATTGTATAGGGGAACAAACCTTGAGCAATGGATGATATTACTAAAATAGGCTTGCTACTCTTTTTAAATTTATTGACCCTAACGACTATTTTTGGTCAAGAAGAGTTCTCTATTAAAGGAAAAATAACGGATGCGCAAACAGGAGAAACCCTACCTTTCGCTACGGTGGTTTATGTAGGAAATGAATCTGTGGGCACAACGACTGATGTTGACGGAAAATACGAATTGCACTCAAAATTCGGAACAGATTCGATACAAGCTACCTTTCTTGGATATGAATCACAAATAGTCGCAATAGACCGTTCCAAAAAATCACAAACCATTGATTTTCAATTGACTACCGAAGCAGTTACCTTAGTAGTAGCGGAGGTGAAAGTTAAAAAAGAGCGCTATCAACGAAAGGAAAATTATCACAAATGACAACGACTGTGCCGTTGTTAAAGCAGAATTGGGCTTAACAAAAGAGGCGAATATTAACTGGGTCAACGACCTACAAGTAATACAAGAATTTGAAAAGCACCGTGACTTTTGGATGTTGACTAAGGATAAAATTGTGGTTGATTTTGCCTTAACTGCCAAATCCAAAGGATTTTTAGGCACTCGCAGCGTTCAGTACAGAAATCATGATTTTAATCCACCAAAACAGCCATCTGTTTTTGATGGCACCTCTAAAGTCATCACTTTAGCAGATGCTGATTCCAGAGGAGAAGAATTCTGGACAAACGCACGACAGGAACCTTTAAGTATTAAAGAAAAACGTATTTATAAAATGGTGGATACCTTACAAACGGTACCCGCTTTTAAAAATACCTTGAACATTATTTCAACTTTAACTTCGGGCTATTGGCAATTTGAAAAAGTAGGACTAGGTCCCGTTGGTGCATTTTACAGCTTTAATGATATTGAAGGATTTCGGCTACGAATAGGCGGAGGAACGACCGTTAAATTTAATCCTAAACTGCAATTGGAAGGCTACGTAGCGTATGGATTTAAGGACGAACGACTAAAACATGGCGGCGGTATTTTATACTCGTTCAATGATAATTATTGAGCAAATCCCAAACATTTTTTACGTGCGGCTTATCAGCATGACGTAAATTTTCTAGGTCAAAATATGGAATTTGTTACCGAAGATAATTTCTTCCTTTCTTTTAAAAGAGGGAATACATCTCGAATGCTTTTCGTTGATTCGTATAAGCTAAATTCTCTGCGAGAAACCAATAATCATTGGACGTTTGGTTTGAATTTTAAAAATGAAAAGTAAGCGCCTGTCGGCAGTATTCGTTTTAGTCAATTTGACCCTGAAAGTCCAGATAAGACGATTCACAACAATATTGTCACAACCGAATTAGAAGGAACAATTCGTTGGGCGCCTAATGAGCAATTTATTCAGGGGCGCAATCGTAGAATACCTATTTTTAATCGGTATCCTATTTTTAATCTTCGTTTTGCACAAGGATTTAATGGAGCACTTGGAGAAAAAGTCAACTATCGGCGATTGACTTTAGACGTTTTTAAACGTTTTTATCTATCACCAATCGGTAGGACTGATTTATCAATGGAAGGTGGAAAAGTGTGGGGAGATGGCATTCCCTATTTCTCGCTTTTAATACCAAAAGGCAATCAAACTTTTGCTTATAAAACGGAAACGGTTAATATGATGAATTTTTTAGAATTCACCAATGATGCCTATGTGAGTTGGAATATGCAGCATTCTTTCAATGGTTTTATTTTCAATAGAATTCCATTGCTTAAAAAGCTAAAACTTCGAGAATTAATCACTTTCAAAGGAGTCTGGGGAAGTTTGAGAGATGCAAATAATCCAAACTTAAATCCCGAATTGATTCAGTTTACAAGCGAGTGTCCAACTAGGTTGAAAGACCTTTAGCAGATAATCGCCTGCCTCCAAGTCTGTAAAGCGTCCATTATCGCCGCAATTGAACGGACAAGTTTTGACAATTTTATACTGATTGTTGGTGACTTTGATAAGTTCTACTTTAGGGCATTTGACCTCATTTTTGCCCTTCCAACTTATCCAGTTGCCACCGTAATTGATATTGATTTCGCCACAACTGACTAAAGTGCCACCATCCCCCGAACCACTTGGAACGGTAGCATCATTACTACAATTGTCCAACCGACCATCCTTGTCATACTGACAACCTCCGTCCTGAATGGAAATGACAATCGGCAAACCCGATAAATCGACTTTAACTTGGTTACTCGCTACACCATTCTGATTAACTACCGCATTACCGGTAAAGGGAGTTGCACGAAATGTGGGCAGCAGGGTAGTCCTGTGCAAGATTTGCTGCATCCGATGCAGTTCAACCCCTTTTACATAACGCTATTTATCCTACTCTTTCGAGTTCGATATAACAACATTTTTTCAATCATTTATTCATTACACTTTTAACCAGTACCTACTAAAACAAAAAGGAGGTACACAAAACAATTAATTATGTTAAACAGATTAATGCCAATCTCAGTAGTAGCTAAATTCATCAATGCAGAAGGTGAAGTTATTACACCCAAGTACATCGTAGGAGAGCCTAGAGATTACCGCTTAAATCTAGGAAACGGAGTATTAACGCTAGGTGGAGGTAAGCAAGTAACCGAACCCAAAGCATCTTTCAAAGTCCTACCCATTGCGGTTCGAGGTTTACAAGGTGCAATCTTCGGACAGTCCGACAAAAACTGGTTTGAGGTCTATTTTATCAACGAGGCTAACCAGCTTTGCCTCTTCATGTTTGTGCGTTATGTCGTTCTTTGAAATCTTGGAAAAAGATAAAATTCCGATGCAGGGAAAATCCCTGTGACATTCTGGGAATATGTCTAAAGCAACCAGCTTATCCGAGTCCATGAAGATGGACTAGCATCAGAAATGGTGAGGGGAGTGTAGCATGCTGGTAAAGCGGAGAAGTATCCGAAAATAGGGTATAGATACCATCCGCAAGCTATTGTAATATGGATAATCCTTAAAGGATGAATCTTGGACTAGGGAGGCACCAACAGAGCCACAGGGAGTAATACCTAATGAGTTCCTGCTATTAAGAATGGATATGTCTTGGAACGTGGCATAAGATGTTATTCTAACATCGTTTCCATCTCAGTTCTTAATACCAACCTACTAGGGTAGGAAGAAAAGTCTAACAAGAATCCTAAGTTACATAATCGGAACAAAGAAAAACATAGGATTACCTAAGTCCTGTAAAGGGATAACCCCGAAGGTAACGAGGGGTCTTAGGGTAACGGAGCATCCATAGTACCCAAAGTTCTACTGTAATGGTGTGAGCATAGCTGGACTGTAATATGTGCCAGTACTATTAAAAATAGAGGGGAAGGGATGCAGGTATTCTACGCTATTTAATCACTTTTAAAATCTGGATAGATTATGAAATTAGAAGAAAGACTAAATACACTTAACAGACTTAACAAAAATTCAAAGTTTGTGAACAAGCAACTGTACAGGATTTTGTACAGTATCGACCTTTACAAAATTGCGTTTGAGAGATTAAAGACGAATCAGGGTGCTATGACTCATGGAATAAGTCCCAAATCAAACGTCGATGGAATGTCTTTGAAAAAAATCGACAAGATAATAAAGGAACTAAAAGATGAATCATATCAGCCCCAACCATCACGAAGAGTTTATATCACTAAAACTAATGGAAAAAAGAGACCTCTTGGAATTCCATGTTGGCGAGATAAACTTGTACAGGAGGGGATTAAAATAATTCTAACTTGTATATATGATGGAAATGAGCAACCGACATTCACGGAACAATCCTTTGGTTTCAGACCGAATAAAGGATGCCATGATGCCTTGGAATATGTTCAATGGGAATTCAGTGGAAGCTACTGGGTAATAAAAGCAGATGTAAAAGGTTTTTTCGATAATGTTGACCACTCCATTCTGGTTAAACTTCTAGAAAAGCGAATAGATGATAAAAGATTCATCCGACTGATTTGGAAATTTCTAAGATGTGGATATATGGAAGATGGCATTCTATTTAAGCCAAAGAAAGGAACGCCACAAGGAGGTAACCTTTCCCCAATACTTTCAAATATTTATCTGCACGAATTTGACATGTATATCAAATATTTGGTTAAAGTAAAAGGAACAATCATGATTCCAAATAAGGCGTATAGAAAAGTATATGACAAACTACGTAGGTATAGGGTAGCCGTAGAAAAAAGTGATAAAAGAACGGACGACCTATATGCCTACAAGAAAGCTAGGTTTGATAGCTACAAGGAAACTAGAGAACTTCACCCTTCCACAATACTATCCGACCCTAATAAGGCAGTCATAAAGTATGCTAGATACGCCGACGATTGGGTGATTGGTTTAAAGTGCAATAAACAAGTTGCAGAGAATATCTTTCAAAAATGCCACGATTTTTTCAGAGACTATCTTAATCTCGAATGGAATCTATCTAAAAGTTTTCTAAAAAGAAGTACGGATAATAACATCGAATTCTTGGGAGTGTACATGACGTTTGTTAATGAACGCCAAGTAATGAAAAGAACCAAGAGGACAAAAGATGGTCGTAAGTATTTGAGAACAGTTGTAAAAAAACACACGCTCAGATTCAAAATGAAATCATCTGATGTTTTTAAACGATTAGAAGGAAAAGGCTTTGTTGATAAAAATCACAGACCAATATCAAACAAACGTCTGATAAACTTAGATGTCCATGAGATAGCTAAAATTTATAAGACAACAATGAATGGTATAGGAAATTACTACTGCTTTGTACACAATCCAGCAGTCCTCAACAAAATACATTACTGGTTATTCTTGTCACTTGGGAAAACATTAGCCCATAAATTCAAGAGTACCAAAGCCAAACAAATCAAAAGATTTGGAGGAAGAGTAATGATATTTAAAAGTAAGGGAAAAGCTAGGCCGATTGAAATACCAGACTATGGAGGTCATTTGAGGAATATTAACTCTTTCAAGAAAAGTGTAGTGAAAGATGATACTATACCAATTATGAAGTTCATGAGTATGAAACAATCCACATGGCTAAACCTAGACGAATGTTGTATATGTGACGCAAAAGGTAAAATCGAAATGCACCATGTTAAGCATATTAGAAAGTTAGGCAAGGAGGTAAAAGGCTTTACTCGCTTTATGCGAGAATTAAATAGAAAGCAAATACCAGTATGCAAAGAGTGCCATCAAAAAATCCACAAGGGAACTTATGATGGACTACCACTCAAATACTTTACTAAGAAACTCATGGCAAAGCTTGGAATCAGAAAATGGGAAGAGAGAAATCGACCCCCAGAAGAATTAGAATTAAGGAAGTAAAGAGAATATCGTGAGCCGTGTGCATTTAACGGTGCAAGCACGGTTCTAACGGAGAGTTGTTGAATCATACTGCGTAATGGCAATGGTTCGGCAGCTTATCCAACCATGGCTTTTCGGTGGATAATTTGAACAAGGCGAGCAAGGAACTACGGTACGATGAAACCAAGTTGTGCGAGGTGATTTGGAATGTTCGGCTGGTAGAAAAGACCAACAAAGCAACCAAAAGCACTTACTACATGGCAGAGTTTGACTTTGAAGAAGTCGCTGCCGAGGACTTGGTGACTTTGAAAGCAGTACAGGACAACATTCGAGAGGCACACGGTTCGATTTATCGACAAGATACCAAGGGCGCAAAGACCATTTACGCCGAGAATTGGAACGGTTTGGCAGAAGGCGAGGTAGCAGAACTACCCGAAACGGTAGCCGAAGAAGTTGCTTCAACTACTGAAAGCGCACCTAGTGAAAAGACAGTTAAAAAAGCGAAAGCTACTAAAAAAGCAGTTGTCGAAGTAGCCACTTAATTATCTAATTTATTCATCAAAGCAGGGGAGAGGGACAACTTTTTCCCTGCTAAAACAACATTAACTATGCAGCAAGCTACCGAACTACTTACCAATTTAGCGCAGTTTACGGGGACTAGCCAATATTACTTTCACCCACTTTTTAAAAAGTACCGCTATACTGATGGGGTCAGATATTTAGCACAAAAGGCAGAATGTTATTGGTTGCTAGAATTTATTTTTGGTCATCAATCCAATGCTAAAATTAGTAATACGCCCTTTCAA
>JBCCQK010000407.1:0-7969 GCA_039024375.1 Bacteroidota bacterium
CTAAAAATTCCCATAAATTTTCCTTCTTCAATTGGAAGGTCGAAAGTTGATATTTTATTGATGTTGAATTTCTCTAATTCTTTAGTAATTTCATTAATTTCCAATTTATATTCTTTCCAAATGTTTTCTATTTCTGTTCTAAAAGTTCCATAATAGATTGGTCTCAATCTTTGATTTGGATTTTCACCTATTTCAAAGATAGATTCGATTTTACCGTACTTATTTAAAAGTGGTTCTTTTGGTAGATATTCGATGTAACTTTGAAATATTGAATCCATTTTTTTTCTTCTGCTTGTGTGGAACGGCCACGGCGAGGCGGCGTTCCAAAGCGGAAGAAATCGGGAAAAAAGCCCGCCGCAGGCGATTTTTTTTCGATTTTCGGAGTCTTTGGAATGAGCGTTTCGCCTTTGTTCTGTGGAGTCCGACCGACCCCTGTGGGGAGGTTGGGCGAAACAGGGCAAAGGCGCGGCGCGCATAGCAGTTTCGCCGTGGCCGTTCCTGTGGAGTCCGACCGAAGGGGGGATTCCACAGGAACTTGTATATATCAACGATTTCATTCATATACACGTAATAATTTTCACATAAACGGTTATCTTATTTGTATATTCAATTAATTTATCACACTAAAAATCAACAACTTATTATAAAAATCACCCTCATAGCCGATACAACATCACTTCCTCCGCATCCCCCGGCAACCGAACCATCTCCAAAAAACGCAGCCCTAACTTCTCAATCAACTTTTGCGACCGAATGTTTTCCTTTACCGTAATCGCCTTAATCTGCGACAAGCCAAATTCGTTAAACGCCAAGTCTTTCATCTTCGCCGCCGATTCGTAGGCGTACCCTTGTCCGCTGTATTGGGGCAAAAAGGAAAAACCAATGTCCACGCCTTCCAAACCTTCTCGGTCGTACAAACCACAGCCGCCCATCTTGGCACCGTCGGACTTTCGAATCACCGTGTGGTTCGAGTAGCCCAATCTAGCTTGTTGCGGCCGCATTCGTTCCAAGATGTACTTTTCCGCATCGGCCACCGTTCGAATACCTCGGTCACCGATGAATTGCAGCCACCCTTCGGAGTTCATTAGTTCGTGGAGGAAAGTAGCATCTTCCACTATCGTCGGTCGAATGAATAGCCGTTCCGTCTCGTAAACGGGGTCGGTTGGTTTTGAATTGGGGTGCTGTTGTAGTTGAAAGCCCAACGACTTTTTTACTAACTTCCACTCGTCCCGAATGATGGAAAAAATCACCGTGTCTTTCAAGCAGCCGTCTTTGTCAATCCGATGATTGCGGATGACGCCGTCTTGCTTGGCGCCCAGTCTAAGGATGGCCTTTCTCGATTTAAAATTGAACCAATTGGTCATGAACTGCACCGCAATGGCGTCCAACTGCTCGAAAGCGTACTGCAATAGCAAGTATTTACATTCCGTATTGATGGCCGTTCGTTGGTATCTTTTGGCGTACCAAGTATAGCCAATGTCCAAACGTCGATGTTCCGCAACCGCATTGCAGTAGCGAGTCGAACCAATAATTCTCCCCGTGTGATTATCGTACACCACAAAGGGTAGCGCCGTTCTTTGGCGCTCGTCCGCCAGTGCTTTTTCCACGTAGGCCTCAATGGTCTCTTCGGAAGGCACGGACGTGTACCATAATTTCCACAGTTCACCGTCGTTAGCAGCTTCAACCAATGCCGATTTGTGACCTCGTTCTAATTGTATTAAAGTGAGGTGTTTACCTGAAAGTTGTATTGGATTTAACCAGTGATTCATTAGTTGATGTTAAGTTTTGTACAAAGGATGTAGCGCTTTATTGCTCATTTTTTAAACCACAAAGGTATAGAAGGCATGAAGCACACAAAGTTTTTTTCGAGCGCAGTTCGATTTGTCATCAAGCCGAAAAGGACTAAATACAGACTATACGTCGTTATAAAAATAGCTTGTCAAAGCTGCGCTCGAAAAAAACTCCATGAACTTTATGCCCTCCATACCTTTGTGGTAAAAAAACGCTCCACTAAGCGACTAAGCCTCCCAAAAGCGCCACCACTTCCGTCACCTTCCCCAACGCCCGAAACCGCTCGTTTTCAATCGTCGTCTCCACCCTTTCGTAAGCCCAAGTCGTATGGAACGGCACGTGAAAAGCGTGACCGCCCAACTCCAAAACGGGCAGCACGTCCGACTTCAACGAATTACCAATCATCAAAAATTCATTCGGTGGAATATCCAAATGTCGAATCAGCTTTTCATAGTTCGGTATTTTCTTTTCGGACATCACCTCAATGTGATGAAAGTACTTAGACAAACCCGATTTTTCCAATTTTCGTTCTTGGTCCAGCAAATCTCCTTTCGTGGCCATCACCAACCGATACTTCCCCTGCAAAGCCTGTAAAACGGATTCGATGTCTGGAATCAACTCTACGGGTGCTTCGAGCATTTCCCGACCAATCTGCATCATCTGCTCAATGGCATCGAGCGTAATGGTCTTATTGGAAATACTCATGGCCGCCTCAATCATCGACAACGTGAAGGCTTTGATACCGTAGCCGTAGAGCGGCAAATTTTTGATTTCGATGGCGAATAACTCCTTATGACTGCTATGATGGGGTAAATAGTTTTCCATCAAAGCACAAAAGGCGTCTTCCGCCTTACGAAAGTACGGCTCGTTCACCCACAGCGTATCGTCCGCATCGAAAGCGATAGTTTTAATCTCGGTCATCTTTGTATAATAAAAGGTCTAGTTTCGGTGAGGGTTGGCGTACGGACGGTGAAGTAGTAATTGCCATTGGGTAAGAAATCAACGGGAATAGACTGTTCCGTGACTCTTATATTTTCCCGCCTTGTCAAAAGCTGTCCCAACTGATTCCTAATCTCAAAAGTGAACGCATGGGTAGTAAATTGAGGGCTGCTCAATTGCAAAAAATCCTGCGTCGGATTAGGGAACAACTGCCAATCAAGCATCTCTAAATTCGTCGAATTGCAGTCGGCTGGGTACAAATAGCCATAGGTCGTTTTACTTTTAAAACCACTGGATTCTCTAGTTTGTGAGGAAGCTAAGCCATCACAATAATATTCGTAGGTGAAGTTAGAGATTCTTTCATCTACGAAAGTTTGAATAGAATCTTTTCGAGTCCTAATTAAGGTAATCGTCTTAATGAAATTATTATCATACCGCTCGTATGTCCATTCTTCTACTAAACTGGGTTCTGCTCGCTTGCGGTACAAGGTCTGGCCTTCCAAATCGAGCACCACCTCTTCGATGCCACTTAATTGCTGTGAAGCATCGGGATTAAACTTGATAAAGGTTCTAATAGTCCGCAAAGTCTGATTTGGCTGGTAGTCGTTTGTAGTAATCGTTTTTACAAAATCTTCGTTGGCCCCAACTTCTCGAAAAACCAATCGACCTTGATTGTCGTAAATGTCCTTTTCTTCAAAAAACCAGTCCTCACATTCCGTCCCATTTGGGGAACAATCTCGCAAGAAGACCGTCCTGCTTTTTCCTCCATTATCTAGCAACTCGTCTTCCACTCTGATTCGGCGACGCAGGTCTTCAAAAGTTGCATTGGGATTATTACTTCTTATATCGTCGATGAAAGTACACGCTTCGTCGAACAGTCGCAGCCGAACGTTCGTAAATACAAGTTCATCCGTTAAATTATCGACTACAAAACTGCGTTGAATGTAGGTACAGTCGTCTATATACGTTCGCTCGTCGATTGCCCGAAGCGCCACTTCTTGATTAGCATTTGGTTTGATGTAGTATTCTACTTTTACCAATTTTCCAGACTCGTCGTACTCATTTCTAGTGTCCGAAACGTAGAAATTATCTTTCTCTGGCCCAATAAAGTTTCTAAAAATCCGCCTTGCCGTCGTTCCGTCATTATTGAGCCACTGCTCTCGTTCTACGTACCAAAAGTCGAATGATTGATTGTAAGTTCGGGTAGTTTCTTTTACTCTAAGCCCATTTTGATAAGAATAGTCAAAAACGGTTGTCTCTTGCCAATTTCCTTCACTGCTAAGGTTGCTGTATGCTACTCTTGCCAAAGGGTTCTGGGACCATCCTAAAGACACACCGAAAAGTATTGTTAGAATCGTAAAAAAGGTTTTCATTATCCAGTGATTTGATGAAAGGATAAGTAATTAGATGAAGCTAAATTTAACCTTTTAGACGCCTAAAATCCAGTGAAACGTTGGCATAAGTAGCCAAAATTACTCAGATGCGCTAAAAATATTAATTCGGCTTCATCTAATTTGAACCTAAACGACGATTCAGCAACTGATGCAGTGGCATTTACCCTACACTTCCCTCTAGGCTAATCGCTAGTAATTTCTGCGCTTCCACCGCAAACTCCATCGGCAATTCGTTGAAAACTTCCTTACAGTAACCGTTGACAATCATGTTGATGGCGTCCTCTTCGCTCAATCCTCTTTGCTGACAGTAGTATAGTTGGTCTTCTCCAATTTTTGAAGTGGTGGCTTCGTGTTCGACTCGCGCCGAGTTATTTTCAACTTCCAAATAGGGAAAAGTATGGGCACCACAGCGGTCTCCCATCAATAAAGAATCGCACTGAGAGAAATTCTGCGCATTGGTCGCTTTCTTACCCACTTTGACTAGGCCTCGATAAGAATTGTGACTCTTACCCGCTGAGATTCCTTTGGAAATAATGGTACTTTTTGTATTTTTTCCTAAATGAATCATCTTCGTTCCCGTGTCCGCTTGCTGATGGTTATTTGTGACAGCCACGGAGTAAAATTCGCCAACAGAATTATCGCCTTTTAGGATACAAGAGGGATACTTCCATGTCACAGCAGACCCCGTTTCCACTTGCGTCCAAGAAATCTTGGAGTTCTTTCCTTCACAAATTCCCCGCTTCGTTACGAAATTATAAATACCACCTTTTCCATCCTTGTCGCCAGGGTACCAGTTTTGTACCGTTGAATATTTGATGGTTGCATCTTTCTTAGCCACCAATTCCACTACCGCAGCGTGTAACTGGTTTTCGTCGCGCATCGGTGCCGTACAACCTTCTAAGTAACTCACAGAACTACCTTCCTCAGCAATAATCAGCGTTCTTTCGAACTGCCCTGTGTTGGCGGCGTTTATTCGGAAATAGGTGGACAATTCCATCGGACATTTCACCCCTTTCGGAATGTAAGTGAAAGACCCGTCACTAAATACTGCCGCATTTAACGCCGCAAAGTAGTTATCCGTGTAAGGAATCACAGAACCCATGTACTTTTTTACCAATTCGGGATGGTTTTGCACCGCTTCACTGAACGAACCGAAGATAATGCCTAACTCCGATAGCGTCTCTTGAAAGGTTGTTTTGACCGAAACACTATCAAAAACAGCATCTACCGCTACTACTCCTGCTAAAACTTTCTGCTCATTCAGTGGAATGCCTAACTTCTCGAACGTTTTGATTAGTTCGGGGTCAGCCTCGTCTAGGCTATTTAACTTAGGCTTTTTCTTAGGCGCTGCATAGTAAATAAGGTCTTGATAATCGACCTTTGGATAATCGACGTTCGGCCAATTGGGTTCTTCCATTGTCTGCCAATGACGGAAAGCTTTCAGTCGGTATTCCAACATAAATTCGGGTTCATTTTTACGGGCAGAAAGTTCTCTTATAATGTCTTCGTTCAAGCCTTTGGGAAAGGCTTCCATTTCTACGTCGCTCGTGAATCCATATTTGTAATCACTATTCGTTTGGTCTTCTAAGACCTGCATAGACTCGCTAAGTACTTCGCTCATTTTTGTAGGCTTAAGTCGTAGAAAGAGCTAAGAGAGAACTACTTTATCTCTACTCTATCTATCAAGTTTGATGATTTTTTGCAAAAGAAATAATTATCTCGCAATTTATACAAAAAAGTATAAATAAATGTTCATACCGTCGTAAAATTATTTTGATTTTGTCTAAACAGACATTTTACCCCCTAATTGGCTTAGTCAAATTGATGTAAGACCTTACAGTTTTTGTGACATTTTTCCAGTCTGGCATATTTCTTGCTGCACATCATTAATAAAACACCATTGTAATACCTTCCTCACAGCCATACCTCTCGTTTAAAGTACCCATCGAAATTAACTTTCACCTAATGACTACTAGCGCAAGATGCTCACTAACAAGCATTTATCAGACTATATTTACGAGACCTTGCCAGTAACAAAAACGTTAAAATGAACACCACTCTATCAGAAAATCTTTTAAGTAAAATCGGTAATTGGTTCGCTAAACCTAAAATCCGACGCATTAACTTACCTGACTTTACCTTTCTTGAAAATTTAGAGGACATCAGTTTTAAAACCATTGCCAAAAGAAATGGAATTATCATTGGACACACAGATGAAGTTACGACTAAATCCATCATTCGAACCCTGCGTACTTGTAACGATAGAAACGTTTTCTTAAAGCCCATTTTTTTAGAATCCCTCACCCTTTACGAAATACTGGAAAATCAAGTGGATGGTGTTTTCAAATTCAGTCAATTAGTTCAAATCCGAGCAAAATCCAATCAAATATGCGCATACATTGACCATTTACACATAAATCCTAGTGAAAAAGACGCTGTGGCCAATTGTTTGGTGAAAACAACTCAGTTTCTCTACACTAGAAACGTAGATAAGTTGGTTCCCTACCCATCCGCTTTTTCTAATATTACCTACGCTTACCCACTCATCAATGGCTTTTTCCCGATTGATTGCAACTTAGACTTGGCTAAAATTTTGGAAACGGGCGTCTTACAACAATGGTTGTCTAAAACAGCCGTTGACCGTATCAATTTTGGAGAAGCTACCATTGAAATCAACCAATTTTCTTTGACCCTAGCGGGCGTACAATTTGCTAAATACGGCTACGGACAACCGCCCAAAAGTTTAGAATTACCAGAAGGTATCCTATCCATCGAACCGTTTCAAGAAAAAGTGCAACAAGTCTTTACCGAAGCTACGCAGGATACTCCGACGAGATTTGTGCTACAATTAGCGTTAGATGCAAAGAACTGTGCATTTCTGACCGAAAAAACTCGAAAAAACCTAGCTTTGGACTGCTTAAAATGGCTACAGGAAAGTTCGGATAGTGCTACAACGTTCGGTTTTAGTCCTCAAGAAAACTTGTGGCTACTACTGCCCAATTTGTCCGAAAAAATGGCCATTCAAAAAGCAGAGATGGTGTTCAAAACTTTACAATATCGACTTCGAGAAGTTTTGGACATTCCTCATTCCTTGTTTGAACTGAAAATGTTTAAAGTAGGAGAAGAGATGCCGATGATTCGATGAAAGAAATCTAAAATCTAAAAAATATTGGTACTTGCTGCCAGTGACTACTTTTATGTTGACAACGGATGCTTCACTTGATGTTGACTTGGACGACAGCTTGTCCGTACGGGGATTTAGATGTTGACCTTTTGTTGTTCCTTTTTGCTACTGCTTCCTGCCACTGCCACTTGTTTTTTGTAACACGGAAATTTGGGGAACACGGAACTAGACGTTGACATTTTGTAGTCTCTTTTTATTGGAAACCACTGCCACTGCTTACTGTCGCTGCCACCGCTTACTGTTACCACCACTATTCCCATGGTTCATTGTTAATTGCACATTACCCATTGAAAATTGTTAATACCCTGTTAATCAATTTCCTATTCTTTCCAGACGTTATTTTTTTTGACAATTTAGTTGTTCAAAGTTTCTCTACTTGTATCCTTTTCGGATTTCATAGACGGTATTCTAAAAAATACCGCCTATCCTCTTCTCTTAGTGTAAACCTAGGCAAGCATAGAAGCGTACGAGTTGCACCCAAACGAACAAAACTTTAAACACCCCATTTCGTACCATTTTTGTAACTACACAGGTCAAAAATAACTAAAGTCATAGACTTGACAAGAATGGGAAAGAGTAAAAATAAGCAATTCCAAAGGATTAAATTTGCGTAGTGACAAAAGACGAAAAAATAGCACAACTAGAAGCAGAGAATGCGGAA
>JBCCQK010000408.1:0-7968 GCA_039024375.1 Bacteroidota bacterium
AACGTAGTCTAGCTGAATATCAGCGGCGGGTCCCTTCTGTAGTGTAACAGTTTCGTTTTTCTGCTTTCTCATAACTATGTTTTGCATTTAAAAAATTATTAAATATTCGGTATCGTGTAAACCAAATACGATGCCAAAATAATACATTAAAGTTTTCTCCCAGCTATAAAGTTATTGAGAAAGAGTCGGAAATAAAAATTTTAAATTAAAAATGATAAATAAGTTTCATATCAATTTTTATCTTATAATTTTTTAATATAAAAGGTTATTGGAGTATTCTTTTACGCAAAAAAACAATATGTTTCGGTTTTTTATTAACCAATAAAGACAACAACACCTTTTGCTACAAGACTTTTTTGGGGGTGGTAATATTTGGTGGTTTCAAGTAATCGGGTTCAAAATAGGCGACTGATTCAAAATTTTGTTGGTGAAAAGCCTGTGTAGATAAGGGTATTAAGTGCCGAGCGGCACAACGAATATCAGTGAATACAAACTGATAACTTTCTTTAACTTTAGTAAGTTTTTCGGCTCCATTTCCCGAAAAAACGATAAAATTAGCCGCATTTAGCTGTTTTTCGAAGGTATTTTCCTCCAATATTAAGGCGTGCGTTTCCTTTAGGCTATTTCCTTTTCCGTCAAAAAAAGCGGTGTACACCTCCATTCTACGGGCATCAATCATGGGTACGTAGATTGCGCCTTCCGCAACTTTCGCAGATGCCATCGCCATGGACTGTAACGTATCCACACCAATTAACGGAATATCTTTGGCATAACAAATACCTTTGGCAATCGAGGTACCGATGCGTAAAGAGGTGTAAGAACCTGGGCCTTTGCTAACGGCTACTGCCACTAAATCGTCCATTGTCAACTCGGCTATGGCTAAACAATCTTGTATCATTTGGGTGGTTTCCTTGGCGTGGGAAAAGGCGGAGCTACCGACCTTTTCAGCTAGAACGTTTTCGCCGTTGCTCACGCATACAGAGCCGATTTCCGTTGCGGTTTCTATGTTTAAAATAATGGCCATTGCTGTAGGGAAAGGTTAATTGAAATTACAATAATAGTCAATAAACTTTATACCATAAAGTTCAAGAGAGGTTCATAAGTGGCACACACCGAGGCAAAACGAGGTATATTTTTTAGGGCATCCGCTAAAAAACTGATAAATTAGTATCTTAAGATTGGTAAAATTAAACTATCCGAATTAGGGATATACGAAATCTTTCAAAAACGTCAAAATTATACTTAATTCACCATAGACTAGGCAAGATTTAACAGGTTTTTACTGATTTTCTACTCGAGTACCTAAAGAAATCAGCGCAAATCTGTTCAATCTGTGTTGCATCAAGTCCTAATTTGCAGACTTCGTTCAGCCCTATATCCGAATCCCAATTTATGGAAAATATACCCAAGGCGCTACAAGTTTATCAGACTCGCATCAATGCAGTAATCGACTACATTGTGAGGAATTTAGATAAATCTTTTTCCTTAGAAGAATTGGCAGCCGTCGCCTACTTTTCACCCTATCATTTTCATCGAATCTTTGTAGCTATTCTTGGAGAATCGGTTAATTTTTACACCAATCGCGCCCGTTTGGAGAAAGCTGCTCGCCTACTAAAGTTTTCTAAAAATACCATTTCTGACATTACTTACGATTGCGGTTTTTCGTCGCCCTCTACCTTTTCTCGCTCTTTTAAGCAATATTTTACTACCTCACCCAGCACATTCAGAAAAAAGGGAAACCTAAAGAATAGCAAGATTTGCAAAGAATTATTTCCTATAACGGAATACCTTGTACCCATGTCATTAGTAGAAAAGCAACAGCGATTTCCAATCAAAATCAAAACTTTTCCTCAACGAAAAGTAGCGTACATCAGGGTCATTAACTCTTACAGAGAAGGCGTCGTTATTCGAACATTTGAGCGATTAATTGAGTGGGCTAAGCAGCATAATTTATTCAAAGGAGGCCAGTTTTTTGGTATGTCGCTCGACGACCCAATGGTTACGCCCAAAGAAAAGTACCGCTATGAGGTTTGTATGACCATTCCTAGTTACGTTGACTGTGAGGATGCCGATGGAATTGAAACCATGGTAATGCCTTTGTGTCAATACGCTACCACCGTCATTTCGGGGAACATAAACATCGTCGCAACTGCCATTAGTTATCTGTTCAATGATTGGCTCATTAATAGTGCTTACGAACCAGCACATCAATACGGTTTAGAATTATTTTTAGATAAAGCAGCTATCTGCGATTGGACACATTTCGATATAGAGCTTTGTGTTCCCGTTCAACCATTAAAAGGATATTAAAATTATGAAATTAGGCGCATTCTCCATCAGTCTAAGTGTAAAAGACCTCCAACAATCAAAAGCTTTTTACGAAACCTTGGGCTTTCAAGTCTCGGGTGGTAGTGTGGAACAAAGTTACCTTATTATGAAAAATGAAGGTACGCTGATTGGTTTATTTCAGGATATGTTTGAAGGGAATATTCTAACGTTCAATCCGGGATGGGACGAAAACGCACGAGCAATTGATGATTTTGATGATGTGAGGACCATCCAACAGCAACTCAAATCTAGTAATATTACCTTAATGAGCGAGGTGGATGCGGACACTTCTGGCCCCGCTAATTTTATGGTACAAGACCCCGATGGAAACGTTATTTTGATTGACCAGCATAGGTAGTGTAGTGATTAGTGATTAGGTAATTAGTGACTAGTATAAGTTCTCAATGCTAGTTAGAATTACTGGATAACTTCCCGTTATCCAGTAAATTTACAGCTAAAAATTATCCAGCAATGGAAAATTACTGGATAATCCAAACAGACGATTGAGTACTTACTGACTAGTTAGACAAAGTGCTAATTATCAACATTTTGCTCTACCTTGAAACTGTCAATCACTTATAACTTGAACCAATAGTTAGTGCAATACTACCCTAATTTTCGCTTGACGACTGCTAGTTTTTCGGACAATTCGGCGACTTGTTCTTCGTAGGCGAGTTGGCGGCTGGGGTCGGTTTCTAAGGCTAAGGCTCGATTAATGCGATTGATGCGTTTTTGGAGGAGTTCGGCTTCTTCTAGAAGTCCTTGTTGTTCTAAATTGGAAAGGGTTGTCGTTTTTTGCTGAAAAGTTTTTTCTTTTGGAAAAACCACATCCGCTTCCTCTAAGTCATCAATGTAGTTCATCAAAGCGTAATTGACACGTGAAAAAGCTATTTGTGCTTGTTCCCTGGTGACTAAACCTCGTCGAACATCCCTCGTCGTCGCATTAAACCGAGAAGACAGTAAAATAAGGTCGTTTTCTAAGGAAGCACCGGAACGTAGGTAGGTTCTTAACAACTCTAGCGCCTCTTTACTTTTATCAACGGTAAGGAGTTGCTTTAATTCTCTTTTTAGGTTGGCCAAATTGGTAATTTTTGGAGTATCGCTATTCGAAGGCTCGTTATTATCGAAAGCAGACTTAGCTTCTGGAAATATTTTAGCTTCATTCGAAACGGGAGCATTTAACTCAACATTACTTTCATTTTCAATTTCCGTCTCCTCATAGCTAGGTGCTGAGGACTCTTGGCGCATTAACATCTGCTCTAACTTTTCCCGCACAACCTCCGCCCAACGCCCGTTCGGGAATACTTTCAGATAATCTTCGTAGCCTTCAAAAGTATGCTGTTCGCTAGCATTCTCCCAAAGTTGTTGTTCTTGCTGTCGGGCTTCCTTTTCTTGCCGAGTAATCTTAATTGGAATCGCAATAGCTATCCAATCCGTATTTGACAAATCGAAGGTATTGGCCTGAAATTGCGTACTGACTGATTTGCGCAGGTTTTCCCGCTTCAGTTCTAAACTATCTTGTAGGATAGGTTCAGTATAAAGCGGTTCTTCGGAGATAAATAGCTTGATGTAATCAACGATTTCGGTTCTTCCCACTCGTAGGTAGGCTTCGTCAATATTGAGCAAAATTGTTCTTTCTTCGTCAAATGTTAAATAAGTAAAATCAGGTTTATCAAATCCAGAGCTACGAGTCAGAATCTGAGAACCTTCCATCTCGTACTGACCAAAATCCAAAATACCGTAAGTGCTATCCAAATATAAGGCGTTGACGTACACCTTTTTATTTGACTGATTGATGATTTTACAACGAAAAGCAGGCATCAACCAATCTTGGGTCAGCTTCTGATAGTTTATCTGAACCAATTCGGGGTCTTTGTAAACCATGGTGGGCGTTGCAGCGTCAATATTTTGTATCGAAATCCCTTCAATCGCTTCGATAGATACCTCTACATCTTTTCTTTTCAATAAATTACTATTTCGGTTCAGTTCCAACACCCCCGTCCACTGCGCAATGTACTCCATCTGCTTAATCAATTCGAAGGCGTCGTACTGAAAATTAAACAACGGAACGTGCCGACGCTGATAGCGACTCGACTTACGGGAAAGGTAATACTCCCTTTCTCGATTACGAATAAAGTACTGTGCCTCCGAAGGATTCTCCACTACGTCGATATAATAAATGTTGTGGCGTTCAATCGCTTCCTCTAGGCGTTCTCGAAGTCTTCTATCCAAATTTTCGTCATAAGCTACCTTAATTTTTGGAAGCGCCGTTTGTAATAAAACTGCTTCTAGCGTAGCCGACTGGTCCGCTTCGAAACTATACAGATACGAATAGTC
This sequence comes from Bacteroidota bacterium, assembly GCA_039024375.1. GTDB lineage: Bacteria > Bacteroidota > Bacteroidia > Chitinophagales > Saprospiraceae > JAFMDF01. The sequence goes on from JBCCQK010000408.1 coordinate 4,666, forward strand.
TTCGAATACTTCTCGGACTTGCACTCTTGTACCGTCTTTGACCGCCAATTCGGTCAGCATAAAATCCAAAGAAGGCGTAATACCTTGCCGTCTTCCCGCTACCAATCGCCACGACTGCGCTTCCTCTTCCCAAGTAATTTCGTAGGTAGTTTCGGCATCGGTGATGTTGGTCAGAAACAAATTATTGGCGGCGAAAGTGGGAATCGCTTCCACAAATGGCGTTTGCTGTTCTTGACTGCGCAACATTCGTAAATTGACCAGTTCGGTGATTTGACGGTAGTTTTTTTCGAAGCCACCCGCTTCCAAGACCTTTTCCAAAGCATAGGTAAAAGCACCTCTGGTTTTGCCTTCCATTTGGCGTTCATAGGTGGCTTGACCGGGCATTCCAGCGTTCAGATAAATGAGACTTCCCTTGAGCGTACGCTCGTTTTTGCGAAGTAGGTTTTGGGGCAAGTCTGCTTTAAATTCTTCTTTAGCTTCGTGGGTATCAAGTACTATTAGAAAGGCCACTTCCTTTTCGGAGAGTAATGGGTATAACCATTCTTCCAGCGTGTTCTGCGTGATTTCTTTTTCGGCTTTGTCGCTATCGTACAAGAGAAATCGTCGTCCCTTATTTTCCTCCAAGTTCAAATAGTGCGTATGCCCCGCAAAGTATAACACACAAACGTCGCCATTTCTAGCCTGCCGAAAGTGGGTAATCATTTCCTGCATTGCTTCGAAGGTCGCCTCTTCGTCCAATAGGCTCAATAAATCGAGTGGTTTATCCTGTTTTTGGGCGTAGGTTTCTAATAACGCTTTAAACGCTTCGGCGTCGTTAACGCAGCCCGTCAGAGAGTGAACATCCGTGTTTTCGTATTGATTGATACCGATGACGGCGGCAAAGATAGTTGGAGGTGGTATTTTCTCTACAAATTCTTCTACCGCTTTGGACAATTTCACTTCAATACCACCTTCGGGTTCTCGGTTCAAATAGGTTTTTAAAAACGGATTGTCTTCAATCATTTGGGCGAAAGCCTCACTATTCCCTTGAATTTGCGCTTTCAACGCAGCCATGAACGTGGCGTTCTGCTTGAAATCTGCCCATTGAGATACGGCTTCGTCTTGACCAAATAGCACCTCTACTTTCCCTTTGGCGTTCGACCAAAAATCCATAGCCCGCAACATCCCTATTTCGTCTTTTTCTACCTCTGCTTTTTTGACTCGCTCCGTCAATAATTGCTGCGACTTTTCGGGATTGATGATGAGCCAATTATTCCAAGTTTGTGTTTCCTCGTAGCTTTTGCCCCACCGAATCGTACCAGGGTTGGGCAACCTTTGGTACTCTTGCAAAAATTCGGCGATGGTCTGTGGCGTTTGTAACTGCTGGTCTCGCCAAATTTCACTGCGGCTACTCAACTCCAACCATTCTAAAAAAGCGTCCCGAATTTCGTTATCCATTTCGTACAACTCGTAGCCAATTTCTCGGCAAAAAGGGGCCAATAATACATCCGAAACGGCAATCCGATGAATATTGACGACCTTATTTCGCCATTCGTACTGATTGAAATTCAGCCAGATTTTGTACAGTAAATCGGGCGTCAAGTAGGCGGGAATGGCGGCGTAGGCGGCCAGAATAAAATGCCCAAACGTATAATGTTCGTAGTATTCCTCGACGTAGCGACGGTAGAACCAAGTCACTTTACTGCGATTCAGGCGACTGAGTTTGTGAACGGGGAAATATTTGGGCAGACTATTCATGCTGTTGAGTTATCTAAAAGTTACTCCTTTTTTAAAATCTACTTCGCAATAAAAATCATTTTTGTAGATGGTTTTATTGCGTAATTGCTAACTACTTAGTACACATTTTTTTACCACAAAGAAGTGGAGTCCACAAAGTTCATAGAGTTTTTTTTCGAGCGCAGCATTGACAAGTTCTTTTTTAAATTTCGCTTAAAAAAGGTCAAAACTGCGCTTGATAAAGTCTTTGTGTACTCTATGAACTCTATCCCTTTGTGGTTAAAAATCGAACGATTAGCAATGACCACAACACTCACAACACTCGCTGCTTCAGAATCAACCGAATTGTATTTTGAAAATCAAAATCTTTTTCTTCCAAAACGGGTATCATCGCCGTCACCTTAGTCGCAATCCACTCCGCCGATGTTCCGACCCAACGGTGGCGGGGCATCGGATTAAGCCATAAGGTCTGCGCCGTACAGTTGTTCAACATATCCAAAAAAGGGGCTACGTTATTATACCTTGCTCGTCTTCTTTCTTTTGAAACGCCACCTCTCGAAGCGCCCGCATCGCTAATGATAATGGCCGTCGTTGCTTGCCGATTGGTGCTACGCAGTGCCGTTTTTAGCGGAATAGGGCGACTTAAATCATCTTCTTGATAGACCATCGTCGAAGGGTAATCTTGAAAATAATACGCCTCGGCGGTGGTGTGTCCACCTTCCCCCCGTGCGGTCTGAATCAACCGTCGAGTGAGGCTATGAAGCGGCATCATCGACCCTCGGACGTCGGCAAAAATGATTAGCGTATCTTTTCGATTAACCGAACTTTTTTGGTAAACGGGCGTCAGAAAAAGGCCTTCCTGCACTACCTTCCGAATGGTCTTTGGAATGTCCATGGCCCCTTGTTGTCCTCCCGCTTCTTTCCGACGCAAATACTGCCACGTTTTGACCATTTCTCGTCGAGTGACGGAATAGTACTCGTCTTGGTGCAAGAATTTTTCGAAAACGGGTAGTCCTTTATTCTCATCCAAAACCTCGTCGTTGACTTCCTGTATTTTTGGATGAAAAAATAAGGATTCGGTATTGTCTTGAGCCTCGTGAAGGACAGGCGTTGTTGGAGCGTCTCCTTCCGTTGAGGTCGGCTTTTCTGGTTTTGAAGGAGGTTTAGTAGGTGGTGATGTCGGTTTTGGCGGCGTTTTTTTATCAGTGGGCTTATCTGATTTAGGCGTCCCTTTTCGCTCCAACAAACGAACTAATAAATCCCTTTCCTTATCAATCGACGCGTCCAATATTTCCAGAAAACGGGCTTCGTGTTTGGCTTCTTGCAAGTACAAAATTTTACAAAATCGTTTGAAGGAAGCGTAATCTGGTTCGTAGGGAATTTGCCCCGACTCTAGCGTTGTCAGGAATAATTTGTACTTATCTATCCAACGTTCGTAGCTCAGTTCCCTTTCGATACGATGAAAGAAATGCCAAAAGAATAGGGATTTTATGTGGAAGTTATGCGTCATTTACTAGTTAGGTATGTTGACTTTTTCGACCATAAAGTCGTTGGCGCAAACCAACGGGGGGGAAGACGGAAAAAAAA
>JBCCQK010000409.1:0-7922 GCA_039024375.1 Bacteroidota bacterium
GCTAAAAAAAGCAAAAAAAAGTAGGAAATCTTAGAAATCGACACCCATTTGGACGAAGAAGTAACTTTTTGTGTGAAGCTACTAACCAAATAAATCTCGTTCTTTGACAATTTGGGTGGTCAGGATTTTAGTTAAACATTTATGACGCTAGGAAATAAATGATTAGCTAAAATCCTGACTCTAAACCACCCAAATTGTCAGAGAACCATAAATCTAATATTTTTGCCCGAACAACCTTGTCACAAAAGATGCAATAGCGACCAAAATTTATTGATAAAACACGCTTAATTTGTAGCAGTAAAATTTTTGTGAGTCATTAATTTATATATCCTTCCGAATAACTTACCTGAGATAATCATTAAAAGCACGTAACTATTCAGAACAGAGAGTAGAGAATAGATACGAAAGCACTAAATTTATTAGCAACGTCTAATTACGATTCCATTCTATTGTAGAGAAAAAGGCATTCAATAGAGAGATAGGCAAGCCCCATTTTTTCATTACGAATAAAGTATTGACAATTAAGGTGTACTTATCGACAAAGTCTGAACGCAACATGAATAGCCTTTCCTCAAAATTAATCTACTACACTTTCGTCCTGGCTCTTTTTTCTACTTCTTTGCAGGCGACTACCCATCCTATATCTATTGACTATCGCATCGAAATGGCACGTCAAATTGCATTTGGCAAAGTTGTCCAGCAGCACGCATTCTGGGATGACGCAAAAGAAAATATTTACACGGTCCATCTAATTGAGATAAGTGCCTATCTGAAAGAGTTCAGTAACAAAAAATACGTAGAAATCATTACGATGGGAGGAGTGGTAGAGGACGAAGCGCAGGTAGTTTTTCCGAATATAACGTTACAAAACGAACAAGAATATTTCTTTTTTTTAAGCCATGAAACGGCCCTTGTTATGGGTCAACAGACTAATGCTAGAACCAATCAAATCCCTAGATACCGCCCTTTTGCTAGTGTTCAAGGTATTCTCCCATATGTTCATAATCACTTCATAGACTATCATACTAAACAACCCGTTGCGGCAGAACAACTAGTCGAAAAAGTAGAAAAGCAGACAAGGTTTGTGGCCCAACGTCCCAATGGTCACCCTTTTTATTTTTCAAAAAAAGATTTCCCTGCTAAAGCCAGAAGCAATAACAATATTCAATTAAGGAACGCTGCCAACGAAAATGCAACCCATTTTCGGGCAGGGACAGCAGACGAAGCAGAAGAGCTAATTATAGCTGGAACGGGATTCGGGGACGAACCGGGGAAAGTACTTTTTTCAAACGCAGATTTTGGAGGCGTAGGTTTCATTATTTCCAACTACGAATCCGATTTGGTGTATTGGACAGACCGAGAAATTCGAGTGAAAATTCCTCCCAAAGCGGGCACAGGCTCTATTAAACTGCTCAATAAGGCTGGCCGAGAAGTAGGTGAAGCCCCTATTTCCATCGACTGGGCCATTACGCCTACTTACAGTTCTTACAAAGGTTTTGATACGCATACTAGACAGCAAGTGAAATTTTTGAATAGAAATGAAAGTGGCGGCTATTCCATTGAAGTAAATACGACTAATGGACTACTAGACCACACGGTGGCTTTGGAAAGTTTTGAACGAGCCTTGGGAAAATGGCAATGTGCCACCAAAATTAATTTTACGCTGGACAAAACGGGTACAACCAAAACGTTTGCAAATGATGGCCACTGCGTCATCCAATACAGTGAGAATCTACCACTTGGCGTTTTAGGCATTGCTACTTCCCGGTTCAAAGCAGTGGCGAGTAGTTCTTGCAGCGGTACCAAAACACTTTGGTATCTAAAAGAATTTGATATTCAGTTTACGCCTGACTATCTAATGGCGGCGGGATATAGTTGGAACTTTTCTAGTAGTCAACCCCTTTCGCAACAGTTCGACTTCGAGAGTATTGCGCTTCACGAACTAGGTCATGCACACGGAATTGGACACGTGGTAAATCCAACCAATGTAATGTACTTCGGTATTGCTAACGGAGAATCCAAAAAGGAACTTGACGAAGCAGAAATTGATGCTGGGCGCCATCGTGTGATGCACAGTATCGGGCAAAATTGTATTAGCCGATTTGAACCGATGATACCTTTAGAACAAAGTTGTCAAGTAGTCGAAACGGCAAAAACGGCTACTCGAATTAAGGTGATTTTAGAAGGTTGTTTTGATGTATCTCAGCAGGTCATGCAAACGAAATTAGCTGCTAAAGGATTGCTACCCCTTGCTCAACCTTTTTCTGAGTCTCCTTATTATTATCAAGGTACAGAAAATAGGAGTTCGTCTGTGAACACGGAAATTGTGGATTGGGTATTAGTTCAATTAAGAGACAAAGAGGATAGCAACAAAGTTTTGGCACAAAAGGCGGCTTTGGTGAAAAGCGATGGGTTGTTAATCGAGGCGGAAGGGAGTAATTTAATTACGTTTGATAAAATGCCGAACGATGAGTACTATATTGCCTTATTTCATCAGAGCCACCTACCCATCCTTAGTCGTACGCCCCATTTAATGAACGAAGACGCTATGCTTTACGACTTTACCATCAACGAATCGGCTGCCCTAGGCAACGCTCAACTAAAAAAGAAGTCTAATCGCTCTATGATGAATTGCGGGGATTTTGATGGGAACGGCGTAATTAATAGTCAGGACTTTAATCTTTGGAAACAAAATAGTTCTGCCATCGATGTCTATTTATCAGCGGATGCCGATGGAAATGGCATTATAAATAATCAAGATTTTAACCTTTGGAAGGCCAATCGAAGCAAAATTAGTGCGATTTCTGTAGGTAATCATTAAAATATGCTAGCCAAGCTTTCTTAGCTTGCATACATTACTGTTTAATTTTTCGCAATACTAACCTATCTTTCGTCACAGAAACGGCAATTTTTATACTCACAATTGAATAGTCATACTGCTGGCCTTTTTTCTATTTTCAAGTCTTTATTTTAATTAGTAGGTAGTTATAGTTGCCTATTTTCTTGCAATGTCTATAAATAAAATTTCTATTGGAATTTTATTCCTGTCACAAAAAAAATAACTGAAACCTTGAAAATTGGTTACATTATTTTTTTTAATTTAAAATGTCTTTTATCTTTGAAAAGTGACACTTTATCAACTCCTCATTTTTTTTAACTCCTCTTTGAGAATTTCCCCTTAAAATTATTCACATTTTGCTATCTTTTTGCTTTTTTGCGGAAGCGTAGCATTTCCCCCCTAAAAGTAATATTATATTCGTAAGGGCTATTACGACCTGGTGCATCCAAAGAATAGCTTGCTTATCATTCTAATATCTATTCTAAGTATCGTTCGATTTGGATTGGTCGTTCGATTTCACTCACTATTAAAAATGTTGTATTTATGAAAAAGGTTACATTATTAGTAGCACTTGCTTTTGTTTTAAGCAATGTCTATGGACAAGTAAAAGAAGCTAAAAGATTCATGAGCCAAGGGCAAAACAATGCGCTGGTCGTTAGTTTACAAAAATCCGATAAGGAAGAGGTCGAAAAAGAATGGTTGCGGATTGTAAAAGAGTTCGGCGGAAAAACTAAAAAAATCACGAAAACGGGTGAAATTTTTACCGATAATGCGGACATTCCCGCAATGAGCCGAAATACGGTGGATATTTATGCACTAGTAGAAGAGCGTGGTCCCGATGCCGAGTTGGTTGTTTGGTTTGACTTAGGTGGTGCTTTTTTATCTTCAGATATGCACACGACCCGTTTTCCCTATGCGGAAAAATTGTTGAACGATATGTCCTTAAAAGTATCGGAGGCGGCCATGGAGGAAGAATTAGCTAAGCAAGAAACTCAGTTAGTTAGCTTATCAGAAAAATTGAAGGAATTAAATACCGAAAAAGGAGAAATTACCAACGAAATTATGAAGTACGTGGATAAAATCACCGAAGCAAAAAATAAAATTGAAGCGGTAGATGCTCAACTCAAATCTACACAGCAACGATATTCTAGTCAAGAAAAGGCCGTCGAAACCGCAAAAAACAGATTACGAACTTATCGAGACGTAGCGAATAGATAATTATTCTCCTTAGTAGTTTAACAAAACAATTACCATGCTAGATTAGAAGAGTTTCCCCTCAACTCTTCTTCTGTTTGCTCGCTCCGACAACTCACAACAAATTATATCCAAATCATTCTTCTAATAGAGCGAATTCCCTCCTCTTTTTTACGTAATTAACTGATTACCAAATTAAACAGCAATTATTCGATAAGAGGTTCTGCAAGACGAATAGAGAGCAGAATGACTCCTGACTTGTAAGAAGCACTAGGTTTAATGTAACCTAATTCAATCCACAACTTGCTCCTGAAGTGTGTCACACATTTCGGGGGCTTTTTGGGTTTGTCAATAGGAATCATCTATAGACTCAATGAGAAAGAAACCATCGCTGCCTTGCTTTTGATAAAGTGGCATCAGTAAGAGACCATTGTTTTCGATAATTATTTCACCATACTTGTCATCAGCAACTACTTCTCCCGTGGCTACCCTTTGAAAGTTTTTGTACCCTGGTCGCATCACGAATCTGTCCGATAGACGAATGGAATGGGTCTTCACTAGCTGTGATACCTTCGGCAGTCCTCTCGAAAATTCTATCAACAATTTATCGTGTTGGTTTTCTACATCTTCGGCTCTCACACAGCCAATCGTCCGCATACAATTGGTAACGGCGGCAATGGCTCGATTAATGGACAATTCTTCTTGATGCTGCCCCGATTCGAAACAAACCCCAACTATCGGGACTCCCATATTTTGCCGATTGAAGTATTGTAGAATAGTGCCTTGAACTCCGTTGAATAAGCCTTTGATAACGGGAGCGTGCAATTCAACACCAATTTGTAAACTTTCCAAGTCGTCGGTCACGACTGTAAAGATGCCGCCATAAGCGGTGGTTGTGTGTAAGTCGAGTAGTATAACTTTGTCGGGTTGGTAATTTTTTATTTCTGTTTCAATTACGTCTAATAACTCCCGAACTTCTAAGTCTTCGTTGGCTAAACCATTAAGGTCCGTCCGTCTTATCCGTTGAACATTTTCGGTCGTCCAATGTCGATTGAGGTCTTTTTCCAAAAAACGTTTGCCTGCTCGAATCGCTCTTAGATTTCCTCGTAATCCTAGTAGTCGTCCTCGAAAGGTAAACTTCGGGTTAGTAATCGGTTCGACTTCTAACATTTTAAACATCAATTCCAATGCTTTCATTCCCGCTGGCTCATTTCCGTGAACGCTTCCCAAACAGATAAGTAAAGGTCCTTTTTCCTTTCCTTCGTATCTTCCGATTATTCTTTCCAAGTTTTTTGTTTTTTTCGTTTTGATAGCGAAACACTCAAATCTCTACTTCAAAGCGTAGGTGTTCAGTAAATCTTTTAGGTCTTCAATAGTATTCGCTTCGTGAGCGGGTTTATCCTGCCGCCAACGACTGATACGAGGAAATCGCAGTGCTACTCCCGATTTGTGCCGCTTAGATTCGTTAATACCTTCAAAGGCTATTTCAAAAACCAATTCTGGTTTGACACTTCTAACGGGACCAAATTTCTCTACCGTGTTTTTATTGACGAATTTAGTGACCTCTCGAAATTCCTTATCCGTGAGTCCCGAGTAGGCTTTGGTGAAAGGTACTAATTTTTCGCCATCCCAAACGGCAAAAGTGTAATCGGTGTACAAATTCGCTCGACGACCGTGTCCTCTCTGGGCATAAATCATCACGGCGTCAATGATCAAAGGGTCCACTTTCCACTTCCACCAATCACCACGTTTACGTCCCGATTTGTAAACAGAGTCTTTTCTTTTTATCATCAATCCCTCGCTGTGGTATTGTCGAGCGTTGGCTCTTTCTTCGGCCAATTTTTCCCAAGTGTTGAAAGAAAGACTATCGGAAAAGAGGAGTCGATTATTGGTATCGGTATTTTTGACCAACTTTTCTAATTTTTCCCGTCGAACGGATAGTGGCTCGTTCCGCAAATCCTCACCGTTCCATTCCAATAAATCGTAGGCCACTAAGACGACGGGCGCATCTTGTAAATGCTTTTTAGCTACTTTTTTTCGCCCAATTCGAGTTTGTAGCACATTAAATGGAAGTGGCTTTCCGTCACGAAATGCTAAAATTTCTCCATCAATCACTGTACCGTTCGGTAGAGTATTGACAAAATCGTGGTATTCTGGATACTTATCCGTAACCAACTCTTCCCCTCTCGACCAGACGAATACTTCTCCCTCTCGAATAATCACTTGCCCACGAATACCATCCCATTTTCGTTCCGCTTGCCAATCTGAAGGACTTCCTAAAGTTTCTGGATTATCCTCTAAAGCGTATGCTAGGTAAAACGGGTAGGGTTTTGAAATATCATCTAAAGCGCTTTCAGATAAAATCAGTTCTTCGAAAGTGGTCGTATCGGGTGTCCAATTTCCCATTAATCGGTGCGAGAGCGCACTTGCCTCTTGTTGCGTATGTTTTGCCAAGGCTTTGACCATCAATTTTTGCGATACTCCAATTCGAAAGCCTCCCGTTATTAGTTTATTAAAAATAAATCGGCCGTCTTTATCCAAACTTTCCCAAGCAGTCATTACTTTTTCCTTCTTTTCGGGTTCTTCTAAAACACCTAAACTTTTGACGTAATTTATCCAGTAGGTTAAAGAATGGTTCGAAGTTTTGGTGGGCAGTGGAAGGACGAGTGAAATGGTTTCGGCCAAATCCCCTACTACGTGGTACGATTCCTCGAAGAGCCAACTGGGAATTTGACTGATTTCGGCTGCCCACGTTCGTAATAGTGTAGTAGAGACAGTTCTTTTGGGTCGTCGATGAGAGAGAATGGCCATCGTCCAAAGTTTGTCCGATTCGTCTGCTTGGTCAAAATAGTTGACTAAAGCATCCACTTTTGCGTTCGTTTTTGTAGTTTGGTCTATTTTTATGAATAAATCGGTGAATGCCTGCATGGTAAATAAACGTAACAGTAAAAGATTATGAAAAAAATTATTTGCCTTTCACTTTTAGTACCTCTTTGCTTTTTCAATTGCCAACAGAAAAGCGACCCACAAAAAGAAGCCCCTAAACCTTCGCCAATTCAATTAGAAAAGGTAGCGCCTATTTTTGACTATGATACAACAGCGTGGACGGACATAGGTTTAGTAGATACTACCATCTTACTGGACATAAAGTACGCTACGACGGATAACTTCGTCAAAGAAAAAATGTACGATTGTGGCCGTTGTTGGTTAAGACCGGAAGTGGCAGAAAGAGTGATGAAAGCACAACGGCAATTACAGGCAAAAGGATTGGGGTTAAAAATATTTGACTGCTATCGGCCCAAACCTGTGCAGGAAAAATTGTGGGCAAAAGTTCCTAATGCCAACTACGTCACGCCGCCTTCCAAGGGTTCTATGCACAATCGGGGCGCTGCCGTTGATTTGACCATCGTAGATGAAAACGGAGTTGATTTAGATATGGGAACGGCTTACGATTATTTTGGTCAAGAGGCACACCATACCTATACTCAACATTCAAAGGAAGTTGCTAGTAACAGAGCATTGCTTAAAAGTTTGATGGAATCGCTAGAGTTGCGGCCGATTAGAACCGAATGGTGGCATTATTCTTATCGAGGAAAGACCTACGAAATTAGTGAAGCGCTCTGGAATTGTCCATCAGAAGAATAGCGGCGCAATTTTTGAAAAGTCATGATTATAATAAGAAAGGCGTTTTGTCAAGTTCCGCAACAAAGCAGCGATTCGTGACGTTACACTTCTGTTAAAAATAGGGCAGGTTACTCAAGAAGTTGACAGGAAAACATATTTTTAAATAATTCATAATCAACTTTCTACTGACCTTTATGATAAGTTCTCCATGCAGGTCAAGAGACCTGCGGATATCCGTATCAAGTCTGGAGACTTGATACATCGA
>JBCCQK010000410.1:0-7896 GCA_039024375.1 Bacteroidota bacterium
GGACTAACGTGGAATCAAGATTTTTTACTGGTAAGTTCCATACTCTGCTTGACTTTGGGTGGGATTCTCCTCCTGTTGGGCTATCGGCCAGGGTTGGGTGCTTTCCTTATTTTACTTTACTGGATACCCGTCACTTTTATTGCCCATTCTTTTTGGAACGACCCACCCGAACAACAACGTATCGAAGCCATTCTATTCATGAAAAATCTGGCGATAGTAGGCGGGTTAATGCTTATTTATGTGAATGGAAGTGGAAAGTATAGTATTCGAAGATTATTTGCCACGACAAAGGTACCGCAAAGGTAAAAGGAAAGATAAAAAGAATGGCAAGACCCCATCACACCGCTCAACCTCCTACCCTTGCTTAGTTTCCTACCTGGGGGAATTCAGAGGGAGCTGGTCGAGGAATCTCGCCGCCGCAAAGGTATAGCTATTTTGTAAATTTGCAATGGCTCAGTGAATTTTTTTCAAAAAAGTTAGTTCCGAACTGACGATAATATTTTTGGTATTCGCTTGCATGGCTTTGATGTGAGCAGACTGTCCATGCGCTTGCAAGTGCGCCATACTCTCCCACTGTTCGTAGGCGTAAAATACATGTGGATTATTCAAATCTTGATGAAAATCGTATTGGATAAACCCTGCTTCTTTTTGAGTAGGTGCTACTAATCCTAAAAGAGCCGCTTTGGCAGCTTCGGCCTTTCCCTCGTGCGCCGTAATTTTGGCGATAACAACTAATGCTGACATAGAATAATTGCTAGATTATTGGTTATTGAAACTATAAATTCATTTTTGGGCTGCTAGCGCCCAGCCAAACTCCGAAGTACGGCCATCACTTTCTTTTCTTTCAAATGTAACCCAAATTCGCTTGGCAAGCCAAATACGGAATGAAAGCTCAGTAGAGACTGTTCAATGGCTAATATCTTTAGATTATCCAGCCCCTCAAAATCACTCATCACGGAAAAGACTTGGTAATCTCGATTGTATAATTCAAAAATCAGATTCGCTCGGGCAGCGTGAAAATCAGAGGTTATCACGAGCACCTTTTCTAGTTGGTTGGCCCCTTGTATCTGGTCAACCCAAAACGCATTTTGATACGTATTTAGCGCTTTCTGTTCCATCATAATGCGTCGAGAAGCTACACCATTTGAGAGGGCGTACTGCCTCATCGCTTCTGCTTCTGTACAGTCTGCTCCTTTATTTGTTAGGCCACCACTGACGATTAGAACAGGAGCAATTTTTCGTTGCAGAAACTCTGTGGCCATATTCATACGGATTTGCATGGTTGTACTCAACCTACATTGGCCATATACACCACCTCCAAGCACTACAATTGCATCAAAACTGTTCGTACTGAGTTGCGAATTATCAAACTTTTGAAGAGATGAGTTTTTAACAAAAATAAAAAGTAGTAAGAAAGCTAACACGGCAGTGATAGCAAAAAACTTTCTCATGGTGGAAGGTGCTAAGGAAAATGTAAAATTTAATCCCAATAAAAATCGGGACAAAATCTAGAAGTACTGATAATCAAAAGGTTAAAACTTTGAAAATGTACATCTATTCTTTTACTGTTCCTGAGGTAACTTAAATCGGTAATTAAAATTTAAAGCTGTAATACTTTGTTGTTGTCAGTTGTAGCAGTCAACTTATAACGTCACTCCGTCAAGAAAAGTTATAAGTTGACCACAAAATAGGTTGATTTTATTGTTTTACCAAACGTAACGTTCGATTTACTTGATTTTCGGAAGCGAGTTGAACAGTATAGATTCCAGAGGGGAAATCAGTCATATTAATTTGTAAAGTTTGAAGTCCCTTTGAACCGATGACTTTCTGCTGTTTTACAATTTGACCATTTACCCCGAATACGGTTATTTCCCAAGTTATTTTCTCGTCATTATTCAAGGTTAGATGAGCAGTATTGACTACTGGATTTGGAAATAGTTCTACATCAATTTCGGTGAAAATAGGCTCGGGATTAACCGACAAGTTTATCCCGTAGGTGGCCAATTGAAAATCGTAGGCTTCGGCTTTCATCAACGATTGATTGACGGAAAGTATATCAGTGAGTTCTCCGTCTCGCAAAGCCGTGAACGTTAGTTCGAATAGCGCCGCTTCGGTAATTTTTTCCTCCGTATTCCAACTGGTTAAAATATAACCCTTGTCTTTTTGTAAAAAACTAAAATTATTGGCGGAAAAAGTAGTGGATAATTCGTCGTGAAGTCCTTCCAACTGTAATACTTCGGGGTCAAAGTCTAATGCAAATTGTAGTCCTTGCAGATTGGAAGATTGGCTACTGTAAAAGGGAATACGGATTGTTTCGCCGCTTTTAAAATTCTGATTATCAACTAGTAGCTCTATTTTTTTGGCTGCCGTTCGGTCTTCACTCTGGTGCAAACCACCCGTCGATGCACTTCCATTGAGGTCGCCCATTTTAATAGCCGTAAATTGAAGCGTTTGCAAATCCGTTAAAGCACCTAAGAACTGAGATTCGGGGTCAAACAACCAGGATTTCCCCGTTGGAAATTCATCAATTTTTCCTAAAATCAACTGTCGCAACTGAACCAAGTCAAAAGTAGTCACACTACCCGACCCATTAGCATCCGCCGCCAAATGTTGATGCGCCATTGTGAAGGTGTCAATTCCCAAAATGTGCTTAGAAATTAGCACAATATCCAAAGTGGTGACGCCATTCACATGGTCATCATTTTTGGCTAGGGTAATCGTATAACTCGTATCGGCAATCAAATTAGCCGTTTCAAACGTACCATCGGCATTCGTTGTCAGCACCGTGTCTTTAGCGCCCGAGAAAGCAACCGAAACACCACTTAATCCATCTCCTTGAGTGGTACTGATACCACCAGTAACTTTAGCCATTGGTCTAACAACGGGGGGAATTTCCTCTTCCATCTCCATATCGTTGACGGGCGTCTGCGAATCCAAAATTGCTTGTTCAATATTGGCAATCCATTGTGCATTATTTCCCAAAGCCCTAGTATCATAGTTCACCGTCCCATCCGGACTAATGACCACAATCGTTGGCGTTCCGAAGTAGGTCCCAAAGGTGCCATCTTGATAGGGCTGAGCAGCCTCTCTACTGCCACCGCCGTAGTGCGCAAATGGCCAATCGTGTTCAAAATCTGTTTTAAATTCGTTGACATTATCGTCGTTATCGTTGGCTACGACCGAAAGGCTGATAAACTCAACGGCAATTTCCCTTTCTTGCATGTCTTTGTACAAGGTGGACATAAATGGCGCAAACTGTCGGCAAGGTGGACAATTCACAAAAAATAGTTCGATAACGACGGTCGTACCTTCATTTAGATAAGTTTGATAAAGGTCAATACTTTCCGAATCGGTAGTCGTAATTTTAAAATTAGGTGCTTTCTGAGCAGTGAGTTGAGTTGAAAAAATAAAGGCAAAAATAAATAAGGTAAGCTGTATTCTCATAATTTGTTGTTTTAGTTCAATGTTAATGTCTTCGCCAAATGAATGATGAATGATAAGTTATGAATGATATTAATGTGTAGTTAATTAAAAATATGCGTCTTACGAAGTGCAAAAACCATTATTTATCACTCAGCAACCATCATTCATTGTAGTTGGCGACCACATTACAATGTGTGGGATGATAATTAATATAATCCCTAAATTTAGGGAATGTACACTCTGATAAAGATACTAAAAATTTCTTTTGAAAAAAATGGGAGCCATTACATTTAATGCTAATGTTATGCCAAGGTCAACTTGTCCAGACCGTAAATGTTTATCTTTCGCCGTGGTTTGACAGGAACTTGTTTAAACAACTATTAAAGAATGACGAAAAAATAGTCTCAGCGCACAAACAGTGCTATCCATAGGATTTTTAAAGTGAAACGGGCAATTTAAGTAGTGAAAGCAGGAAAGAGACATTTAATTATTTGTAAAAAAACAAGATATTGCTGCTATTTTAGTTCACCATCGATTAAGGCTAAAACATACATGAGGTTCCGCAAACCTTTATTTTGGATTCTTCTTTTCTTGGGAAATAGTTGTACGGGTTATGCTCAAATTAATACCATCAAATTTGAGAAATACACCGCCAACGAAGGGCTTTCCCAATCTACGGTCAAATGTATTCAACAAGATACGTTAGGGTTCCTTTGGTTTGGCACCATCAATGGACTAAATCGCTTCGATGGCTTACAGTTCAAAAGCTATTATGCCGATTCTAAAGACTCCACTTCCCTAACTAGTAGCAACGTAACCGCTTTGTTCGAAGATAGCCGAGGAAATTTTTGGGTGGGTACGGCCGCTGGCCTAAATTTATTGCATCGAGCTACGGACCATTTCCAGCGTTTTACCCATTTACAAAGTAATCTGAATAGCCTTCCTAACAATTACGTTCAAGACATTTTCGAGGATAAATCGGGCAATTTATGGATTGCCACGAAGGGTGGTTTGTGTCGATACGACTTTTCGAGCCATCAGTTTAAAAACTATTTGAGCGGACAGCCGAATAGTAAAAGTATGGCGAGTAATAACGTTAGTTGCCTTTACGAAGATAGCTACGGGAATTTTTGGGTAGGCTATCGAGGTTTAGACGGTTTACAAAAATTCAATCCTGCCACTTCGACTTTCACCTCCGTTCTTTTTGACCAATCGGAACAAGAAAAAACGCCGTTAAATGTGACCGTCGAGACTATTTTTGAAGACAGTCAAAAAAATCTTTGGATTGGCACCAATGAGAAGGGCTTGCTGCTTTACAGACGGGACAGTAGTAAGTACGAGGTGTTTGACGTGAATCAAAAAACCAAAAAACCACTCAATGCTTCTACCATCCTAGATATAGAAGAAGATGAAAAAGGTAATCTATTGTTAGCTACGGAAGGGGGTGGTCTCAACGTCCTTAATTTAGAAGCATTTGCCAACAACAAAACGGCACAATTTGCCCATTACCAAGTAGAACCGCTAAATCCATACAGCATCAACGATAATTTTTTGCAGTCAATCTATAAAGACAAAACGGGGCTTATCTGGATTGGGACGAAAGATAGCGGAATCAACAAAATTGATAAAGGCATCCAAAAGTTCACCCACTATCAGAGTAATCAAATTGCGGGAAATAACCTAACGAACAAAGACGTGTGGAGCATTATGCAAGACCACGTAGGTAGCGTGTGGGTAGGTACGGCCGATGGGCTCAATCGGATTGACGCCGAACGAATTAACATCGAGTATTTTTACCACACCCCCAACAACCCAACGACCATTTCTGGAAATCACATTTACGCTATTTTTCAAGACACAAAATCTGATATTTGGATAGGCACGGACCAAGGTTTAAACAAGCTGTCAATTGATGAAATTTTGAATCCTAGCTTTATTTCTTTTAAGCACGAGAAGGGAAATCGACAAACTATTTCCGATAACTTTATTCGGTGTTTCGCCGAAGATGCCCAAGGCAACTTTTGGATTGGTACCAATCAAGGACTGAACCTAATGAACCGAAACCAAAACACCTTTCGACAGATTCACAATCCCAAGAGTAGTGGCAGCAATATAATTCGATGTATGGTGAGCGACCGTAAGAATCGTTTATGGCTAGGGACGGAAAAAGGGCTTGTCCGTTATAACCCCAAAAACAAAAAATTTATCAATTACTTATCCGAAGAAGGTAATGCCAGTAGTCTTAGCAATAATATTATTCACTGTTTGTTTGAAGACGAAAACGGAGCGCTTTGGATTGGAACTCCCGAGGGGCTAAACAAACTCATAGAAAAAGAAGGGGGCGTCAGCTTCGAAGCTTATGACATTAAATCGGGGCTACCAGATATTTCGGTTTATGCTATCCGAGGAGACCGACAGGGTAATCTCTGGTTGAGTACCAATACGGGCTTAACTCGATTCAATCCCGAAACGAAAGAGGTAAAAGTGTTCACCAATCGCGACGGGTTGCAAGATGGGGAATTCAACCCAAACAGTAGCTACAAAAATTGGAAGGGAGAATTGTTTTTTGGCGGTTCGGACGGGCTAAATAGCTTTCATCCCAAAACGTTACCCCTCAATCAAGAAAAGCCCAAGGTCGTACTGACGGACTTTAAAATTGATTATAAACCCGTTCCTGTTCAAAAAGGCGGACAGCTAGAAAAAAATATCAGTATTGCCGATAAAGTGACTTTATTTCCAGGAGACAATCAAGCCTTTCAATTCGAGTTTGTCGCCTTGAATTATACCCTTCCCCAAAAAAACGAGTACAAATTCAAGCTAGAAAACTACGACCGAACGTGGCAATTTCCTGATAATCAAAATATTGCATTTTACACCAACATTGACCCCGGCACCTACACTTTCAAGGTACAAGCCGCCAATAATGACGGCGTTTGGAACGAAGAAGGAGCTTCCATCGAAGTAGTTATTCAACCAACGCTCGTCCAAACTTGGTATTTCAAAGTAGGTCTCCTTCTACTCGTCGCAGGTTTAGGCTACCTCATTTATCTCAATCGAGTACGGTCGCTTCGGCAAAGAAGTGTGACTTTAGAGAAAATGGTCAAAGAGCGAACCGAACAGTTGGAACGAAAAAATACCGAACTGGCCAGTACGGTAAAAACCTTGGAAAACACCCAACAACAGTTGGTCGTTTCCGAAAAAATGGCTTCGCTAGGTCAACTGACGGCAGGCATAGCGCACGAAATTAATAATCCCATCAACTTTATATCTTCCAACGTTCAAGCACTCAAAATGGATTTTCAAGACATGCAAAACGTCTTGAAAAAGGTCAAAGAATTGGAAAAAACGAAGAACCCCAAACAATTATCAAAAGAATTGATTGACTTAGGAAAACAATTGGATTACGAACTACTCGAAGAAGAAATTGGCGAACTGTTAGCGGGAATCGAACGGGGAACTGAAAGAACAGTGAACATTGTGAGTAGCCTACGGACGTTTTCTCGCAACTCAACGGACAACTTTTCCAAAGCAGATATTCACGAAGGCATAAACTCAACACTAACTATACTTAATAGTCAGTTTAATGGACACATCCAAATTGAAAAAGCGTACGATGATTTACCCCCCATTCATTGTCAAATCTCTCGTTTGAATCAAGTATTTTTAAATATTATCAACAATTCTATTCAAGCGATTGACGCAAAATTCAACGGCAGCACCGATAATTTAGGACTCATTCGCATTCACACAAAAAGAAACCTTGACACCATTAAAATAAGTATTCAAGACAACGGCTGTGGTATGGATGAAAAAACGCAAAAAAGACTATTTGAGCCGTTCTACACCACTAAAGATGTTGGGCAAGGAACGGGTTTAGGACTCTCCATTTCCTATGGAATCATCGAACAGCATCATGGAAAAATAGAGGTCAACAGTCAACCAAACAAAGGAACAAAATTTTGCATTTACTTACCGATTGAACAGCCAGCATAAAGGAGTAAAAAAGTCTCCAAACACGAAGTCTGGAGACTGAAGCAAGTTCATTCAGCAGAGCTAAAAAAAACCTGCCAAAAGAGAGAATCATGCTGGCTTGAACCAGCTAAGGCGCATTTAAAGCAATGTCTAAAACTGTAGAATTGCTGGCTTTTTGTAAGTCCATATTAAAAACAAACTATAAGTCAAAAGAACTAATTAATTGATTTTCAAATATTTATACAGAGCACTTTCTTGTTTTTTCTTACTATTTGCTTATTTTTTTTATCAGAAAAGACCGAATAATTCTCTTAAATTTGTATCAATCTAAAAAGTCAAACACATTCCAAATCTGATACGATAATTTTTCCAATAGATGGATTCTCTTTAGAAATAGACATAACAGGTTTAACCTGTACTAAATGCACAATGAGTGTCATGATGATGGGTTTAGTAATTTTTTAAAAAATATAGCAACACAAAACTAGCCCTATGTGACAC
>JBCCQK010000411.1:0-7883 GCA_039024375.1 Bacteroidota bacterium
AAAAAGTTCCGACGTAACTTTACAGCGTACTTATCGAATAACTACTATTGTTCTTACTAACTTAAGTTCATCAGTATGCTACAAACTGAAATGACAAAATCTTCGATTCGGACTATTCGTTATTCTTCCTGTCCTTTGTGTAACTCTAAAGCCATTGGTTTGGCGATGGCAACGAAAGACTATTCCATCTCAAAAGAGGCTTTTAATATTTACCGTTGTCAAAACTGCGATTTTCACTTTACGCAAGATATACCAGCACCAGAAGCAATTGGTCCCTACTACGATAGTAGTGTCTATATTTCCCACAGCGATACGAAGGAAGGATTCGTCAATCGGATTTATCACAGTGCTAGAGAATTGATGTTAAACAAGAAACGTCAATTAGTAACCAAACTAACGAGCGGTAAACGGTTATTGGATATAGGGAGTGGCACAGGATATTTTCTCAATCATATGCAAGAAAATGGATACGAAGTAATTGGAGTAGAAATTGATGCGGATGCTCGGCAAGCAACTAAAGCTAAATTTGGTATTGATGTAAACCCAACGACGCCATTCTTAGAAAATAAAATTAGGCAACAAGTAGATATTATTACTTTGTGGCACGTCTTGGAACACTTGCACGATATGGATGGCTACATGCAGAGCATGCATCGACAGTTGAAAGATGACGGTGTAGTATTGATTGCCGTCCCTAACCATAAAGCCTACGACGCCCAACATTACGGTAAACATTGGGCCGCCTACGACGTACCACGCCACCTTTGGCATTTTTCTCCAAAGACGGTCGCTCGATTAGCCGACAAAAATGGTTTTAAGGTAGTCGCCCAAAAAAGATTACCCCTCGACCCTTTTTACAACGCCTTATTGAGCGAAAAATACCAAGCTAGCAAATTATCTCTTATCTTTGGCGGACTGATTGGATTAGTTGCTTTGCTAGTGAGTTATGTTAATACCGCCCGCAGCACTTCTCCAATTTATGTTTTGAGAAAAAAATAACGAATCTCACTCGCCCCGACAAAAAATATTTTTCATAATATGTTGATAGATTTATTCTTGATTTAAGGTGATTTTTTAGGTAAAAAAGTACTATTTCTAATGAAAAGTCATCCAAAAATCCAAGTCAAACACTACTCATAGTATGATTTTAATTTTTTGTCGGAGCGAGTGAACGAATCTATTCAAACGATGGACATTAAAACTGTTGCGATTGGCTGTGACCACGCTGGTTATCCCTACAAAGCCGCTATTGTAAAAATGCTCGACGAACAAGGATACACTGTACTGGATTTTGGGACACACGCACCCGATTCGGTAGATTACCCCAATTTTGCGCACCCAACCGCCAGCAGCGTAGAAAGTGGAGAGGCAGATATGGGTGTTTTGCTTTGTGGAAGTGGTAATGGAGTAGCTATTACGGCTAACAAACATCAAGGCATCCGAGCAGCTCTTTGTTGGCAGAATGAAATAGCGGAATTAGCGCGCTTGCACAACGACGCTAACATGATTGCCCTACCCGTTCGATTCATTAGCGAACCCATGGCTTTAGGTATGGTCAAAACTTTTCTAACGACCGAATTCGAAGCGGGGCGTCACGCTCGACGTATAGGGAAAATGCCCTGTATGTAGGCTTTCTATCCTACACCTTGTAGCGCATCTAGGGTTTTTCCTGAAATAGCAACCACCGAAGAACGGGGAATACTGTTGCCCCCATCGGGCCAATGACTCGTTAAGTTATCTGGTCCAGTCGAATATTCTCCTGGGTGCTGAACGCTTAAAAATAACGTTTTTCCATCGGGTGCAAAGAATGGTCCTGTCAGTTCGGCATCGCTCGGTGCACTGGCTATTTGAATAACTTTTCCCGCCTGTGGTCCAGAGCGAGGTACTACAAATAGCCCATTATTTTTGAAGGGCGTATATGGTTCTTGATTCATAAGACTCCCCGAAATATCGGAGGTAATCCACAAATTTCCCGCATTATCAAAGGCCATATTATCGGGACAAGCAAAGCCTGTTTCTTCACCTCCCGCTAAGTACGTAGAAGGTTTAAAAGTTAGGGCGGCGTGGTCTCCGTTGGTTTCCTCAATTTTTAGAATAGAACCGAAATAATTTTTTTTGGTTGAGTTATTGGTCAACGAAACGAGTACGCTGCCATTAATAGGGTCAATCTCAATATCCTCGGGTCGGTCTAGCGGACTCGCCCCAATGTATTTAGCTGCCTGCCGCATTTGAACCAATACCTCTGTTTGGTCTTTGAATAATTTTTTGAGAATCTTGTTCTCTTCGTGTACCAATGGTAACCACTTCCCCAACTTAACATTAGCGACGTATAAAGTTCCTTTGGAAAGCGAATTGGGTTCGGAACTAACAAATTTATATAGAAATTGGTTGACCGTATCATCCCCCGAATAAACGACAACGCGACCGTCATCCAATTGTTTTATCGTAGCACATTCGTGAGCACATCGACCCAATGCAACGTGCTTTTGAGCCTTTCCCGTTTTAGGGTCCACTTCTACGACCCAACCGTAATGTTCTGGTGGATTGTCGAAGTGCCTATGCCACCCCAAAAAGGCTTTCTCCTCGATTCTTTTACCCGACTTGAAGTCTCGTTCACCGTAGAACATATCGTAGTTTTCCTCACAGGTCAAAATCGTTCCCCAAGGAGTGATACCTCCCGAACAATTGCCCAAAGTACCCATTGCCGATTTTTTCCCCGCAATAGGTTTGTCCCAATTAAAAGGAATAATAGTCATACCGTGTACACGTCGATTCAATGGGTCGTCTTTCACCACTTTCCATTTGCCTTTTTCGTTTTTCTGAATCCGTAGGATACTGCCTCCAACGTTGTACATTTCCTTTTGTACTTGGGCTTTAGTCTTCTCTCCTTTTCCGATAAAATCGGATACAAAAAATGGGTCAACGTACTCGTGATTTACCCACAATATCCCGTCATTTGGGTTGTTTTTATCCAAAGGCAAAAAAGCCGTAAAATCGTTATTAAAGCCAAAGGTATCTCTGGCGTTGATGGCATCTTCCCATTTGATGAGTACATCAAAATTGAGTCCCTTAGCCAATTTTAGCTTATCTTCTTGAGAAGGAGAGATACCTTTTAGTTCCTTATAATAAGGCGTTCCAACGGTTAGAAATGGGCTACTAGCTAAAGTACTTATGGCAATACCTTTGCCTAAGAAATCAAGAAAAGTACGACGATTGATGGATTTTGAAGACATAGTTTAACACGGATTTAGATTAGCAAACTGCTGCATTAATAGATTAACGCTGGCGAAGTTTAGCTAGTACTTCACAGCGCCTATTTCTCTACGCTTTCGTAACGGTAGCTACCTCATCACATCGCAAACATCGAAAAATAGGCAAACTGAGTTAGCACCAAAAACTTAATAATCAGCATCTTTGTTATGAGTAGAATACACGGAATTCTTGAATTATAAAATTTCCTTGCTACCTTTGATACGTAGTAAAATGAAAGATAATTGATGGGCGATAATTGACATTATTCTATCAATATTCGTCCACATTGATAGAAAAACGTTTATTCACCAATAGAATAATTTTAATCTACCAACAATTCGAGTTATAGGTTACAGTGCGAGTTTTCCTACCATTCGAAATAGTATATTTACCAAGTTATAAGTGTAAGAACATTTCTAGTGCTATCTCAATTGGTAAATCCGCTCTCATATAACTCGTAACTTAAGTTAAATATATGAAAATACAACAAAAAATAAATTGGAAATCTCTCATTAAAGTGCTTTGCTTTTTTGCAATTGGCGTCTTCGCAATGACTAGTTGCTCGGAAGAAGCCAGAACTCGACTTTCCGCCAAATCAAACGCTTTTGGAAAAGCCAATCACGTAGTAGTCATTGCGGATAAAGATGTTTGGGAAGGGGAAGTAGGGGATACTTTTCGGTTCTACTTTTCTTCGGCCTACCTCATTTTACCACAGCCCGAACCCATTTTAGACTTGAAACATTTTACGCCACTCGATTTGGAAAAAGACCCCATCCGTCGGGAACTGCGTACCTACATTTATTTATCTGATATGAAGGACGAGTCCTCTCCGACGGCTGCATTGATGCTCGAAGATGTTGGCTCCGAGCGAGTTCGAAGCGCAAAGGAAGGTAAGGGCTACGGCAACATTCAGAAACGAGACAAATGGGCGGTTGGCCAGTTAAACGTGTATATGTACGGCACAAGTAAAGAATCGCTACTAACAAACATTAAAAACAATTATTCGACAATTCTAAAAAAAATTAGAGAGAACGATGAAGAGTTGATTGCGGCCAATGTCTATGCGGGGGGAGAAAGTCGAAAAGCAGAAGATAACGTAAGCCAATCTTTGGGGATTCAACTAAAAGTACCTGCGGATTACTTCGTGGCAATGGACGATGAAAACACCATGTGGATTCGAAAAATGACCAAAGAGTTTAGTAGTAATATCTTATTGCACAAAACCCCTTACACTGCCAAAGAGCAACTGTCCTACGAAGGAATTCGGTCTTTGCGCGACTCTTTGACCAAGCGATACATTTCTTCCGACGTTGAGAATTCCTACATGCTGGTGAACGACGTTGATTTACCTATGTTCGTTAAATCCGTAGAGTTCAACGATTTGTACGCAATGGAAGCCAAAGGGATTTGGGAGTTAAATAATGACTTTATGGGCGGCCCCTTCATCAGCTATCTAATTCATAATCCAGACAGCAACGAACTCTATTTACTAGATGGTTTTGTATTTGCACCAAGTAAAGACAAACGGGAACTGATGCAGTATTTGGAGCATATTCTGAATACGGCAGTGCTGAAGACTTAGCGGTTGATTATTGATGACTAGTGGTTCAAATTAGTGGAAAACCTATATCAAGCGGCTTTTGATAGCTCAATTTTCCTGTTTTTCCTTTCGATGAAATTAATGAACTTGGGCAAATCTCCATTGAGTTTGACCGCCCTCATATCCATCAATTTCAAAATATCCTTTCCAACAAGAAGTAAACTTTGAAATTCGCCAAATTGCTTGTACTTTCGATGTATAAAAAATTCTCTCAGCTTAATAACTGCCTCTTCAATAACCCTAATACAAACACTTTCTATTATGAAAATAGTTATTACAGCGCTCTGCTTTCTTTTTACTTTTATGAGCCTTTCAGCACAGGATTCCTCCGCTACTTCTGAGAGTATTTTCACCCTTTTGCAACAACATAAAGTAGCAAATATCACCATTAAAACGGATTTAGATTCTTTGATTAACGTTCGTAGAAGAACGACTTACCAACCCGCTACGTTCACTTACGAAGCGACAGAAGGAGAGCAAAGAACTGCTCCCGTCAAACTACGTCCAAGGGGTAAATATCGCCGACGGGTATGTGATTTTCCAACCATCAAACTCAATTTTTCCAAGAAAAAATTGAAGGCGAATGGAATGTCCAAATACGACGATTACAAACTGGTTACCCACTGTCTGAACGATAAAAAAGTCAGTCAAGAAAATGTGTTGCGAGAATACTTGGTGTATAAAATGTACAATTTACTTTCCGAGGAAAGCTATCAAGTACAGTACTTAAATCTCACGTACATTGATAGCAAAGGAAAGAAAAATAAACTGCAAAGAGCAGGTTTCATCATCGAAGATACGGGCGAGTTAGAAGACCGAATTGATGTGGAAGTTTTCTCCGACGCTAAGCTACCTCTTGACAGCTTTGATAGAGAACAATTACTTTCCGTGGCCTTATTTCAATACATGATTGGGAACGTCGATTGGCGAGCGATTGGTTATACTAAAAATGCTAAAACGCTAAAGAAGAAGGGCGCTTCAACCTATCAGGTGCTTCCCTACGATTTTGATTTTAGCGGTTTAGTTCAGGTTTCCTACGGGCGTTTGGCAGAACATCTCAACCAAAAAGACCAACGTCAGCGTATCTTTTTGGGACCAATGACCTCCTCCGAAGATTTGCGTCCCACCATTGCGCATTTTCAAGCTAAAAAAGCGGCACTTCTTGACCTTATTAATAATTTTGATTTATTGTCGAAGCCTAGTCGGAAAAATATTAGGAAGTATATTGAGTCCTTCTATGAAGATATTGCGGACGGGGAGGTGAATACCATTTGATTTCGTCGTAAAGTGTATCCTCTCAAAAGAGAAAGACCTTTCAACACTTCGAGTGCTGAAAGGTCTTTACTATTTGATTGTTAACGTCTAAACGAGTAACAAATACCCAATAACAATTTATCTCGCAAAAGAAACGGACCGTCTCTCTCGAATGACCGTCACTTTAATCTGCCCAGGAAACTGCATCTCATCTTGAATCTTCTGAGAAATCTGGAAAGATAAAGTATCAGCGACTTCGTCAGAAACTTTGTCACTTTCTACGATAACCCGTAGTTCTCGACCCGCTTGCATCGCAAAGGCTTTTTGTACGCCGTCGTGCCCCATCGCCAATTCTTCCAACTCTCCAATTCGCTTCAAGTAACTTTCTAGGATTTCTCTTCTAGCACCTGGTCTCGCTCCTGAGATAGCATCGCAAGCCTGTACCAACGGGGAGATGATATTATTCATTTCTACTTCGTCGTGGTGTGCACCAACAGCGTTGCAAATCACAGGATGTTCCTTGTGCTTTTCACACAACTTCATCCCTAAGATAGCGTGAGACAATTCAGATTCTTCCTCGGCTACTTTTCCAATATCGTGTAAGAGTCCCGCTCGCTTCGCCATTTTGGCTTGCTTGGGGCTTAGGCCTAATTCGGCCGCCATCATCGCACAAAGGTTAGCCGTTTCGATGGAGTGTTTCAACAGGTTTTGCCCGTAGGAAGAACGGAAACGCATTCGTCCAACCATTTTTACTAAGTAGGGCTGTAAACCGTGAATATCCAAGTCGATAACCGTTCGCTCTCCAATTTCTACGATTTGTTCGTTGAGTTGCTTTTTTGTCTTTTCAACTACTTCCTCGATTCTTGCGGGGTGGATTCGACCATCGGCCACTAGTCGCTTTAGCGACAAACGGCAAACTTCCCGTCGAATGGGGTCGAAGCTGGAAATAACAATCGCTTCGGGCGTGTCATCTACTACAATTTCTGCACCCGTTGCGGCTTCTAACGCACGAATATTTCGACCTTCTCGACCAATGATTTGCCCTTTTAAGTCGTCCGATTCCAAATTGAAAACAGAAACTGTATTTTCAATCGTGTATTCCGCACACATTCGTTGAATGGTCTGAATGACAATTTTCTTAGCTTCTTTATTGGCGTTGGCTTTGGCGGCCGTAATGGTATCTTTCACTAGCGCCATAGCATCCGTTTCTGCCTTGGCTTTCACAGCTTCCAATAATTGCTCCTTGGCTTCCGCTTCCGACAAGCGAGAGATATTTTCTAGTGCTTTGATGCGTTCCTCGTTGGCTGCATCCAACTGTTCTTTTTTCTTAGCGACTATTTTTATTTGCTTATCCAAATTTTCCCGAATCGTCTTGATTTCTGCTTCTTTATTTTCTACTTCTTGCTTACGCAGTTGAAAATCTTCCAATTTTTCTTGTAGCTCTTCTTCTTGTTCTTTGATTTCGCTACGGAGTGTCTTGGCCTCCATCTCCAAATCTTTCATGTCGATTTTGTGCTGCGCTTTTTCGCTTTCGAACCTCGACTTCAAGGAGTTGAACTTGTCTTTGGCCTCTTGAATTTTTTTCTGTTTAATACTTTCGTTCTTACTTTCTGCTCGGCTAATAATCTTATCCGCTTTGAGCTTTGCTTCGTCTTCTACCCGCTTGGAAGACAACCTTGCTTCTTGCAACATTAAGTCCGCCTTGCGGTTCATTTCGTCTATTTTACCCTGATTCGACTTCGTTATCAGCGATTTGACTACCAAAAAAGCGGCCACT
>JBCCQK010000412.1:0-7874 GCA_039024375.1 Bacteroidota bacterium
AGAGATAAGACTGGTTTATTCCGTCTCTAAGGTAGATTATCAAAATATTGGTATCAAGCAAATATCTCATATCATTTTAAGTAGGTCTTCAATGGGTTCTTCAATTGTCATTTCGTCTATCAAATTGTCAATCACCTGTTTATCTGCGCCTTGGTAATTTTGCTCTTTCATAATTTGGTCAATATCCAACTTTTTTTTGGTAGGTTTAATTAGATGCTTAATTGATGTTAAGTCTTTGATATATATATTGAATATAGTTTCTAAGTTTTTGAGCGTCGTTTCATCTGAGACGTTCATTAACTGTTCAATCAGTTTATATTTTCTATTTTCTATACCCATTTTGATAGTCAATTTGATAATTTAAACATTTTTCTAGCCTAATAATTTTGAGTAGGCTATACATTTTCGTCAATCTGATTGATTTTTCATAAACTAAAAATAAAACAAAATATTTGAAATGCAAAATAGTTCCTGCTTTTAAAACTTATGTTCGTTCTACTTGCAACCTTATATTGCCTCCCCTGTCTCTAAAATCAGTATAACCTACTAAATTGTAGAATAAATCAAAAAAATTATGTACATTTGTTCTGCAATCTAGTAACTAATTACTAAAGTAGATACGATGAAAGAAACCAAGCTAGGCGAATTTGAGGAAGTTTTACTGCTATTGGTTGGCATTTTGGGTGACGATGCCTACGCCTTCAGAATAGCGGAAGAATTTGAATCCCAAACGGGTAGGGCCGTGTCGATAGGGTCCGTTCACTCTACGTTGAGTCGGTTGAGTGATAAAGGGTTTTTAAAATCGGAAATGAGTGCCCCGACGGCGACTAGGGGCGGAAGACGGAAGCGAGTGTTTGAAATTACGGCTCACGGCGAACACGTTTTGCGGGCCTCTAGAGACTTTAAGATGAACTTGTGGGACCAGTTTCCAGGCTTGGCTTTTCGCTTAGCTTCTCTTTTTTGACGCTGACGACCGCTGACTATTATGACCTGCCCGAATGCACGGGCGGGCGGGCTTTTTATGTTTGCTAGCTGGACACAATTGGACACGCTAGAACGGAAACATAATAAAAACATACTGAAACAGCGTCTATCGGCGTCAAAAAAAATAACTATTCAGAAATAGAAAGAACAAAAGCACCGCATTGAATCAATCCAATGCAGGGCTAAATAATAATGTATTGAAAGAAGAAAATCAACCGATACCAAATCTAGCCAATCGCTTACTCAAATGGGCCTTGAAACCCGATTTGCTGGAGGAAATATTGGGCGACCTAGAAGAAAAATATGAGCAACAACTAAAGCAAAAAACACCACTAAAGGCAAAGGCGAATTATTGGTATCAGACACTAAATTACCTACGGCCTTTTGCCATTCGAAATAATTTAATCACCGACTTAAACCCGTTTTTTATGTGGCAACATCATTTCAAACTAGCGTTTCGTAACAGTATTCGAGATAAAAGTACTTTTCTCATCAACTTAATTGGTTTATCGACGGGCTTAGCTTGTACGATTTTAATTGCCTTATGGGTATGGGATGAGGTACAAATAGATAAATTTCACACCAAAAAAGACCGTTTGTACCAAGCCTTGATTCATCACGATAATACAACGAATGTCATCACAACGGAATCGACACAGGGACTTTTGGCGGAAGCCCTCAGAACCGATATGCCCGAAGTAGAAGCGGCGGTGCAAGCGAGTGAACCGATACCGCAGCCTTTTGTATTTGGCACAGCGGATAAAAAAGTGAAAGGGGTAGGGCAACTCGTAGAACCCGAATTTTTTACCCTTTTTGATTACCCATTATTGAAGGGCGACCGCAGTACACTGCTTCAAGACCAACAATCTTTGGTGGTTTCGGATGAATTTGCGCTCAAGATGTTTAACACCACGGAGGTGGTGGGAAAAACGGTATCGTGGGAAATCCTTTATTTCAAAGGCGAAGCGAGAATTGATGGAGTAGTAAAAACGATGGGACAGCAATCGTCTCGACAATTTGATTTTTTGATGCCGTTTGCCCTTTACAAACAATGGTTGGGCGAAGGGATTCATTGGGGAAATTTCAACTCGCACACATATGTCCTACTGAAGGAAAATGCCGATGTGGTAACGCTCAATGAGCGGCTACCCGCTTACATTCAAAAGAAAGCCGATTGGGATAAAATCAGCTTGGAGTTAGCGTCGTTCACTGACCGTTATTTATATAGTACCTACGAAAATGGACAGCAAGCGGGCGGACGGATTCAGTACGTGCGACTATTCTCCATTATTGCCTTTTTTATTTTAGCCATTGCCTGTATCAATTTTATGAATTTGTCAACGGCCAAGGCTACTCGAAAGTTGAAAGAAGTAGGCGTTCGAAAAACCATTGGTGCCGAACGAAGCACTTTAGTCGGACAATATTTAGGAGAATCCATTTTTATGTCCTTCGCTGCGCTACTGACCGCCTTACTTTTTGTGCAATTACTACTACCGCAGTTTAATTTCATTACGGGTAAATCACTCACCTTTCCGTGGAATGTTTCCATGACCTTGAGTTTATTAGGTATTACGCTATTCACTGGACTACTAGCAGGAAGCTACCCCGCTTTTTATTTGTCTGGTTTTCAACCCATTAAAGTTTTGAAGGGAGTAGTAGATGGTACTACGGGAGCAGGTTGGTTGCGCAGAGTTCTGGTGGTTTTTCAATTTACACTATCTATCATTTTAATCGTTTCCGTACTGGTGGTCTATCAGCAAATTTCTTTTATTCAAAATAAAAACTTGGGCTACGATAAGGAAAACATCATCTCTTTTCCAAAAGAGGGAATGGCGGAACGAAATATAGAGACTTTTCTGACTCAACTAAAAGCCATCCCCGGTATCTCCAACGCCTCAGCGGCTCAGTTTTCGGTAGCCGACGGTGGTGGTTTTACGACGGGTGTTAATTGGGAAGGAAAAAATCCCGAAGAGACCATTCGCTTTGCGACCATCAACGTTTACTACGACTTGCTCGAAACGATGGGGATTCCAATTAAAGAAGGGCGAAGTTTTTCAAAAGAATTTGGTGCGGAGAAAAATAACATCATCCTTAACGAAACGGCGGTTGCAACGATTGGCTTAACGGACCCAATTGGAAAAACTTTTGAATTATGGGGAAATACGGTTACCGTTGTTGGTGTCATAAAGGATGTTCATTTGGAAAGTTTACACGAAGCCATTTCTCCTACGTTCTTTATGCTCGACCCCGAATTTTTGCTAACCGTAATGGCAAGAATTGAAAGAGGAAAGGAAAGGGAGGTAGTTCAAAGTATGCAACAATTTTACAGCGAAAAAAATCCGGGCTACACGTTCGACTATACTTTTGTGGACGCCGAATTTGCCAAAAAATACGCAGCGGAGTCTCGTATTTCTACGCTTTCCCAATATTTTGCGGGGCTAGCTATTCTGATTTCCTGTTTAGGACTGTTTGGGCTAGTTACTTTCTCCGCTCAACGCCGACAAAAGGAAATCGGCATCCGAAAAGTATTGGGTGCCAGCACTTTCGGTATCGTTCGAATGTTATCGGCCGATTTCACCAAAATGGTCTTGGTGGCCATCGTCATCGCTTTACCTATAAGCTACTATCTAGCCCGAAATTGGTTGGAAGGTTTTGCTTTTAGCATTGATTTACAACCTTGGTATTTTATCGTGGCGGGACTCGGTGCATTGGGGATTGCTTGGGTGACGGTAGGTATTCAAACCTTAAAAGCGGCAAATGTGAATCCAACGAAGAGTTTAAAATCGGAGTGAAATGAATAAGAAACCACCCAAATACGCCCAAAAATTGCTCCACTGGTTCCTCAAAACTGAATTAGAAGAAGAAGTGCTTGGTGATTTAGCAGAAAAATTCGAGCACTATCTAACCACTAAAACAACTTTTAGAGCAAAGGTCAATTATTGGTATCAAACGTTAAATTATCTCCGCCCCTTTGCTGTAAAAAACAATATACTTACCGATTTAAACCCCTTTTTTATGCTCAACAGTTATCTTAAAATTGCGCGGCGAAGTTTATTTAAGCAAAAACTCTACTCCGTAATCAATGTGATAGGTATGACCATTGGCATGATTTGTTTCCTATTGATTGCTCTTTACGTACAATATGAACTAAGCTACGATTTACAGCACGAAAAATCAGACCGAATTTATCGAGTGGCACAACAGCAAGAAGGAAATACTTTTAGAGGGACGGATAAATATGTGGTTACCCCCATGCCCATTGCGCCGATTGTACGGGAAGAATTTCCCGAAGTGGAGGCCGCCACGATTATTGCTTTTCAAAGGATGCTTTTTAAACAAAACAATCAAGCATTCTACGAATTTGGATTGAGTGCAGATGCCTTTTTATTTGACGTTTTTACGTATCCCGTCATTGAAGGTGATGTAAATGCAGCGCTAGAAGATAAGGACGCTATCATTTTGACGGAAAAACTAGCTAAAAAATATTTTGGACGTACTTCTCCGATTGGACAAACAATAGAAACACAGGATAAACGAATGCTAGTGGTCAAAGCAGTAATTGAAGATATACCTAAGAACCAACATTTTGGATTTGATTTTATATGGTCAATTGATAATGACCAAGAGTTTTTAGAAGACAAAAAAAACTGGCGCTGGTCCAGTAATAATTATAGAACCTATTTGGTTTTAAAAGAAGGAACAGATGTTCAAAAGGTAGTAACAAAAATGGTTCCTTTTGGAGAAAAAGCGAGCGCTGAATTAGCTAAATTTAACTTACTCTTTGAACCTAAATATTTTCTCCAACCATTGACGGACATTCATTTACACTCCAATATTAATTTCGAAAGTGGACAACCAGGGGATATTCGCTACCTCTACTTGGCCATGTCTATCGCCTTCATCATTTTATTGTTGGCCTTAATTAATTACATGAATTTGGCTACTGCTCGAACTGCCCAACGGAGTAAAGAAGTTGGTGTCAGGAAAGTATTAGGGGCACAACGAAAACAACTGATTAATCAGTTTATGATGGAAGCTACGTTGCTAACGGGTGTTAGCTTAGGACTGGCAGTTTTTTTCGCTAAGTGGTTAATGCCAACTTTTAATCAGCTAATGAATTTGGACATCTCTTTTAATTTATCGGATAATCCGTGGATATTTTTTGGTTTAGCGACAATCGCGATTGTATTGAGTGTTAGTTCTGGTTTGTATCCCGCTATTTTATCTACTGCCATTGGTCCCGTTAAGGCCCTAAAGGGGAATTGGTTGAAAAACCGAAAAGGCGGAGGTGCTTTCCTTCGAAGTTCTCTGGTCGTAGGACAATTTACGGCTGCTATCGTTTTAGGAATTAGTAGCGTGGTGATTCATCAGCAATTGCAGTATATACAGACCAAAAAATTGGGGTTTAATCGGGAACAAATTCTCTTTGTTCCTTTTGGTAATCAACCCTATTTTGATAAAGCAGCCACGCTACGGAGTGAGTTGCAAAAGCATCCCAACATAGAGAATATCACCATTTCTAGCAATTTACCTATTAACACTAACAACCAAGGTCTAGCAAGTGAATGGGAAGGAAAGACCGCCAACGATAAACAATTGCATATATATAGGATGCGAACAGACTATCACTTTTTTGATGTTTTTGAAATGGAATTGGTGGAAGGACGAAATTTTTCTCCTAATTTTCCTACGGATTCTTCGGGAGCGTATATTTTAAATGAGGCCGCAGTGGAAGCTATTGGTTGGGAATCAGCGGTGGGTAAATCCTTTATGGATGGTAGAGTGGTTGGAGTCGTAAAAAATTTTCATTTTCAACCATTTTATTTGAAAATTAAACCCATGTACATCTCTTTATTGAATCATAACAATGCTTATAATAATGGGAATATTGTGATGAAAGTAAAGCTAGAAGATTCTCAAGAAACGACTGCACACATTGAGCAAACGCTGAAGACCCTATTTCCCGAATTAATCTACAACATCAACCATTTAGATGAAGCTTATAACAACTTATATCAAACGGAGCAACGATTTGGAGATGCTTTTAATATTTTCACTTTAATCGCCCTTTTTATTGCTTGTATTGGTTTATTTGGTTTGGTCACTCATAGCGTTTTATTGCGCACCAAAAAAATTGGTATTCGGAAAGTACTAGGAGCCTCGGTAGGAAATATAGTTAGGTTGATTTCCAAAGATTTTTTGAAATTAGTCGTTTTATCAGCGGTTATTGCTATCCCTCTAGCTTGGTGGAGTATGAATACTTGGTTACAAGATTTTGCTTATCGAATTGATTTAAACTGGTTGGCCTTTGCGGTGGTGGGCTTAGTGGCTATTTTGATTGCTTTTTTAACGGTTGGTTTCCAATCTTTAAAGGCTGCCTTGGCAAATCCTGTAGAGACGATTCAATCGGAATGAATATTTCACCGATTAGATAACATCTTTATCATCCACGCCTGTTCTTCCTCCGAAAAAGCAGGCTTCGGCGGCGTTTTTTCATAGTCAACGGATAAGTGAAAAAAGCCCCGTTCGTAAACCATGTCCAGTGCTTTTCTAATATCGAGCAAAACATCCGCATCGGGGTTTTTTAGGGGAATGGGAACAATAGGAATGCTATCTTGAATATTGAAACCCCATACATCCGTTTTTCCCGAATTGGCTCGAACTAGCGTAATGTGATAGTGCGTATTGGGAACGTTTGGGTGTTCGAAAGGAAGGGTGCCGTAGCGGAGTAAGTCGATTTCTAGTAGGTGTACTTTGGACTCGATTAATTGCTGCCTTTTGCTGCGATACGGCGCAAGTCCTGGTCGTCTTTTGTTGATGGGCGATAGAATTTCGATGCAAGTAATTAGTTGGTTGTTATCTCTATCTCGCAGTTCAATAACGGGAATGCGTATTTCAACGGGTTCGATATTGGTAATCGTGACCGTAGCGGGCGTAGCAAAATAAGTTGTTTCGGGTTCACTAACTATAGACAAATCACCATCGTTTGGCTCAAAAATGCCGACATCTGGATACATAATGCCCAAGCCCAATTCGGGTGCAGTATCTTTTACAGTGTAGCGCTCGATACGAGTAAAATAGGCGGGTGCAATTTTGGGAGCGATTAATTGCATAATTGCCGAGGCGAGGTCGTGGTGAACGTGAGACCATATTGAGCCTTCTAAATACGGGTCCATACCGGGGAAAGGAGAAGTCATATTGCTTTATTCTTGGTTGCAGAACAAAGATAACGAAATTCTAGCATGTTTTGACATTTGCTTACCCTAAAGAGAAGCGCAAAACCACCTTTTATTGCTACCTCCTTTGCTATGGATAAACTTATATTTTTTTATCAAAATATTATTTACGTGAAAAAAAAGAAGCCCTTGCCACCAAAATCAGCTCAAAGATTTCTGAATTGGTTTCTTAAAAGAAGCTTAACTGAAGAGATATTAGGTGACTTAGAAGAAAAGTTTGTCCAAGAGTTAAAAGAAAAGTCACCATGGAGGGCAAAAGTTACTTATTGGTATCAGACCTTCCACTATTTACGACCTTTTGCGATAAAAGAAAAATTAATCACCGACTTAATACCCTTTTTTATGTTTAGAAATCACTTAAAACTGACGTTTCGACTGTTTGCCAAAAACAAGACTTATTTATTAATAAATGCTCTGGGGTTAGGAATTGCGGTAGCCTGTTGTTTAGCAGCTTATTTATTCATTGCTCACAACATTGAATTTGATAGCATGCATCGACCAGAAAAAGTAGCTAATATTTATAAAATCCACGCTCAACAAGAATCCAAAACAGGTCAATTCTCTGAAAATATGACCATTGCCGCACCACTTGCCCCAATGGCAGCGCTCGATATTCCAGGCATCAATCGTTTTACCAGATACATTCCCAATAAT
>JBCCQK010000413.1:0-7860 GCA_039024375.1 Bacteroidota bacterium
ATATATCTTTTTGGGATTTTAAAGCGTCTTATAGATGTATTTAACAACGCAACCAAAACGAGACAAATTGTAGGATTAAAGAATTCTAAAATATCAGTTTTCCCCCTTGGGGATTTTTCCAATAAAGACCGATTACCGAATTAAGTATATATCCCAGAAGAACTGTGAAAAAGTTCTTTTCAACCGATTAAAGTAAGTACTTAAAACCGGTTATCATCCCAAGAACTGATTTTTTGAAAAAGGTTAAAAAGGACATACTTGAGAAAACGGTGGCGAATACCCCCTGCCGCCGTTCTTCTTTTTCTCAAGAAAGCGTAGAACGAAGGGTTGAACCTTTTTTAGACGAATAAAAAATGATTGCCGCAAGGCGAGTAAAAATTTAACGGGTGTTCTCATAGTGTGTGGACTGCTCTGGGTTTTCGAACTTGGAGCAGTTTTTTAACCATCTTTACTCAACCTTTAGCAGGCGATTTAAAAATATAACGGGTGTTCTCATAGTGTGTGAACTGCTCTGAGTCTTTGGATTTGGAGCAGTTTTTTAAACCTGTGTGGAAATATACTCAACAAATTAACGGGTGTTCTCATAGTGTGTGGATTGCTCTGTGGCTTTGGTCGCAGAGCAATTTCTTTTTTGGGGAACCGATAGTAAGTCACGGCGACAAAGCAGCGCCTATCCATTGCTACTTTAAACTAAAAAGGTTAAATTTTCGTTTGAAAGGAGTAACTGATACTTGTGTTTTTTTGCGCCTTCTTCCAACTTTCCGCATCAACATGCGCTCTATTTACAAGAAGGTGTAAGAATACTTTGCAACAGTTCTCTAAATTATGTCAAGTATGACGGTAGTTTTAGATTTATAATTTTACATTTTACATTTTGACTTTCCCTTAGCTTATGAAATCACTCATTTATAGCTTTTGTGCGTTGGCCGCTTTGTTAGCTTTTTCTTGTTCCAATCCACCCGACTATCCAATCGAACCCGTTATTGAGTTCATTAGTTTATCGAAGCCTTCTATGCAGCAGGGCAGAAATCCAAATACCGATTCGACGCTACTGACCATTTCGTTTACTGATGGCGATGGAGATATTGGTTCGGATGACAGTATCGCCGTGTTCTTAGTCGATATGCGAGACGACTTCCAACAGCCCGGTTTCCGGATTCCCTTTGTTGGGCAACAGGGGGTTGGTAAAGGAATTTCGGGAGAGATATATATCGCCTTACCTACTTCGTGCTGCTACTACGAAGACGGTCGGTCTCCCTGCGAACAAGTGCCAGGTGCGACGGACGAGTTAGGCTACGAACTGTGGATTACCGACCGTGCGGGGAATGAGAGCAATCACATAGATGTGGCGCCGATTATTCTGAGGTGTGATTGAGTTATGGATGATGGATGATTGATGATGAATGATAGGTGATGAATGATACAATAGCCATCCTGCCATACTTGATGTCGGAGCATCCTTCATTACTTTTTTACTTCAATCCTTTTTACTTATATTTGACTTATGGTACAAGTTCAGCGACAGCTTTTTACGGTAGCAGATTACCACAAAATGGGAGAAGTAGGGATTCTATCGCCCGATGATAGGGTTGAATTAATCAATGGCGAAATTATTAGAATGAGTCCAGTTAGGAGTCCACACGCAAACTGTGTTTCGGTTTTAGAAGAACTACTTTTTGAGCAACTAATTGGTAAAGTGACGATTCGTACACAAAATCCAATTGCTATCTCTGATTCTTCCGAGCCAGAACCCGACGTAGCCGTTGTCAAATACGGAAGAAGAAGATATAGCAAAAAGTATCCAACTTCTCAGGATGTTTTACTTATAGTAGAAGTATCCGATTCCACTTTAAAATACGATAGGACCACTAAATTAGAGTTGTACGCATCTGTGGGGATTCCTGAATACTGGATAATGAATATTCCAGATGGACAAATTGAGGTTTTCAGAAAACCGGGGAATGGTGACTACTCAGAAAAACTAGTTTTCAAAAATGACGAAGACGTTAGGGCGTTGAGCATTAATTTTAAAATCAACGTCGAGGACATTTTTTTCGACTGATGGGAACTTTGTTTCCAACATCTTAGTTATCCAACCGTAAAAACACGCCAGGCCCTCGAACATTTTGAAGTATTAAACGATTTAGTGTCAAGAGTAGAATTAAAAGGTTAGGTTTGTGTGGTGTGATTGATTGAACCTATAAAAGTGCGTAGAGCATTTGAAAAGACACTAATACAGTAGGCAGTAAACAGTTGATAGGATGCAGCCAACTTATCTTTTTGACAAACAATGGAGTAAATTCCAACAAACTCTTAAAGATTTAGAACCTAAATTGCTAGCTAGTTCCGAATACAAAACCTACCAAATCCTCTACGCTCATTAACCCTAGTTTGAAATAAATAATGAGTAAAAAGAAGAAAACGAAAGTGAAGGGCAAAAAATTAGCCGCCCACACTTTAAGAGTAGAAATAAAAAAACTCTTTAAACGAAACGCCCAAAAACGATTTAATGCGAAACAGATTATTCGCAAAATGAAAATTGCCAACTCCCGAGATTCCGTCAACGACGCCCTCGAGAAACTTGCCGAAAAAGAAGTCATCCGTTCCCTCGGTGGCGATAAGTTTAAGCTCAATTTACAAGATATTAACAACGGTTCCTCCAAAGAGAAGCAAATCTACGAAGGACGAGTCGATATGACTCGGTCGGGTTCGGCTTACATCGTGATAGATGGATTAGAAGACGATATTCACGTCTCTTCGAAGCTATTAAAAACGGCCCTCAACGGGGACATTGTAAAGATAAATACTTGGAAACCAAGAGGTCGATATAAGCCCGAAGGGGAAGTATTGGAGGTCGTTTCCAGAGCTTCTGAGTATTTTATTGGTACTTTTTCCAAGTCCAGAAAGTACGGTTTTGTCATGCCCGATAAGCTCAATATGCCCGTGGATATTATCGTTTTCCCCGATGACCAAAACGACGCTTCGGACGGCGACAAAGTAGTCGTCAAAGTGAAGCGATGGCACGACCAAGGCAACAAAAGTCCTGTCGGTATCATCACTTCTGTACTCGGTAAATCGGGTAGTAGCGACATCGAGATGAAATCCATTCTAATTAATAATGGCTTCAATTTAGAGTTTCCTGAAGAAGTATTAGCCGAGACTAATCAATTCCCCGAAGGCGTGGACGAAGCGGAAGCTAATAAGCGCCGAGATATGCGCCACATTGCCACGTTTACCATTGACCCCGTGGACGCCAAGGATTTTGATGATGCCTTATCCATCGAATATTTCGACGACGGAAGCTGCGAAATTGGGATTCACATTGCGGATGTGACGCACTACTTAAAACCCAAAACGGCTTTGGATAAAGAGGCCTATTTGCGCTCAACGTCGGTTTATTTAGTGGACCGGGTGCTACCGATGTTGCCCGAAAAACTATCCAATGGGCTTTGTTCATTGCGACCTAACGAAGATAAATACACTTTTTCGGCCGTTTTTAAATTTGATGAAAAAGATAAAATTGTCGGAAAATGGTTTGGAAAAACGCTCACCCATTCTAATCGTCGGTTTGCCTACGGAGAAGCACAAAAAGTAATGGAAACGGGCGAGGGAGATATGGCCAAGGAATTGGGAGACATGAAGCGAATTGCCCGAAAGCTGCGCAAACAGCTTTTTAAAGAAGGGGCGATTGCTTTCGAAAGCGAGGAGGTGCGGTTCAAACTGGATGAAGATGGGGTACCCATTGAAGTCTATGTAAAACAACGACGGGAAGCCAATATGCTAATTGAAGACTTTATGCTATTGGCCAATAAGGAAGTGGCCACTTTTGTAAACAAAAAGGAAAAACCCGAAATTCCTTTTGTCTATCGAGTACACGACCTACCGAACCCCGACAAAGTTGCCGAATTTGCCCGTTTTGCCTACGAATTAGGGGTTCAACTCAAAACGGATACGCCGCAGCAAATCGCCCAGAGTTATAACGAATTAGCCAAAAAAGCGGAAGCGAACGATGCCCTAAAGTTACTACAACCAATTGCGATTCGCACGATGGCCAAAGCGGAATATTCTACCGAAAATATTGGCCACTACGGTCTAGGCTTCGAGTTCTACTCCCACTTCACGTCGCCCATTCGACGCTATTCCGATGTCCTTGCTCACCGAATTTTGTACCAAGTTCTAGAAGGTCAGAACTACCGCTTGGACAAAGAAAAACTAGAAGCGCAGTGTAAACATATCTCTATCATGGAACGCAAGGCAACAGATGCCGAACGAGAATCCATCAAGTACAAACAAGTCGAATTTATTAAGAACAACATCGGAGAAGCCTTCGACGGCGTCATTTCGGGCATCATCGACCGTGGCATTTTTGTCGAATTGGTCCACAGCAAATGCGAAGGGATGGTCGGTTTTGATACGATGGACGAACCGTTTGACATTAAAGATGGTCGTTTGAAAGCGGTAGGGCTTCGCACTGGCACCACTTACAAAATGGGCGATACAGTTCGAGTGGTGATTACCAACGCTGATTTGCAAAGACGTCAAATTGATATGGAGCTGGAAACTTGAAAAAATAATCTTATGGATAGATTAAAGGAACTGCAAGAAATCGTAAAAACCGTAGTCAAGCGATACGCTGATTTTCGAGACCGAGAACTAGACGAGTTGGACACACAAGTAGTCTTGGATGACGAAAATAAGCACTATTTTTTGCAATACGTAGGCTGGGATGGGATGGAAAGAATCCACAGTTGTCTTCTACATCTCGATATCAAAAATGATAAAATTTGGATTCAAAAAGACTTTATTGAACACGGTGTCGCTACCGACTTGATGGAAATGGGTGTCCCAAAATCTTCCATTGTCTTAGGATTTCAAGCTCCGTTTAAGCGTCCTTATACCGAATTTGCGGATTCTTGAGATGGGGTATTTAACCAACCTATAGGATATTTTCAAAATATCCGATAGGTTGTATCACTATCTAGGTTCCAACAAAAAACGCTTCGCACTTACTGCTTCCACCTTTTCCCTAGAATAAAAAACGGGAAAGAATTTATCTTTTGCCCACAAATCGAACAGATTGTCGTAGAATGGGTCGTCTGGATTACCCGATTGTCCGGGGCTGTTAGTACCCAGGGTTTGGTCCCAATCCACGCAATCGACGATGATGCGGAATGAGCCGCCACTCGGCTGGTTGTCTCTCGTTCCTGTGCTACCAACGGTGTAGCCATTTCCACCTCTCGGTACGGGACCAATATCCAGCTTTTGGCGCAAATCCGCTTTAACGGCATTGCTCAACGGATGTTTTAAGTAGATATGCTTGTATTTTTCTTGGCCGTACTGCCATTTCGAATGGTCTGCTCCTAGCTTTTGGGTCAAATCCGCTACGGCTTGTGTTAGGGCCTTTATTAAAAAATCGTCTCTTCCTTTGATGGGGTTAGCCCCAAATTTATCATCGGGTAGGACTAACCAATCAATCACTTTTTTCAACTGGATACGGTAATTGGGTTGTATTTCTTTGGGCACTAATAAATCCGTCATTTCCGACTTCAAGACCCGTTCCCACGCCACGTAAATGGCCGCTTCAATGGAATTTTTATCCAGTTGAAAGTCTTTCCAGTTCAATAACATCGTTTGCGCCCAAGCAACTTCTCCATTTTTAATAGTCAATTCTTTCAATAACGGAACCAACTCTCTCGCAGGAATGGAATAATAGTCCGTTTGCAAAGCGGCCGAACTCATCAAAGTTTGCTTTTGCCCACTGTAGAGAACCTCCGCCACTCGGTCCCCCCGATAGGGGTCTGACCAACTGTAGCCAATTGCATCTTTGAACGGATAATCGTTGTGCGTAACGTTTTCGTTGGACGTAAGAAAAATGCCACTTTCGGGGTTATAGACATTCGGTTTGGCAATAATGGGCAAATAGCCGTCCCATTCGTAACGTCCATCGCCCGGCACGGGAACGAGACCGCTAAAGTTACGCCGAACAGGCGCAATCCCCACCGCTTGCCAGCCAATGTTTCCCGCTTTATCGACCCAAACCATGTTCTCACCCGGAATATTGCTATAATTGCAGGCCGCTTTAAATTCTTCAAAATTTTTGGCTTGGTCCATTCGCAAACTCGCCAAATAGGGAGACCCGCCAATTTCCAGCCAACCACAACGGACTGCGTAGGCCACATTATTCGCTTTGTCCACTTTAACAACGGGGCCGTGCCGAGTGTAGCGATGTTGAACTTGGTGCGCTTTTTTCCCCTTGACGGGAATTTCGTCCTCGATAATTTGCATGGTCTCCCAGTGTCCTTTATACCAATATTGGTCGGAATTATCGGGGTTCAGTTCATAGACGTACAAATCTTCGGCGTCCGTTCGGAAAACCGTTAAGCCCCAAGCACCGTATTCGTTGTGGCCAATGGAAATACCTGGAATTTCGGGTTCACCACCACCGATAACGTTCCAACCAGGGGCGACTAGGTGAGACATGTAGCGCAAAGAAGGAGTCGATTGCGTACGGTGCGGGTCATTGGCCATCATTGGGTAACCGCTTTGGGTGTGTTCGCCCGATAATACCCAATTATTACTACCCCAAAATGCCCGTTCGTGGTGGTCGATGTATTCCCATTCTGCTTGGTCGGTAGTGGCTAAGTTTTCGTAGGATTTCCAATCGTTTCTGGCATCCCCAGTCAAATCGTCGGGCTGGAAGCGGACGGGTTTTCGGTAGGCGTTGTACAATTCTAGAATATCGTCGTGCAATAGTTCTGTATTGATTTTGGAGTCTATTTCTAAGATGGGGTCATTCGGATGAAACCAATTGAGTGCTTTCGTTTTTTCAACGCCCATGGCCGCTACTTGGCGGCCAATTTTCAACTCGTCGCCGATGTTTCCCAACAGACCTTGATGTCGGGAAATAACGACTTCGGGCGTCCATTTTTGCGGTTTGATTCCTAAAAGCTTAAATTCTAGGGGCAGAAGACTTGGGTCTTGCTCGGTCAATTCGATGTAACGGTTGACGCCTGCCACGTATGCCGTAATGATAGTTGCTCCTCGGTCGTGGTAGTGATTCATTTCGGCCTCAATGTCGCCCCGAAACTGGAACAGACGGGTACCAATATCTCGCTTTAGTTCCCGCTCGCCTAAAATCTCCGCCACTGTACCCGTTGCTTGGCGACGCCAAATTTCGAATTGGAACAAACGGTCTCTAGCCGCATTAAATCCCTGTGCGAAGAACAAATCCTGCTCGTTTTGAGCGTATATGTGCGGAATCCCCCAATGGTCTATGATAATCTCAACGGGCGCTTGAAGTCCCTCAATTTGGAGCGTTTCCCTGCTTTCTTTTTTTTGAGAAAATAGAAAAACAATAGGAAGGAATAGTAAAGGAATTAGGAGTTGGCATCTAATCATATTGCGGATAACTTTTATTGAGTTTGACCGCTAAAGTAGGAAAAAAGAATATTCTTCCTTTCTCTACTTTACTAATTTTCGCCAAAAACTGTTAATTTTCGTTTGTAACGCTTTCGCTTGACCATTAAAAGCATGGCTTTCGTCGGATGCGATTTTAGTCAATAAAGAATTAAAAGCATTGCCTGTATCGTCCGCTTGCAATTGTGCCACTACTTGATGCCACTCTGCGCTTTCCGTGTAGCGTACATCCTGCATTGCCGCCACTTTTTGAAATTGCTGGGCCGCTTCGGCGGCTTTCTCCTGTGCCAAAAGCGTATGCCCGAGATAGAATTGGGCATACGCTTTTGGCACAGGAGAAAGCCGCCGAAGCGGCCCAGCAATTTCAAAAAGTGGCGGCAATGCAGGATGTACGCTACACGGAAAGCGCAGAGTGGCATCAAGTAGTGGCACAATTGCGAGCGG
>JBCCQK010000414.1:0-7819 GCA_039024375.1 Bacteroidota bacterium
CATTAATATCATTCATCATTCATTTGGCGAAGACATTGATTTTAAAATGGCATTAGAAAAAATCATCTGATGTGAAGAAGTATTTGCAGCAACCCACTCTAAACTAATTGCAGAAAAAGCACTTTATAGTCGCTTGCCTATCTTTAAGATAGGTCAAGCGAATTCACTTCGAACAATTCGAATAGCAACTAACAATAAATTTGTTCTCATCCGTAAACTATAAATTGTAATAAAGTAATTAATATGTCAACAACAATTAAACCCAGCAAGGAATTCTTTTTCACTGACCAAGAAAAATGGGAACAAGTGGACCCAAAAATTCAGCGCCAAATTCACGGTACCGACGAAAAAATCATGCTGGTGCAAGCTAAATTTGAAGCGGGTGGGGTTGGTCAACTGCACCAACATTATCATTCGCAGGTAACTTACGTAGCTAGTGGTGAATTTGAGATGACCATTGGCGATGAAGTGAAAATCATCAAAGAAGGAGATTCTTACTATATCCCTCCGCACGTGATGCACGGTTGTACTTGCCTAAAAGCGGGAACTTTGATAGATGTTTTCAGTCCCTACCGCGAAGATTTTTTGACATAGAACTATAAATAATGCAACTAAAAGGATTACGTTGGTGGGTGATTGGACTAATCGCTCTAGCTGCCGTTATTAATTACATTGACCGACAGGCTTTAGGGGCTTTATGGCCAGACATTGCTGCGGACCTTTATCCGAACAAAACGGCCGACGAGCGCAAGGAAATCTACGGATTGATTTCTGTCATTTTTATCTTTTCCTACGCCTTTGGACAAGCCATTTTTGGAAAAATATTTGACTGGATTGGCACTCGACTAGGATTTGCTTTGTCGATTGGCGTCTGGTCGATTGCAACGGCACTCCACGCGTTTGCCAAAGGAGTCGTCAGTTTTGGTGTCTTCAGAGGACTTCTTGGAGTCGCCGAAGCGGGGAATTGGCCCGGTGCCGCCAAAGGAAACGCCGAATGGTTTCCCACCAATGAAAGAGCTTTTGCGCAGGGTTTATTTAACTCGGGCGCCTCCATTGGTGGGTTAATTTCCCTGCCCATTATTGGTACTTTGGCGGCTTTTTTCACTTGGCAGTATATCTTTATTACCGTTGGCGTGTTGGGGTTATTATGGCTGATTCCGTGGTTCATTTTGGTAAAATCGCCACCCAAAACCCACCCTTGGTTAACGGAAGCCGAACGCCAATACATTTTGAGCGGCCAGCAAAATCAGGATTTGGACGAAGATGGTGAATATGACGAAGGCTACAATCCAACGACAAGTGAGATGCTGTCTAGAAAAGAAAGTTGGGGCGTGATTATCGCCTCGGCGGCCATTGACCCCATTTGGTGGTTGTTCGTTGTGTGGATTCCAATTTATCTAAACGAGGTATATGGAATGGACGTACAAGAAATTGCCAAAAATGGTTGGATTCCCTATGCGGGGGCAATGGTAGGCGCTTGGTTTGGTGGCCTATTGGCCCAAAATCGCATCAAAGCGGGTTGGAACGTCGATAAAACTAGAAAGCTAGTCATCACCTTAGGCTGCTTAATTATGTTACCTGCACTCTTGGCCTTATCTAATCCCGGTAGTCCACTAGTCGCCGTTTTAATAATGGCAGTCATCCTGTTCGGATTTCAAACGGCTATTGGCAACGTACAGACGCTACCGAGTGACTTCTACGGTAAAAAATCAGTAGGCACTTTATCTGGATTTGCGGGCATGGCGGCCAAACTGGGCGCATTTGGATTAACAGCTTTGGTACCCATTTTGACGGCAGGTGGTAATTATACGCCTGTATTTATCATCGGTGCCGCTCTAGCCTTGACCGCCTTGGGCGCTGTGTGGATTTTGTGTCCTAAAATAGCACCTTTAAAACCGAGATAGTTAAATCTAAAATTTAAAACACAAAATTTAAAATCAAAAATTAGGGCTGTTCGGAAGTCTGAAAACTACAACGTGATTCATCACCGATTTAACAGATTTTTACTAATTTTCTCAGCTATTCGAGTCAAAAATCAGTGTCAATCAGTTAAATCTCACCCAATCTGTATTGAATCAAGCCTATTTAAACATTTTCGAAAAACTTCGCATACGCCAAACTAAAAGTTATTGATAACCAGCGATTTGTGTATTAATAAAGTAAATTTCTTCTAACAAAAAAAA
This sequence comes from Bacteroidota bacterium, assembly GCA_039024375.1. GTDB lineage: Bacteria > Bacteroidota > Bacteroidia > Chitinophagales > Saprospiraceae > JAFMDF01. The sequence goes on from JBCCQK010000414.1 coordinate 2,184, forward strand.
CATTCAATTCAAAAAGATAATTATGAGTAAAGTAGCAATAGTTACGGGCGCAACGGCAGGTATAGGGTTGGCCGTTGCTAAAAGGTTGGGTAACGATGGATTAACTGTTATCATCAACGGTATTGATGACGAAGCGGGTGCTAAACGAGTAGCCGAATTGACGGCTGCAGGAATCACTGCCGAATATTATGGGTTTGACGTCACCAAAGAAGCAGCCGTTGATTCTAACATTAAAGCAATTGGTGAAAAGTACGGCAAGATTGACGCCTTGGTCAATAACGCTGGTGGTCTAGGCGGTCGGTCTAGATTCGAAGATATGACCACCGAATTTTATCGACACGTGATGGCGTTAAACCTCGATTCGGTATTTTTTGCATCAAGAGCAGCCATTCCTTATTTAAAAAAAGGAGACAATCCGACCATCATTAATTATACTTCTAATGCTGGGTGGAACGCGGGCGGTCCTGGTGCGGGAATATACGGCACTTCTAAAGCGGCAGTACATACCATTACTAGAGCACTGGCCAAAGACCTAGCAGAATACGGTATTCGAGTGAATGCGGTGTCTCCTGGTACCATTGACACCGATTTTCACAAACAGATTAAATCGACCAAACCAGAAGTTTTTGCTTCTTGGGCCAACAATATTATGCTTAAAAGATTGGGTCAACCCGAGGACGTAGCGGGTGTGGTCTCTTTCTTAGTGAGTAAGGACGCTGGATTTTTGACGGCAGAAACTATTCAAGTGGGAGGTGGTCAAGCGTTGGGTATATAAGTTTATTTGTATTCTAAGTTAGCGCATCGGAGTGTAGGCAGGTGACCCCATGATGGAACATCAATGGACTTTGATTACGTTGTGCTGAATTGTTAAGTACGAGTAGCAACTAGAATTAAAATGAACACGTCCTTACATAGGGTATTTGATTTGGTTAAAATAGCAAAACAAAAAAGTATTACTTTAAATTTGATTTATTAAAGTATGGGGCAACCAACCATTTTAGTTTACTTTTGTCTCCGTACTATTTATTAACCAACTCATAATAACAAGTAACCTTGAAAAGGCAAACTGCATTTTGCTTTTTCAACACGATTAATCTATGAAAAAAGTAGTCACTTTCGGGGAAATCATGCTCCGATTAACCCCACCCAATCTAAGACGTTTCTCTCAAGCCAACTCCTTCGACGTGATTTATGGCGGTGGAGAAAGTAACGTTGCGGTCACCCTTGCTAACTATGGTGTTCCGACCCAATTTGTCACCCGTTTACCCAAAAACGATATTGGCGAATGCGCCTTGATGGAAATGCGCAAGAGAGGCGTCGGTACGCAGCACATTTTGCGAGGAGGCGAACGTTTGGGTATTTATTTTTTAGAAATTGGGGCCGTTAGCCGAGGCAGTAAAGTCGTATATGACCGAGCACATTCTGCTATGTCCACCATCGAAAAAGGAATGGTCGATTGGGAAACCGTTTTCAAAGATGCCGATTGGTTTCACTGGACGGGCATTACCCCCGCTATTTCCCAAGGAGCGGCAGATGCCTGTTTGGAAGCGATTCAGATGGCCAACAAAATGGGCGTAACGGTTTCGACCGATTTGAATTATCGGAAAAAATTGTGGAAATACGGCAAAGAACCGGGCGAAGTAATGCCCGAATTGGTGGCAGGCTGTGACATTATTTTGGGTAATGAGGAAGATGCCGAAAAGCATTTCGGCCTACATCCCGAAGGAATGGATGTAACTACTGCTGGTCACGAGATGGATGGAAAATCCTATTTGTCGGTTTTAAAGCAGTTGATGGAAATGTTTCCACGGGCCAAAAAGGTTATTACGACGCTACGTGGTTCCATTAGCGCCTCGCACAACACTTGGTCGGGCGTACTGTACGATGGAAAAACGCTTTACGAAGCGCCTACTTATCAAATCACTCACATTGTGGATAGAGTAGGAGGGGGCGATAGTTTTATGGGCGGCTTAATTTACGGCTTGCTCAATTATCCCGATGACGACCAGAATGCCCTGAACTTTGCCGTGGCGGCCTCTTGTTTAAAACATACGATTTACGGAGATGCGAATTTGGCAACCGTCGAGGAAGTAGAGAAGTTGATGAGTGGCGATGCGAGTGGGCGAGTAGCTAGATAATTCTCCATTTTCAATTCTCCATTCTCAATTAATTATATGGCAAAATTTTCAAAAATAGAAGTTTTACAAAAGGTAGCCGAACAGGGCATGATGCCTTTATTTTACCATCCAGACATCGAATTGGGAAAACAAGTCATTGCCGCTTGCTACGAAGGGGGCGCTAGGCTTTTGGAGTTTACCAATCGGGGAGACTTTGCCCACGAAGTGTTCGGCGAATTAAACAAATTCTGTCGAGCAGAACTCCCCGAATTGATAATGGGTGTTGGCTCCATCAACGATGCGGGCACGGCTAGTTTATTTATGCAATTGGGGGCCAATTTTATCGTTTCCGCTTCTTTGCGCGAGGACATCGCAAAGGTTTGTAACCGCCGAAAAGTGCCCTATATGCCTGGCTGTGGCACCTTGACCGAAATCGGGAAAGCAGAGGAATTGGGCTGCGATATTGTGAAATTATTTCCCGGTAGTGTATATGGCCCAGGTTTTATTAAGGCCATTAAAGGCCCTCAACCGTGGACGAATATTATGCCGACGGGCGGCGTTGCGCCCACTAAAGAAAATTTGAGCGGCTGGTTTGGTGCGGGGGCAATTTGTGTGGGTATGGGGTCTAAGTTGATTTCTAAGCAGATTTTGCAGGGTAGAGATTTTAAAACGTTGACGGCGAATACGGAGACTGCTTTGCAAATTGTTCGGGAGGTTAGGAAATAGCGCATTAAAATCCGTAAAATAATTAGTTTGAACAGATACCTCTTTCTTCTCTTTTTTCAATTAAGCCTTTATTCATCATTGGCTCAATCAAATGAGGGAAGCACTAGTATCCAAACCGAATTGAACAATAATGCGGCTAATTTAATCAACGATGTTTTTATTAAAGGGACTTGTAGAAATATCAGCAATATAGAAAGTTCGGGGGCACTAGAAAGTATTGGCGTGTTTGAGAATGGAGCAGATGTTATCAACTTTTCTGATGGAATAATTTTATCGACTGGGAATATAAGTTCAGCCGAAGGTCCCAATACGCTTGTTGAAACGACCACACAGTTTAACAGACCTTCAACCGATAGGGATTTAATGGCGATTGCGACCGATGATTTATACGATGTGGCAGTTATTGAATTTGATTTTGTGCCCGTGGTATCGCAAGTCACTTTTCAATACGTATTTGCCTCCGAAGAATACTGCGAATTTGTGGGAACTATTTTTAACGATGTATTTGGTTTTTTTGTGAGTGGCCCGGGTATTAATGGGCCTTTTGCTGATGGTGCTATTAATGTAGCGCGGGTGCCAGACTCCGAGGAGTTTGTGTCCATAAATACTATCAATTATCTAGCCAATGAGGATTTATATATCAAAAATGAATTATCGGGAGACGTAGCTAATTGTGATATAGAATTTGACCCACAGCAAGTTAATAATATTGAATATGATGGTTTTACCGTCCCTTTATTGGCTCGCTTTACGGTCATTCCTTGTGAAACTTATCACATCCGTTTAGTCGTGGGTGATGTTGGAGATGATAAATTAGATTCAGCCGTTTTTTTAAAATCAAAAAGCTTTAATTTAGGAGAGTTGGCTACTGTAAAAGCCGTTGTACCCAATCAGAACGATACCGTAGCTTACGAAAATTGCATAGATGGACAATTTGTTTTTACTCGACCCGTAGGAGACTTTAATCTTCGCCCCTTGACGCTGGACTTTGAAATTGATGCCTTGTCAACAGCTTTAGAGGGGATTGATTTTCCTAGTATTCCCAGAACCGTTACGATTCCCGCTGGACAAGATAGCGTGGTTTTAACGGTTCCAACTTTTTCAGATGAGCAGGCGGAAAATCTAGAAAGTTTAACGGTAAATTTGAATTTTTCCGTCTCCTGTGAATGCAGGGGCGTCAGTAGTGCAACTTTACGTATAGCCGACTCTAAACCACCAGTAGTACAATTTTCAACCGTCGCCGTCTGTGCGAGTGAACCATTTTCGTTGGTACCAAAGATTACGGATGGAGTACCTCCCTTTAGTTTTACTTGGAGTGATAATTCATCTAATAACAATTTACAGGCAACCATATTAAATCCTACTAACTTTGTTTTAACAGTTACCGACTTTTGTAATAAAAAAACTAGTGATACTGCCTTTGTAAACCTTCAAGAAATGCCGAGGGCCATCCTTTCGGGAAGTATTGATTATTGTGAAGGTTTAGAGGAGCTTACGCTGCCCATCAATTTTAACGGCCATCCACCTTGGTCATTTACTTACCAAATTGATAATAATTTACCCTTGAAGATTGATAGTATTTTTGATAATAATTTCAATTTACCCATTTCTGGAGTTGGTACTTATCAGTTAATTGAATTCAGGGATGCGGCTTGTATTGGTACAGCAAGTGGAGTGGGGCAGGTTAACGATATTAATATTGAGCTTGATTTGGAAATAATTTTCCCTTCTTGTCCAGATGCTAATGATGGTCAAGTCAAATTGAATAATATTACAGGCAGTCCTCCTTATGATATTAGCTGGTTGCCGACTGCTAATAACCCTACTAACCCCACCAATTTGTCAACTGGTGTTTATCATTTAATGATTCAAGATGCTCAGAACTGTATATTGATGGACTCAATTATTATGGACCATCCAACTACTATATTGCCAGCCTGTAGGAATAATGCTGCCTATGTACCAAATGTTTTCTCTCCCAATGGGGATGGTGTCAATGACTTTTTTGAAATTTTCTTTGCTGAGCCAACGACGGTTCAACAAGTTTTAAAAGTAGAAATTATCGACCGATGGGGTAACTTAGTCTATTTTTCAGAAGGAGAAAGGCCTAAATGGGATGGTCAAATTGGGGAAAAAACGGCCAGCTCCGCAGTTTTTTTATACAAAATCCAATTGGAACTAAATGATGGCCAGATAGAATTATTACAGGGTAGTTTGAGTTTGATTAGGTAATAATTGAAGAGAAGTTAAGCATTCTACCTCAATTTCAGATGTTTTTAAAACTAAATCTTAAAATCAACTTTATTTTGGGGAAAGAAAATGAATACAACTGCTATTTGAGGCATTGAAAATAAGTACACCGTCAGTGTTGCACTGACTGAAATAACAATGTTTGAGCATAATCTTGAACATTATTAGCATCTTGTTGGAACCCACCAAGCTAACGACTGCCTCTAAATAAGCTAGGCAAAAAAGGAATAAATAGTGACTTGCCCCAAATCACTTTTACTATTGCATAAAATTATTTTTAAAAAACTGGTTAACCAATTTTTAAAGTAAGTATTATTTTGGCGTACGTTTTTCTGAATTAGTAACGCCTCTCTTGCCTCAAAAAGTAGATAGAAGTACACTAAAAATAACGAGAAATATTGCTCAATCAACTACAATTTTACGGTTTTATCATTAGCTGCAAATAGAAAAACAACCAATAATTTATCGGTCTTTCCCAAATTAAGTTTGCCATTGCCCTAAGATTCTTTTAGCTAGCGGTATATTATTTTTTAAATGTATAAA
>JBCCQK010000415.1:0-7811 GCA_039024375.1 Bacteroidota bacterium
AAGAACTAAATTCTTAATAGTTTAAATCGGCGTCTTTTTTCGTTATGCTGCGTTATTTATTTTTAAAATAGCAACGGCTATTGAAAAAATAAATGCCTTGCCTAACAAAAAAATACACTCGATTAAACTGTCAATTACTTAATTCTTGAACCACTAGACAAGATTAGTATCAACTTTCTTTTGACAGGATTTACAGGATTTAATATGCTGATAATCAAAATCCTGTAAATCATGTCTATCCTGTCTGAAAATATAAATTAATTCTGTCCGAGGACTTAGCTGCCTTTAATTCAAAATATGACGCATCCATCACCAACTTCTTCCTCCCAAGCAGCGGTTTTTAATAATCTAGTACTTCTGCTATTTTTAGCCCTACTTGGAACCTTCATAGCTAGTTTACTCATTAGCTTTTTGGGAAATTTGTTTGATTTGAATTATTCGGAAACCGTATCTGAACTACAGAGGGATACTTCGCTCGAGAAAAAAAACTTTATTAGAATAGCCCTTGGCATCACCCAACTTTGCACTTTTTTGTTGCCCGCTGCTTTTTTTTTACGGTTGACCTACAGAGACACGGCTTGGGAAACGGCGAAATTGGAGCGAAGCCCAACTACTAAATCAATTCTTTTGGTTAGCTTGTTGACAATAACAACCTATCCTTTAGTACAATATATCTACTTGCTCAATCAACAATTGCCTTTACCAACTTGGGCCATCGAGCAAGAAAACCTCATCAACACAACGGTTCAGCATTTGTTGTATGTTCACGCTGTCCCCGAACTTTTGATAAATATTTTATTGGTTGGTTTGCTTCCCGCCGTAGGAGAAGAGTTGCTTTTTCGGGGTGTCGTACAACAACAATTAGAGAAATTGTTGGCTAACCCACACATCGCTGTCTGGCTGACGGCGCTCATTTTTAGTTTTATTCATTTTCAGTTTCAAGGATTCTTACCCAGAGTTTTGCTGGGCGCTGGACTAGGCTATCTTTTTATCTGGACGCGCAATTTATGGATACCGATTATTGCCCATTTTGTAAATAATGCGGGCCAAGTATTACTGCAGTATCTATATCAGCAGCAGTGGATAGAATTAAATTTGAACTCAATTGACAAGGTTCCTTTGGGGCTGTTGGTGGTGAGTATGAGTATGATGGGTGCTTTTGGCTATTTTTTAAAAATAAGTAGCGACAAAAAGTATTAGAACTTTCAGTCTAAATGGACTGCAGTATCGATAGGAAGTACCCGACGGCACTTTCCACAATTCTACCCATCTACATCACAATTATTTGAGTGTGTTATATTTTAGTGGAATTTTGATGTGTTGGTAAAATCACAAACCCGCCCGCTCGTGGCATTCGCCCGCATAACGCAGTCGAGTTGGTTTCTACTAATTTGTAACACACTCTAATTATTTGTTCGCCTCCCAACGAGCCTTTGCGGCAAACGTGCAATTTACACCAACAACGCCTTCATACTAACCTTCTTCGAAATAATACCTTCCACTTCGTCAATACCAACCCGCACTTGTTCCAATGTATCTCTATCCCGAATCGTCACCGAATTATCTTCCAAGGTATCAAAATCAATCGTCACGCAGAACGGTGTACCAATCGCATCTTGACGGCGGTAGCGACGACCGATGGCGTCTTTTTCGTCGTACTGACAATTGAAGGAATACTTTAATTGATTGAATACGGCTCTTGCTTTGTCGGTCAAGGCCTCTTTGTTTTTAACTAAAGGCAAGACTGCACATTTGACAGGCGACAAAGCGTAAGGTAATTTTAAGACCACTCTCGTCGAATCGTTTCCCTTAGCATCGGGAACGGTTTCTTCTTGTAGCGCATTGCTCATCATGGCCAAGAACATTCGGTCACAGCCAATGGACGTTTCAACCACGTACGGTACGTAGTTTTCGTTCTGCTGCGGGTCGAAGTACTGAATTTTTCTACCTGATAATTCTTGATGAGCGCCCAAATCGAAGTCCGTTCGAGAGTGAATACCTTCTAACTCTTTGAAACCAAAGGGAAATTCGAACTCAATATCGACGGCAGCGTCGGCGTAGTGAGCTAAATTATCGTGGTCGTGGAAACGCAATTTATCGGGCGACGTACCGAGCGCCTTGTGCCAATTCAATCGAGTTTCTTTCCAGTACTCGTACCATTTCTTTTGCGTGCCCGGCTGGATGAAAAATTGCATTTCCATCTGCTCAAATTCTCTCATTCGGAAGATGAATTGCCGAGCGACGATTTCGTTTCGGAAGGCCTTGCCAATTTGTGCGATTCCAAATGGAATTTTTTGGCGAGTTGTTTTCTGTACGTTCAAGAAGTTCACAAAAATACCCTGCGCCGTTTCGGGACGGAGATATAATTTGCCCTCTTCGCCCGCAATGTTGCCCAACTGAGTAGAGAACATTAGGTTAAATTGTCGAACGTCCGTCCAATTTTTCGAACCACTCACCTCGCAGGCAATGCCGTATTCTTCCAACTGCGCTTTCAAATCTACCATATCACTATCCGTCATTGCTTTGGCCAATCGTTGGCGAACGTTTTCCAGTTTTTCGGCGTTGGCCAACACCCGCTGATTGGTTGCTCTAAACTGCTCCTCGTCGAAAGACTCACCGAACCGTTTTTTAGCTTTGGTGACTTCCTTGGTAATCTTTTTCTCGATTTTATCCATGTAGCCTTCAATCAATTGGTCGGCTCGGTATCTTTTTTTCGAATCTTTATTATCTACTAGCGGGTCATTGAACGCATCAACGTGGCCCGATGCTTTCCACGTTTTTGGGTGCATAAAAATAGCGGCGTCGATGCCGACGATGTTTTCGTGCATCTTAACCATCGAATCCCACCAGTATTGTTTGATATTTTTCTTCAATTCAACGCCGTAGGGGCCGTAGTCGTACACCGCACTTAATCCGTCGTAAACTTCACTTGATTGGAAAATAAAACCGTATTCTTTACAGTGCGAAACTAATTTTTTAAACTTATCGTCTTGTGCCATTCTGTTGGTCGTTGATTGTTAGTGATTGAAATTTAGTACAAAGTGGGTGATACTTTCAAAGTATCACCCACTTTTAGACAAAACAAGGTGCAAAAGTCTTAAATAATTGGTTAATAGTCAATGTGAAGGAGCATTGAAAACGGGAAGGTTATCTTCCGACCAGAATATCTTCAAAAATAGTTTGGTGTTAAATACGATGAGTGCTTTGTGAATGGTACGACTTGGGAGGGTCGTTTTACATTTCTCTGGTGGCGATAAGCGTAACAAAAGTAACTCGACTATCCCGAGTCGAAACCCTTAATTCTCCAATCCGTTAGGATTTATCTTCACACTTCCCTGCGGCGCAATAATTTTCCAATAAGTAAACTCCCTATCTGCTTTGAAACCATAGCCCGTAATTTGTTCGTCCTCAGTCGTAATGCGAACAAATTGCTTCGTGGAGATAATATTGGTGCTTTGGTCCCATATTAGTTCGTCCGTTTCTAGGGTTTCGCTATTATTATTGTGCAAAACGACGCTATCTCGCACCGTAATGATGCGCTTATTCTCGTTTTCGATGGCGTACTTACCCGTCAACCAACTCTGGACTTTTTGTTCTTTGTCCAAAAAATAAACCTCTAAACCTGCGGGAAATTCCCGTTTGGGCTGCCGTTTATCCAAATGTCGGTGTAAAATCGGCGCTTCTATCATCATTTCCACCCGCCCCGAATCGCTGTACAGCATCTTCACCGTTTCGCCCACCTCAATAGCCACCGCATCCTCTTCCACAAAACGACTCACTTCCGCTAGGTCATTTTCACAAGCCAATAAGCCACAAATCAATAGTAAAAGCCCTCCTAAAAAACCGTTATTCATCAATTACCAATTACCAATTATCAATTATCAATAGTTTACCTACTCACTAATATTGACAATTATACATTATTTTGTTCATTGCACATTGTTCATTGCTAATTGTTCCACGCTCCGCTTTTCCGCATATTCGCCCGATAGATGGCCGCATTTCGATTGTGCTGCTTCAACGATTTAGCAAAACTGTGGTACCCGCTACCGTCTCCTTTCGAGCAGAAAAACATATAATCGTGCTTTTCCACGTTCAAAACGGCGTCAATACTAGCGATAGAAGCCATGCTAATCGGTCCGGGCGGCAGCCCTCCATATTTATAAGTGTTATACGGTGAGTCCAATTGCAAGTGCGTATTTAAGATGCGGCGCAAACCAAAATCACCCACCGCAAATTTAACCGTTGGGTCTGCTTCCAAGCGCCAGCCTTTGGTTTTTAAACGATTGTAATAGACACCCGCCATGCGTCTTTTTTCGTCGTTTTGATTGGTCTCCCGTTCAACGATAGAAGCTAAAACGTACACTTCTTCGGGAGTTAGTCCTAGTGCTTTGGCCTTTGCTTTGCGGTCATTTTTATTCCAGAAAGATTCGTGTTCCCGCTTCATGCGTTCTAGGAATTTAGCAGGCGAAGTATTCCAGAAGAAATCGTAGGTGTTGGGAATAAACAACGACATTAGCGTAGCGGTACTATAGCCCAAATCGGACAGATATTGCTCATTATTGAACAAAGCAATTAACTCACTAGAGTCGGGTTCGATAAATTCGGCGACTTTGGCGGCTACATTTTTGACCGTCCAAGCATGGTTGAAAACCAATTTAACCGTTTCTTGCTTGCCACCTCGAAGGTGTTGTATCAACTCGTAATTGCTCCAGCCAGGTTGAATTTTAAATTTACCAGACCGCATCGGATTTCTTGGATATTTCATGCGTTCGGCCACCCAGCGGAACGCCTCTTCGTGTTGTATCAACTGTTCACTTTTCAAAATATCAACCACCTCTTCGAACGACGAATTGGTAGGAATTTCGACAGTCACTTCTCCCATTGATTTGGGGACGCTCATACCGAAAATTTCTTGATATTTCTGATATCCAAATATGGTAGCGACCAAAACGCCGACAAAGGTTATAGTAAGTATTATTTTGGCTAGTTGCCCTTTTTTCTGTGATTCGTCTTGACTCATTTTATCAATAAATAGTAAGCTGAAAAGAATTGTCTCTTCCTTAGTTTGAACTACTTGTTCAAATGATTCGAAATGCAAAGATGATTTTCAAAATTAAATAAAATAGAGAGTTCTATCCACAACAATCGACTAGCAATGTCAATATTTTTATTAAATTAATCTTTTTTGTGCTAAATTTAACACATTGTTGGCTAGCCGACTTCACTAAACACAAACACAGATGAAACGATTCTTGACCCAATTGACTACCATTGCCGTCTTACTTCTTTTTTGCGTCTATCTTGGTAATAGTCAAGTTATTATCAACGAGTTTTACGCCGACGTAGCGACCACCCTCAAAGGAGATGCCAACGGTGACGGCATTCGCAGTGCTCGAGACGACGAATTTATTGAGTTGTTCAATCGCAGCCAAAGTTTGACAGACATTAGCGGTTTTCAATTACTCGTTGGCAACGACGTGAAACACACCTTTTCTGATTCCACTTTTTTAGCGCCTACTTCTTTTCTCGTTATTTTTGGCGGGGGCTTACCGACGGGTATTTTTGGAAATAGTACGGTTTTTACCGCTTCGAGTGGCAGTTTGGGACTTGGAAATGCGGGTGCGACGATTATTTTACAGGATAAGCAAGGCATTATCCTCGATAGTATTAGCTATTCTGGGGATAATATTGACGCCTCCTTAGTACGCAAACCCGATATTTTGGGTACTAAATTTGTACCGCACGATGAAGTAAGCGACGCTTTTGGAACGACGTATTCACCGGGCACTTTAGTCAGTTCCTTTCCATTTAATGATGGTCAAAAAACGCTCGTTCACTTCAATAAAACGAGTGGGACATCTTTAGAAAATAGCGAAAGCTTCGATGTATTCTTAAACCTCATCAACCCCAAACCACAACTGGTAGAAGTAGTGATTGACTTAACGGCAGGTAGTGGGACCAACGAAGATTTGGCGAACTTCTTCCCACAAACGGTCTCTTTTCCCGTCAATTCTATCAGTCAGCGCCGCTTAACTGTTCCGATAAGTAACGATACGCTATTCGAAGGAAACGAGACCTTTGTTTTAACCATAACGGAAATTAATGACCCCGATAGTAACGCCATTAGTATAAATGACCAGTTTGAACTAACCATTTTTGATGACGATTTTGATTTGGGGTTAGAATTAACGGAAATATTGGCCGACCCACCAACGGGTATAGAAGGCGATGCCAATCAAGACGGTGAGAGGGATGCCAAAGCAGACGAATTTTTGGAATTTAGAAATATCACAGACCAAACTATTGACTTGACGGGCATGCACATCGACGATTCGGAGGCCATTCGTCATCGAATTCCCGATAGTACGATTTTACAACCCGACCAACTACTGGTCGTATTCGGCGGCGGTACGATTACTGATACTTTCGGAACGGCAATAGTACAAACCGCAAGCACTAAAGACCTAAGTTTGGCCAACCGAGGCGACCAAATCATCATTCGGGATAGCTTGGACAACGTTGTATTTTTTTACGAATACGGAGAAATAGCGGGAGAAAATCAGTCCGTTACCTTTTGTAGCGGCGAAGCGGTTTTGCACAGTGAAGTGGAAAAAGCTATCCTATCACCTGGTCGCTTGACCGATTGTGAGGAGAGAATCGTACATGTTGACGAGGTTTTACCCACTGAAATAACCATCTATCCCAATCCTGCGACTCACGTTCTTTACTTTGACCACTCAGCCGAAATTTCTATTCGCTCCATTCAATTATTTTCCTCACAGGGACGGGAATTGATAAGAGTGGACAATCAATCTCACGTTGATTTACCTATTTTGCCTAAAGGCGTATATTGGGTGAAAATGGAGACAAATCGAGGTTTCTTTGTTAAAAAAGTGCTCTTACTGCCTTGACGAAATTGAAAGCTAGGCGGGTGTAACCTCATAAAAACTTCATACCTACCTAATTTAAAACGCAAAATTTAAAATTCAAAAGGCTTAGTCAACGTTAAATAGCCATGAAAAAAGTATTTTGGATATTCATTGTAGGCTGCATAGCCTGTTCTTCCCGCACAAAACTGGTTGAGGTGAAAAATGATGACGGGCAACTTATTGAACGGTATTTACAAAACAAAGAAACCAAAGAGCGAGAGGGAAAAAGCGAGTCATTTGATAGCCAAGGTCGATTGCTAGAAGTTGCTTTTTATAAAAATGGAGAACTGAACGGCGAACGAAAATTATACCACGAAAACGGCGAAGTGCAAGCCATCGAACCCTACAAAGACGGACAATTTGAGGGGATTTACCAAGCTTTTTACGAAAACGGACAATTAGAATTGGAAGGTAATTACGAGCAAAGTCAAATGACGGGCCAATGGAAACGCTATTATCCAACGGGCGAATTGATGGAGATTGTTACCTTTGTGGAGAGCGAGGAAAATGGTCCTTTCATAGAATATTACAAAAACGGACAACTCAAAGCAAAAGGGACTTACCTTGATGGCGATAACGAACACGGTGAATTGCAGTTGTTTGACGAAAATGGGGAGTTGGCCAAAAAAATGGACTGTCAAAAAGGCGTTTGTAAGACGGTTTGGACAAGCGAGCAGAAGATTTAGGGTGTTGGTTATTCGTTATTTGTGATTGGTTATTCGTTATTTGTGATTGGTTATTCGTTATTTGTGATTGGTTATTCGTGCCGTTCGTAACTCTAATTTGGTCCGATAACACCAAAAAAATTACAATCATCCTTAGTGTTTATGCTGAAATTTTTCGTACAAAAGTGGTTCCAGCACTTTGAGTGCTGGAACC
>JBCCQK010000416.1:0-7806 GCA_039024375.1 Bacteroidota bacterium
AGCGCATCGAGCTGAGCCTTGAGGTCACCGGCCTCCGCCACCACCATGCTGGCGGAGAAAATGTTGCCCGCAAAGTGGTGGTGACAGAATTATCGGTCTAAATCTGACTTCTCACTCATGTCCTACGAATTATTAAAAGCAAATTTTAGCAAAAATTTAGACCTCTCCCCGACGCTATTGGAGGATATTTGCCAATATTTCAAGCCCAAAACCTTAAAGAAAAAGGAACTGTTACTCCGACAAGGTCAAATATGTAGATTCGAGGGATTTGTGGTAGAGGGCTGTTTTAGAATATTTACGGTAGATAATAAAGGGAACGAAATCACTTTATATTTTGCAGCGGAAGATTGGTGGTTGATGGATATTGATAGTTTTATGAATCGAACGCCTTCGGACTTGAACATACAGGCATTAGAAGACAGTGAGGTGTTATTAATCAACCGAGCGGACAAGATAGATTTATACAACTCGTTCCCCGTGGTGGAAAAACTGTTCCGTATCATGTCGCAGAAAGCGGTGGTTGCTTGGCAGAAACGATTAATCCGCAATCATTGCCTAACGGCCAAAGAGCGCTATTTTCATTTTGTGGAGACTTACCCTAGCATCTCCTCGAAATTAACGGATAGAGCCATTGCGGGCTATTTGGGTATTAGCCACGAATTTTTGAGCAAGATTAAAAAATCTCAAAGGTAATACTCGACAGTTGAACTAGTTCAACTTTTTTTTCTCTTTTATTCCAGAAATTTGTGCAGCTAGCAAACCAAACGAGTTAGTGGTTTACACGGCTCAATTTAGCTGACAACAACATAAAACATTAGGAATGAATAGAAGATTAAATCCATTCAGCCCCACCGTATTCAACAAAAAATCTGGACTACAAAAAGGTTTAAAAACGCTATTATTATGCTTGCTTTTGCATACCGTAGGTACGATACACGCCCAGCAAGCACCACTAGACGTAAGCCACGAAGCAGCTTTAAAGGCTGTTTTAGCCGCCAAAGCCAAGGCCGAAGACATGAAAGTTTTGGTAAACATAGCCGTCGTGGATGCGGGCGCCAACCTAAAGGCTTTTATCCGCATGGATGATTCTTACTTAGGTAGTATTGATGTCGCTATCAAAAAAGCCAAAACTTCCCGCTATTTCGATATAGCTACGGGCGATTTAGGAAAACTTACCCAACCTGGAGGCATCATTTACAATATCGAACACTCCAATGACGGACTTATTACCTTTCCCGGCGGCGTTCCAATTAAAAATGCCGACGGAAAGATTATTGGAGCGATTGGCGTAAGTGGTGGCACGATTGAAGAAGACCACGAAATTGCTACGGCAGGAGCCGAAACAGTAGGTCAATAATTAAGTCGGAGGTCAAGTACCTAAATCATGGTGATTTTCAAAATCACCATAATTTTTTCACTACTCTCCTTGAAATTAAAAAACATTAGTGACATGAATACAATAAAAATTTGCTTATTTCTCGGTTTACTGTTGGTCTCCCAGTTGGCATCAGCCCAAAATTTGGAAGACCCCATGGTTTACCGAACAGATTTTAAAGGTATTGCAGGGCAGACTACCGTAAGTGTCACCAGCTACGAAAAAGGGGGAAACCACTACGTATATGTGGGGGGTAATGGCCCAGTTGACGTTTTCCAATTAGACGAAATGGGTAAGATGACCCACATCAGTAAGCACGAGTTATACAAGCAAAAAGGACCAGCAAGAGGCATGGTGGCGGATAACATCAAAGGCACCGATTTTCTATTTATTGGTAACAAATGGGGCGATGTCATTGAAACACACAAAATTTTGGATAACGGCTCTTTAGAACGAGTCGCTTTGATGGAAGATACGGAGGAGACCTATCTGGGAACAGCCATTACCCTGCAAGTCATTCACATGGAAAAAGCATCTTATTTGTTCATTGGAGGATTAGAAGATACACCGGGATTGAGTTCTTTTAAGATTGAAGATGATGGGAAATTGACCCACGTGCAGTCCATGAAAGATACGGAAGAGATTCATACGGATGGTATTATCGGGATGTTCGTGCATAAAATAAAGGGAAAAACCTACTTATACACGGGCGGATTTCAAGACAATGGCGTCAGTAGCTTTAGAGTAAAGGAGGACGGTACTTTCAAACACATCAACAGTATTGCTGATAATTTGACCGATAGATATTTGACGGGGGCTTATCCTGTGACGGGTGTAACCTTGGGGGACAATCACTACGTGGTAGTTGGTCACAGACACCATAAATACTATAAAAGGGGGGGTAATTTCATTAAACGACCCAACTTCGTTTATCACGGGGACGGGATAAGTGTTTTTAAAATTGATAAAAAAGGGGCACTTCAACCGCACTACGTATTGAAGGACGACGAAAGCACCAAATTACGAGGTCAAACCAGAATTGAAATTGTATCTACGGATGGCAAAGAAGCTATTCTAGCAGTCGGTACTAGAGACGATACCAGTATTCAATTATGCAAATTGGACGAAGCAGGCATCCTGCATCCTTTGAATTATTTAGAGACGGGGTATTCTATTTATTATGGTCTGCGGTCGCACCAAATAGATGATAGCAACTTCTTGATTGCGGGTTCTAGTAGGTGGAATATGGGCAACGCCGTTGCTTACAAAATTGCCCCCAAAGAAGATAAAAGTGGAAAAAAATTAAGGCATTTGGTGAATCTAAAGTACAAAGAAGATGCCACCAAGGAACAAGTAGAGGAGGCGGTTAAAACGTTCGTCAATCTTAAAAACGAAATTCCTGCCATAGCCGATTTAGAATGGGGCATCAATGATAGTACCGAAGGGGCGAGTAAAGGTTTTACTCATTGCTTTACCCTTACTTTTAACGATGAACACGCCCGAGAAACTTACTTGTTTCACGAGGCACATTTGGCCTTGGTCAAAAAAATAGGACCCATTATTGGGGACGCTTTTGTGTTGGACTATTGGACAGGGGAATAGGGAGTGAAACGTAGCTTAGGCATTCTTGCCTGAGCAGAAAATTTCTCAGGCAGGAATGCCTGAGTTACGATAACTAAAAAAAAATTAAAAATGACAAAAACAGCATATATAACAGGTGGGTCAAAAGGTATTGGCTTTGGCATAGCGGAAGCATTATTGCACAAAGGCATCAACGTAGCCATTACCGCCAGAACCCAAAGCGACTTGGAAGTAGCCGAGCAACAATTAAAAGCCATAGGAAAGGGTGAGGTATTGATTATTCAATCAGATGCGCGCAGCTTAGCAAGTGAAGAAAGTGCCGTGCAGCAAGTCATTGACAAGTGGGGACGTTTAGATTATTGTATTGCCAATGCAGGAGTGGGAAAATTCTCGCCGATTGATAAAATGAGTGCCGAGGATTGGAATTTAGTGATTGATGTTAATCTGACAGGTGTTTTTAATACAGTGAAGGCATCTATCCCCGCACTGAAAGCATCCAAAGGCTACATTATCACGATTTCTAGTTTGGCGGGCACCAATTTCTTTGAGCAGGGAGCGGCTTATAATGCGAGTAAGTTTGGCCTAGTCGGCTTTTCGCAGGCCATCATGCTCGATTTAAGACGCTACGATATTAAAGTATCGACCATTATGCCAGGTTCCGTTGCCACTCACTTTAATGGTCATCAAGTCACGGAAAAAGAGGCTTGGAAAATACAACCCGAAGATATTGGACAAATGGTGGCGGATTTAGTACACCTGAATCCACGGACTTTGCCTAGTAAGATTGAGGTGCGGCCTTCCGTTCCGCCTTCGGCTAGGAACCAGTAACCATTTTTACAAACCCAGATGGAGAAGTAATAAATTATGCAGTTGGAAAAATTGGAAAAGTAGCATTTCTTGAATTGTTAGGTAATGCTGAACCCCAGTAATGCATTTATAAACGCTTCACTTTAACTTTTGCGCTTTATGGTAAAAAATCGTAACTCATTCTACAAAAATTTGCTATTCCTATTTTTAGTGTTTAGCATTTCCGCCTGTTCTAATAATCAGGTAGCTAATAATCAAATAGCGGAAAAACAGAAAGTGCTAAGGCACCTAGTAGCCTTTCAGTTCAAAGAAGACGTATCCGACCAACAAAAAGAAGAAGCCATCCAAATCTTTAGAGATTTAGTGGGCAAAATTCCAGAAATCAAAAAATTTGAAGGCGGGGAAAATATCAATACAGAAGGCCGAAATAAAGGGTTCACCCACTTTTGCCTACTCACCTTCGAGAACGAAGCGGCCAGAGACATTTACCTGCCGCATCCCGAACACCAACGAGTTGTTGCAGCCAACAAGCCCTTATTTAGTGATTTAATGGTCGTTGATTTTTGGGGAGAGGAATGACCGATTCGTTTATTTTCTTATTCCTTGCTCCCCATCAATGCTCCTCAAATTAACCCATATCTCCTAGTTTTAGAAACAATTCTTCTCTGTTCCCTTCCCCAAAAAGGATAACTTCGTATTGCATTTTTGCGAAAGTTTATTCTATTGTTCATGTCTTCACCAGGTATATCACTTATCATCGCATCCATTCTAGCAAGCAGTGCGCTGTTGGCGCAGGCCCAACCTTTCATTGTCGGAAATACCTCTAAGGATAATTTGATAAAAGACCAACACTGGAGCAAGGTCGAAAATCTTTCGGATGAATTTATGGGCAATAGTCTAGACAAAAACAAATGGGATACTCGTTCTATCGTTCCAGGAAGATTTCATTGGATGGGTCGTTGGCCAGGCTTATTCGAAGCCGAAAATATCCACCTGCAAAACGGTGAACTTTGTTTAGAGGCGGAAGTATTTGATAGCCCTAAAGCAGATGAACTCAATGGTCGGGACGATTGGACGCACGGTGGCGCTATTGTTCGGTCTCACGGTGTAGTGCAACCGGGCATGTACGTGGAAGCAAGTATGCGAACCACCGAAACCATTATGTCAGGAACCTTTTGGTTGACGACCTCCGCTGCGGATTGTAATAATATTCCCAAAGCAGAATTGGATATTACCGAAAGTATCGGGATAAAATCGGGGGTATTCAGGCAACCCGAACTGGGTTGGTACGCTAAGGTAGCCGACAATTTTGAATTTGGTGTCAATGCCAACTGCCGCCAACGTAGCAGTAGTTGTCTTCCTACGGTCAACCAAGCAGGTGATTACGGCACTTTTGACCCTTCCGAGGATTTTCACGTTTATGGTGTTTACTGGAAAAGTCCAACGGATGTCCACATTTACTTGGATGGCAAGTACCGTTTTTCTATTGTCCCTCCTATGCCCTTTGCCCATCCAATGGCCATTATCATGGCGATTGAAACGTACGATTTCAACTGGCCATCTACTGCCGCCGCAGATGGTTTTGAGGGTAGCTTAGAAGAGCGTTCTACGCGGTATAAATGGGTAAGAACTTGGCAGCCTAATGATACACGATAACCATCCCAAACCACCATTTTTCTTTTTAAAATCACTCATTATGTTCTTAAAAATAGTGTCTTTTTTGTTTTTGATAAGTTGTACTAACTGTTATGCTTCGGCGGACAATAGCAATCTCTATTCTAAAAATTACAACAACAACTATTACGTAGCCAAAGATGGGGACGACGCCAATGCTGGCACGGAAGAAAGTCCATTTTTGACCATCAATAAAGCGGCATCTGTTATGCAGGCGGGTGACATCTGCTACATTAAGGGAGGGGTTTACCGAGAAAGACTAACCACTCCGAACGGTGGACAAGAAGGTGCGCCCATTACCTTTACCAATTACGAAAACGATGAGGTACTACTCTCGGCTACAGAAATTATTGATAACTGGGAACCGCACGTTGGAAACATTTATAGAGCGAAGGTCAACATGCCGCTGGGTAGACGAAACGCATTGTATTATAATGGTGATTTAACTGATTTAGCGCGTTGGCCGAATAATGCAGACCATGACCCTTTTACGGTGGAGGCAGTTAGCGTTACTGGTGGTTCAGCGTCTGATTTATCGATTGCCGAATCTTCGGGTGTTGATTTAACGGGTAGCAAGGTTTGGTATTTAGGGGCTCATTCTGGTATGAGTTGGGCTAGGTCAGTTACTGGTACCACGGAGAACAAAGTCAATTTTACAGCAATAGACATCAATAAATGGCCTTTTAACCCTCACAATCCATCTTTGGTACGAAATGGAAATAGAGGTCGATGCTACTTTTTTGACAAATTGAGTTTATTGGACTATGCAAAAGAATGGTATTATAATGCAGGTTCACAAATCGCTTATTTTCAAATTCCCGACAATACCAACGTGGAAGACGCCACTATCGAATACGCTGCCCGCGAGCAATGTATTTTTCTTACAAAAGATTATATAGTAATCGACGGTATAAATACCTTCGGTGGTAAAGTCCACCTAACTGGACAGCACTGCACCGTAAAAAATGGAGTCTTTCAACATGGCTTACAGCAATGGGACGCATTGGATAATACTACTGCCCAAGAGGGAAATGGTGCGATTCACATACAGAGCAGTTTTAACATAATTGAAGGCAACTTCATCGAATACGGTTCACATAATGGAATTTGGATTCAAGGATGGAATAATGTTCAAGGTAACATCATTCGTAATAACACGATTCGATATTTTAATACCGTTGGGACACATTCTAGTCCCATCCGCTGCGCTGCCGTAGATACTAAAATAATCGGGAATACTATTTCCCATACTGGTAGGGACGGGATTTATGCGCCAAGGCAGAATTGTGAAATTGCCTATAATGATGTGTCTCGCTGTATGCTCATCAATAACGATGGCGGTATTTTTTACGTGGTAGGCAACGATGAAGATAAAAACAGTTCTATTCACCACAATTGGTTTCACGATACTTACGGTCCCGAGTATGCGGATGGTCGGTCAGCGGGTATTTATTTAGACAACCGTAGTAAGGGATATTCGGTGCATCATAATGTGGTTTGGAATATTGATTGGTCGGCCGTGCAAATGAATTGGGATGCCAACGATAATGAGATTTTTAATAATACCTTTTGGGAAGTGGATAAAGCGATGGGTATTTGGCTCAATGGGTATGTACAGGAAAACAACAAAGTTTGGAATAATTACGCCAGTATTGGTGATTGGGAAGGACAGGATGTTCAGTCTAATACGATTAACAGAACCAATACTTTTGAAGATATTGACGAACACGATTTTCGGCCCAAAGCGGGCTCTTTTTTGATTGATAAAGGACGCATTATTGAAGGCATTACGGATGGATTTGTGGGAACAGCCCCCGACTTAGGCGCTTACGAATTTGGTGGTGAATTTTGGGTAGCGGGTGCGCCCAACAGCGATTTATTCACTTCCACCCAAGATTTATCGAGCTTTCAAACACCGACGATGCGCTTGATGCCCAACCCCGCCCGTTCGCAGCTAATGATTCAATGGGAATTACCTAATACTTCTGCTTTAGATTTGACGATAGCGAGTGTTGATTCTAAAGTAGTGTATCAAAATAGATGGTCAAGAATGCTAGCGGGTACTCAACAAGTTTTCGTAAATACTAGTGAACTGGTCCAAGGCATTTACGTGGTGTTACTACGCACGGAAAATGGCGTGATTTCTAAAAAATTGGTGGTGCAGTAAGTATCTTTGATTCTCTACAATTTTACCTAGTAGAGAGGGAGATTCCTTTATTAGCGTTCAAAAAATAAACGAGTAATCATGTGGTCGGTGCGCTGCACCTTTGGAGACCCAGATTAGCCTGCTTAATACAAAGGTGGTCGTCCCTATGGGACTCTTCGATGCCAAGATGCGTAGCATCGACTACATTTGTATCAACTTGGGG